>UQBX01000019.1 GCA_900539425.1 uncultured Oscillospiraceae bacterium | reverse complement strand
AGACCTTTTTTAATATTATAGTTTTTATTTAGCAGAATCGGCAACAAACCAATCAAGATTCGTAACAGCGTCATAAATTATCTTTACGCAGTTATCAGTTCCGAGTGAGGTACTGTTGAGGCAGATATCAAAGTTCTGTGCCCTGCCCCACTGCCTGTCGGTATAATAATTATAATTTATACGGCGGCGCTTATCTATATCTTTCATAAGTTTTCTTGCCTGCTTCACATCCGTATTCTTATATTTCATTATACGCTGGATCTTGCTTTCTTCATCACCGTGGATAAATACGTTAAGGCAGTCTTTGCGATCCTGCAAAATATAATCTGCGCACCTGCCGACGATAATGCAAGGGCCTTTGTCCGCAAGTTCAAGTATTATTTTTCTCTGGGCGGAATAAACATAATCCTCAAGAGAAGAGCCGCCGCTGTCTCTGCTGACAAAGCCATAGGAGAATATGCTCTTGAACGGTGAATGTTCACCCGCCTGCTCAACAAATTCTTCAGCAAAGCCGGTCTTTTCAGCCACCTTGGAAATGATTTCCTTATCGTAATATTCCCAGCCGAGTTTTTTTGCAAGCTCCTCGCCGACATATCTGCCTCCGCTGCCGAATTCACGGCTTATTGTGATAACATTGTATTTCATAATTACACCTCCAACGATGAAATATATAAACTTTTCGGTAAAAAGCCGAAAATAACTGTATTATATTATATATCTATTATACCATACAATATTACCGCTGTCACCCTGTTTTTTAAGAGGCAATATAATTGAAAGCAAAAGATAAAAGCGCAAGAGTCTTTTAAAGGCTCCGCGCTTTATTTATCTACCTGAAATATGCAGTTTTGAAGGGAAACAAAAAGCTTATAACAGTTCTGAAACCATATCAGCAAATTCTGTTGGATTTTCAACATCAAGCCCGCTGACAAGACGAGCTTCGTTATAAAGTATCTTGGTATACTTCTGAAGTTTGTCCTTATCATCTGCAAAGAGTTTGAAAAGTTTTTCGGCTATCTGATGATTTGAATTTATTTCGAGCACAAGCTGAGCCTTTACGCCCTGATTTCCGCCGGGCATACGGCTGAGTATCTTTGCCATATCGATTGAAACATATCCCTCGCTAGAAAGGCAGACAGCGTGAGAACCAAGGGAATCGGAGAATTTTACTGCTGTAACCTCGTCTCCGAGATAGCCTTTCATTTCATCGAGCATATCTTTTGCGCCCTCATTCTTTTCATCAAGCGCTTTCTTTTCTTCATCAGAAGAAAGTTTCAAATCGTCTTTACAGATATTGGCAAACTGTTTGCCGTCGTACTCCATAAGCATCTGAACGGCAAATTCATCAACATCATCAGTAAAGCAGAGCACGTCAAAGCCTTTTGACTTAACAGCTTCTGTCTGAGGAAGAAGAGCAATCTTTTCCGGTGTTTCACCGCACGCATAATAGATCTTTTCCTGACCCTCCGGCATAGCGTCAATATACTCTTTAAGAGTAACATATTTATTATCTTTAACAGACTTAAACATCATCAGATCTTTGAGCCCGTCTTTTTCTGCGCCGTAATCGGCATATACGCCCCATTTAATCTGAACGCCGAATTTTTCAAAGAACTTTTCATATTTTTCACGGTCTTTGGTGAGCATCTTTTTAAGCTCTGACTTTATCTTTTTATCTATAGCCTTTGCGATTATTCTTACCTGATAATCCTGCTGCAAAGTTTCACGGCTGATATTGAGGTTAAGATCGGCAGAATCAACAATGCCTTTTACAAAGCTGAAATAATCCGGCACAAGATCAGAGCATTTTTCCATTATCATAACGCCGTTAGTATAAAGGGCAAGACCCTTTTCATATTCCTTGGAATAATAATCCATAGGCGGCTCTGACGGGATATAGATAAGAGAGTCAAATGTTGCCGTGCCCTCTGACTTGAAGTGAATTACATCAAGCGGGTCATGGTAATCAAAGAACTTCATCTTATAGTATTCATTATATTCCTCGGCAGTAATCTCATTTTTGTTCTTACGCCACAGCGGAACCATTGAATTAAGGGTTTCAATGGAAGTTTCCTCTTTATATTCGCCCTCTTTATCAGGATCGGGTACGGAATGCACCGTTTCCATCTTAATGGGATAGCGGATATAATCGCTGTATTTCTTTACGAGTTCCGTAATTGCATACTGCTCAAGGAAGTGTGAGTAATCCTCATTTTCAGTATCATCTTTCATATAAAGAGTTATTACTGTGCCGCAGCTATCCTTTTCACACTCCTCAATAGTGTAGCCCTCTGCGCCCTCGGATACCCACTTATGGGCAACATCTTCGCCGTAGGCTTTTGAAACTACCTCTACCCTTTTTGCAACCATAAATGATGAATAGAAGCCGACACCGAACTGACCGATTACCTCTATATCGTTTTCTTTGGCGTCCTCATTTTCATTCTTAAAGTTAAATGAGCCTGACTTTGCTATTGTGCCGAGATTTGATTCAAGTTCCTCAGCTGTCATACCTATACCGTTATCGGTGATGGTAAGAGTTCTGTTTTCCTTATCGGCTGAAATAAATATCTCAAAATCATCCTTATTCATTCCAACGGAAGTATCGGTAAGGGATTTAAAATAAAGCTTATCAATAGCGTCCGAAGCGTTTGAAATAAGCTCCCTTATAAAGATTTCCTTATTTGTATAGATAGAATTTATCATCATATCAAGGAGCTTTTTAGATTCTGCTTTAAACTGTTTCTTTCTCATTTTATCACCCTGAATTTATAAAAATTAGCACTCTCTGCTTTTGAGTGCTAATTATATTATAATCCATAATTTGTATTTGTCAATATTTATAAAAAATTATTTACATTTCTTTTTCCTGAATATCAAACCGAATATTATACGCGTCAAGCCTGTTGCGGCAAACATATTCCAAAAGAAAGCCATAGGGAAATTTTTTATAACAGTTCCCGCCCATATAGCCGGCAGATTTACCCAGCTTGAGCCGCCTAATATTATATTAAAAAGTATTGTTGCCACAAGGCTCATTGTGGGGCACATAATTGCGATTGTACCCGCCTGACGCATTATTCTGCAAAAATAAGGATTATCTTTCTCCGGATTACAGTATTTTTTGGCAAATCGCTCCCCTATTTTGTTGCCGAAAAGGCTTGAGATTACAAACACTATCGCCCCCATATAAAGTGTTTCCTTTAGAGCTTCCCAAAAGACTATATTAGTCATACTGCTGAAGCTGCCTGCTTTTAGATTGAAGCCCATTTTTATCGCCGTATTATAGACCTCCATGCCAAACGCCATTATGTATGACATCAGCAATCCGAAAACAGCTCCCTGAAATTTAGTTTTAGGCATTAAAAATTTCCTCCTGTAAAAAAAAATAAGCGTACAACTCAAAGAGTTGTACGCTTTGCTGTGCTTATCGCTACACGCATATATTTTATACCACTAAAAAAACGAATTGTCAAAGGGCAAATTAACTATTTTTTAAAAAATTCAATATGTCTTTTTTGGTATTTTTCAATCTTCCATCCATAACAAGCGTAAGTATTTCAGACAGTTTATCACCTATCTCACGCCCGGAAAAGCCAAGAGAAATAAGGTCATGACCGTTAACGGCAAGCTCCGAAATTTTGTAAGGCTCCCGGCGCTTAATAATCATCTTTGCCTCTTCCTCAAGCGACATAAGCCTTTCTATCTCAAAAAGCACTTCTTTTTTTCCCAGGTTATGTGCCTTTAAATCGGCTATGCGCACATCAAATAGAGAGAGAGTATATTCCTCGCCTATCTTATTGAACCAGTGTTTTATCTTGACATCATTCACATTTTCTACGGACTGATGATATTTTATAAGAGTAGTAACCTTATTATATATATTATTTGATACTTTGAGTTTGCTGAGCACTTCAGCCGCTATTTTTTCTCCCGCATCGGCATGAGTTTTAAAATGGTCTCTTCCGTTTTCATCGGTACGTTTTACTGACGGCTTTCCGATATCGTGCAGCAGCATTGTAAGCCTTATTACAGGGTCGCGCGGTGCGAAATCAACCGAATGGATAATATGCTCATACACTGTATACGTATGCCAAGGAGTATTCTGCGCGCAATTAAAAGAGGGTATCAGCTGAGGAATAATAACACCGATTACCTGTCTGAACTCATCAAGAACATTCAATACATTTTTGCCGCAGAGCAACTTTGAAAGCTCTGAAAATATTCTTTCCGCAGAAATGTTTTCAAGCAGATACATATTATCAAAGATTGATTTTTTTGTCTTTTCCTCAATCTCAAAGCCGAGAACTGACGAAAAACGCAGGGCACGCATTATGCGAAGCGCGTCCTCTTTAAATCTGGCATCAGGTTCGCCTACGGTGCGGATAATTCTGTTTTCTATATCTTCCCTGCCGCCGAAAAGATCCACTAATCCTCTTTCATCATTATACGCCATAGCGTTTACGGTAAAATCTCGGCGTTTAAGATCCTGTTCAATATCCTCAACAAACTCAACGCTCTGAGGGTGACGGCTGTCCCTGTACTCTCCGTCCGCTCTGAAAGTTGTTATCTCTAACGGTGTTTTATCAATCACCGCCGTAACGGTGCCGTGCTTCAGCCCTGTTTCAACAACTTTTATATTTTTATCTGCAAGTATCTTTTCAACCTCATACGGTTTTGCAGAGGTAGTTATATCCGTATCAGAAGTCTGATTTCCCAGGAAATAATCACGCACGCAGCCGCCGACAACATAAGCCGAAAATCCGGCATCCGCAAGGGCGTTTATTACAATTTTAGCCTTTGAAGAAATCTGCATAATTTTACCTCCGCTTGATATGTTTATTTTACCACAAAAGGCGAAACAATACAATTATGAGAAAATTATTACCTTATTATTCGTTTATGTTTTTACTTGGCGGACAGGGTTACTGCACCATTGAGATTTTATGGAGAGGCAGAACTCATTACAGTATGTTTCTTGCGGGCGGCATAATACTGATGTTTCTGGCATTTATACAAAAAGAAATGAAAAAGGCACCTCTGTTGCTGAAGTGCCTTATGGGAACAGTTTTCATAACAGGCGTTGAATTCATATTCGGATGCATATTCAACATAAGCCTTGGTATGAACGTATGGAATTATGATAACATGCCATTTAATCTTTTGGGTCAGATATGCCTGCCGTTTTCACTGCTGTGGCTTCTGCTGTGCGTCCCCGTCTTCAAGTGGATCGTTAATGACAAGCTTTACCGCAGATTTGCGTGAATACTTTTCAAGTTCTTCTCTTGCCTGCTTAACCTCATCCTCATTGAGCGGAGGATGCTCTGCAGGGTAATCCCAAAAGTCAAAAGGATTTTCTTTTTGGATAACCATTTTTCCGTTTTCATCTATTACCCACGGGTAAACAAGTATCTTTCGCTTGTTTTTAACATAGAAAAGACTGCCTGTTCTGCCGTGTGAAATATTTTTCCAGTAAATAAGTCCTTTTGCCTGGCGCATTATAGCAAGCACCTGCTGATCATACGGCAGGCGCTTAAACTGCCATCTGTTGAACGCAGGCAAAACGGCAATGCCGAGAATAATTATCACTGCGATTAATATTACTATCTGATATGGCTCCATTACTTATCAAATCCTACTGTAATTATTTCAAATGGTGAATACTCTATGACATCGGTTTCCTGCTGAGTTTCTTCAAGCATATTGAGAACACGCACTTTTCTGCCGAGATTAATTCTGCCTCGCTCTCCGTTCTGCTCCGAAAGTCTTGCTACAATCATTGAGCCGTCCTCACTGTATTTAAGAGCCTGAAGATAGAGCGGCTCAAAAGACGGAAGATCACAACGTTCATCTGCTTTAACAAGCGGCACATTATACTGAAGCGCAAGATTATTAACACCTGCAGTAACAGCATCAGAACTGTGGGGCAATATCATATAGCAGAAATTGTGAGTACCCATATCGGAGGTTACATCCGGACGTATTGTTGACCTGAGCAGAGAAAGGCTTATAAGATTTTTATCAAAGCCTACGCCGTACTTATTTTCATTTATAATTGCAATGCCGCCGTTTGTTTCAGAAAGGTCACACCACTTATGCTGGCACACCTCAAAACGAGCCTGCTGCCAAGACGTGTTTTTATGAGTATCCCGCTCAATGAAGCCTGCGGAAGTATCGCAGAGCGCCTTTCTTGAGAGCACATTACATTCAAATTCCGCTTTAGCAAGCTTATGTTTTTCATGCCAGTCAACGATATGTTCAACCTCAATACCTCTGCTGCGTCTGAAAAATCTGACAATAACAGTCCACGTGGATTTTTCTGTTTTAAGTGTTGCCGCAAATGACGCAGCTTCTCCGTCCTTTTCAAGAAGAGTAAGAGGCATTTCAAGCTGGGTATCTATTTCCTTATCCCTGTAATTAGGAAGAATATCCCACGCATCATAATTACCCGGGCAGTCAGTAAATATCTTTATTTTATTAAAGTCGCCCTTTACCCACTCTCTTCCGAGTTCTTTATCATAAAGAGAAGCAAAAGATCCGTCCTCATTCAGTTTTGCCGAATAATAAGGAGTTTCGATAGTTTCCCCTGCTGATATCCATTCATTATTATACTGAGCACTGCGCAGATTAGCAGACGAAAGAGAAGGAATATTGGGAATTATCCAGTTGCCCTTTTCAAATTTTCTTGTTGAAGTGCCCTTTTTATTGGGTACAAATGTAAGCGCGTCACGCTTGAAGTTAAGAGTGTTGAAATACTTTGAGCCGTTTCCTATTATTTCATCAAGCTCTTTTTCTATCTCCTCATAATCAGCCATTGCGTCCTCATAAACAGGATGAATATGGGAGCCCGGCAAAATATCGTGGAACTGATTAACAAGGAACTTTTTATAAAGAGAAGTTATCTTCTCAGTATTATTCTCCCCTCTTAAAACGCTGAGCATTTCTGCCTCTCTGAATTTGTATTCAAGGCGGCGGTTTGCGGCTTTAAGATTACTCTTTGTTGTGAATGTGCCGCGGTGCATTTCAAGATAAAGTTCGCCGTCCCAAGTTTCAAGGTTAGGATTGTCTTTCAAATTCTTTTCAAGGAACTCAGCGCCGCCCATATGGGTGCATTTCGGCATTATGGAGAGCTTATCAAACCTGTGCATAAGTTCTATCATTTCTTCGGTACAGCCTGAACCGCCGTCACCGTAGCCGAACATATTCATAGTCTGGCCGCCGCTGTCTTTATCTATATAAGCCTCCCAGTTCTCCTGAATTTGGCTGGGCATATTCCATGTGATAAAGTGAGTTGGAGGAACGCAGGCGAATACTTCTGAGCCGTCTATTCCGCGCCATATGAAGTTATTATGTGGAAAACGGTTTGTATCATTCCAAGTGGACATTTTATTTGAAACAAAATATTCAACGCCGCTCTTTTTAAGTATTTGCGGCAGTATCCAGCTGTTGCCGAAAACATCAGGAAGCCATGCGTTATTTACGGTCTTGCCGAACATACGCTTATATGTAAGCTGACCGTAAAGACACTGCCTGATAAGGCTTTCCGCTGACGGAATATTGCAGTCCGGCTCAACATACATAGCTCCCACAGGTTCAAACTGACCGTTTTGCACTTTCTCTTTCAATTCCTCGAAAACATCGGGATAATATTTTTCAAGAGTTTCATATACATACGGCTGTGTATGAGTATATTTGAAATCGGGATACCTGTCCATAAGTCTGAGCTGAATCAGAACGGTGCGCAGATTTTTCTGAACAGCGTGTATCCTGCGCCAGTAATATGCAATATCAAGGTGAGAATGGGCAATAAGAGCTACATCTCCCGCGCCCTTATAGTTATCGTTGGCATAAACAACATCGTTTATATATTTCTGCGCTTCTTCAACACCTGAAAGCTCATCGCTGTCAAAATCAATTAAATTCATAGCGTTATTGAGCTCCCTGTTGAGGAAGTTTCTGTAATCCTCATTGAAAAGATCACTCTTTGCAATATCAAGCAAAAGCTCAAAATCATACACAAGATCCTGAACTGCATGATTAACGGTGCATATATACGCTCCCTCAAAAATCTGACGGCACCCTCTTACTGAAAGACTTTCGGGGTTTCTTTCGTCATCAGGCTTACTTCTGTTATATCCCGTCATTTCAAAATGGAGGGTCTGTTTATCATCAACATACGGTGAAAGCAGCATTCTTTCACGGTTGGGGTCAACTCCGCCGATATATTTGCCGTTAACCTTAACACATATTTCAGCGGCGGTTTTGAGAGAAAACCAGAGTTCTTTTCCCTGAAGTTCCTTAGGAATATCAACATCGGCTTTGAAAAAAGCGGTGCCGTCAGGCGTAAAATACATATCGCCTTTATTCAGCGGGTGATAATCCTCCGGATAATATTCATATTCCATTTCGGAAATCTGGCGCGCGTCACGCACCATAAGATTTTTTATTTCCCACTTTGAGGAATATATATGGCGTTTGAGCCAGCCAAAGCGCAGATCAGTCCACTCCTCGGGGCGCATTGACCTTCTAACAACTTTTATATGAGCCATTTCTATTCCCCCTTAAACATCCTGAAAATACGGTTTTTTGCGTATTGCGCATACACGGACTTTTTTATGTAAATCGCGCTCAATCTCGCTCTCTATCCATGAAACACATCTGTCAAGAATAAGGCATTTTGAGCACTCGCCTCTGAAAACAACGGTCAAAACACCGTTTTCAAATGAAACAAATTCTATCCAGCCGCCGTCACCCTGAAGTTTAGGCTGAAGTACATTTTCAACATATTCCTGTATATTTTTCATTTTTCCACCTCAGCCCTCAATTATATTCTTAACAGAAGTTCTGATTTTTTCAAGGCGCTCGTGAGCTTTCTCTCTGTTTTCCTCACGAACACTGTAATAAATTTTAATCTTAGGCTCTGTGCCGCTCGGTCTGACAGCTACCCAAGAGCCGTCTTTCCAGACGAATTTAAGCACGTTTTCAATGGGCAGATCATCAACTCCCTTTGAATAGTCAATGACCTTATCAGCGCCCTCAAATAAGCAAAAACCGTTTTTGCGGAAATGATCCATAAGGGAATTTATCTTTTCAGCGCCGTCCTTACCTTTGAGAACAAAGGGGTCGAGCGCATCAAGGAAGTAGCCGTATTCAGCATAGATTTCATTAAGATCATCAATAAGCGTTTTGCCCTGAGCCTTATACCACGCAGCCATTTGACAGATAAGCATTGATGAAACAACGCCATCCTTATCCCGCGCGTAAGTACCTACGAGGTATCCGTAAGACTCTTCGTAGCCGATAACAAATTCCCTGTTATCGCTGTTTTCATACTTATTTATTTTATCGCCTATATATTTAAAGCCAGTAAGTGTTTCTTCAACATTAAGTCCGAAACTGCGTGCAATATTTGCGCCGAGTTCTGATGTTACAATGGTCTTTACAAGAGTTGACTTTGAATTGAGCGATGCTTTTTTCTGTTCGAGCACAAATTTTACAAGAAGAGCTCCCGTCTGATTGCCTGTAAACAGCTGATATTCGCCGTCTTTATCACGCACGGCAATACCCACTCTGTCGCAGTCGGGGTCTGTGCCGAGAACAATATCCGCTGAAATTTCTTTTGCCCTGCTTATAGCGATATTAAGTGCGTCCTTTTCCTCAGGATTAGGACTTCTTACAGTTGAAAAATTACCGTCCGGCAGTTCCTGCTCTTTAACTACGCACACATCAAAGCCTTTGAGCATCTCTCTCACGGGGATATTTCCCGTACCGTGAAGAGGAGTATACACAATTTTAATATCTGAGCTTTCAGTATAGAGCGACTGTTCGCTTACAGCTTTGTAATATTCACAAAGCACCTCATCGCCTATTTCGGTAATTCTGCCGTTATCTGCGGCAGAAAGAAGCGGCGCTACGGAAGAATACTCTTCCTTATTTATGTAGGAAAGAAGCTCTGCTGCGGCTTCAGTGCATATCTGGCAGCCTGTTTCGTCATAGACCTTATAACCGTTATATTCCTTGGGATTATGAGAAGCTGTTATCATTATGCCCGCACTGCATTTTAAATGCCTTGTTGTAAATGAAAGAACAGGAACGGGAACGCAGTATTTATAACGATAGACATGAATACCGTTTGCCGCAAGAATACGCGCCGCCGCAAGAGAAAACTCGGCGGAATTATTGCGGGTATCGTAAGCTATCGCAACAGAAGCGCCTTCCGGGAATTTATCCACAATATATTTTGCAAGCCCCAGAGTAGCTCTGCCTACAGTATATTTATTCATTCTGTTTGAGCCTGCGCCCATTACCCCGCGCAGTCCTCCCGTACCGAACGCAAGGTCTTTATAAAACCTGTCCTCAATTTCTTTTTCGTTTTCGGAAACTGAAAGAAGTTCTTTTTTAGTTTCTTCATCTGCGAAATCAAGCCATTTTGCATATTTTTCTTTAAAGCCCATATTGTTCCTCCTACTCAATAAACAATTCAGCTAATTATATCACCTTGAAGTTTGGGCTTCAAGCTAAAATAATACATTTTATATATTTTGTTTATAATATTATATCAATGCGGCAATCTGTCAGTTATCGTCAACTTCTCTGTAATCGACCTCAACGGGCTGGTTAGGATCTCGGTTTTCATCGATTTTTTTCTTTATCTTTTTTGCTATCTCCAGCATTTGGACATACGCTATCAGATCAAGCGCCGCAAAGATGAGCAAACCTATTCCGAGAAACTGAACAAGAGTATTCTGAGTTTGGAAAGGATTTGTCATGCTGACTATACCGAGCGCTACTGAGGCAACGGAAAACACAGTATTAACTATCCAGACACGCGGCATTGACGAAGAAACATAAAACGCATTTACGAGATTAACAAGACCGCCCACAAGCAGGAATATTCCCATAAGAAAAACTATTACGGAAATAATCTGTCTGTAAGCAAGGCAGATTATAACCCCTGATACGGCAGAGATTATTCCGAGAGTGAGCGTGAATACGTAATTTCGTTTAATGGCATAATTTATAATAGCAAAAACACCGCATACTATGAATGCGCCGCCTATAAACAAAGATATATAGGAAAGCATCTTATCGGGGAATGCAATAAGAAGCGAGCCCAGAACGGCGCACACTACTATAAGGATTATAGAATATTTTTTTATTTCGGTTAAAATTCTTCTCATGGCATAACCTTTCTTTTATAAAGATATATTTATTATTTGCGTAATTCACTTATTTAAAAACAAAAGGGCGGTTTGACCGCCCTTTCATAAATTTAATTATTTGCGCTTTCTTCGATTATCTTCTGAGCGATATGCTCCGGGCATCTTTCATAGCGCGCGAATTCTGCTTCAAAAGAGCCTCTGCCCTGGGTTATCTGACGCATAGCAGTTGAGAATGTTGCCATTTCAGCCTGCGGTATCTCAGAAAGTATCTCCTGCATGCCGTCTCCGCTCGGTGTCATTCCAAGCACACGGCCGCGGCGCTTATTGATATCTCCTATAACGTCGCCCATTGCTTCATCATTGCAGGATACCTTTACGGTCATAACAGGCTCAAGAAGGATAGGCATAGCCTTTGAAACGCCTTCCTTAAACGCAAGGGCAGCCGCCATCTTGAAACTCATTTCGCTTGAGTCTACGGGGTGGTAAGAACCATCATAAAGAGTAGCTTTTATACCAACCATAGGATAGCCTGCAAGAACGCCTTTTTCCATACATTCGTTAAGGCCTTTTTCAACCGCAGGGAAAAAGTTCTTGGGAACTGAGCCGCCGACAATTCTTTCTGCGAACTCAAGTTTTTCACAGCTGCAAGGCTCAAATTCAATAAATACATCGCCGAACTGACCGTGTCCGCCGCTCTGCTTCTTATGGCGGCCCTGAGCCGATACTTTCATAGTTATAGTTTCACGATAAGCAATCTTAGGAGCAGAAAGCTCAACGTCTACGGAGAATTTTGATTTAAGCTTTGATACGGCAACATCTATCTGCTGTTCACCGAGACCTTTTATTATCTGCTCGTGAGTTTCGTTGTTTACTGAAAATTCAAGGCTCGGGTCTTCCTCACAAAGGCGTGCGAAACCGGACGCGATCTTTTCCTCGTCGCCTTTTTTAACAGCCTTAACTGCCATGGAATATGTGGGATTTGGAACAGCTACGCCGTCTGCTCTTATAACCTTATCGGGAGAGCAGAGAGTATCTCCGGTGTTGAAGCCCGAAAGTTTTACAACTGCTCCGATATCACCGGCAGGAATCTCTGCGCAGTCTATCTGCTTGGCACCGAACATGGTAACAATCTTGCCCATTCTTTCCTCTTTGCCGGTGCGCTCATTATACGCAACAGAGGAAGGCGTTATCTTACCGCTGAGAACTTTGAAAAATGAAAGTTTACCGATAAACGGATCGGCAACAGTTTTAAAGCAAACTGCCGCAAGCGGGCCGTTGGAATCTGCTGAAAGCTCAATCGGCTCATCATTGCTGATTGCATATTCTGAAGTGGGCGCAGGGCAAACTTCGGCAACGAAATCAAGAAGCTGGTCGCAAGCGGCTCCGCTGAGACCGCTCAATGCAAATACGGGAATAATAGAGCCGTCCGCAACGCCTATTTTAAGGCCTTTTATACGGTCTTCCTTAGTGAGTTCCTCGCCGGAGAAATATTTCTCCATGATGTCCTCATCTGTGCCGGCTACCGCCTCGTTAAACACCTCTTTTATAGCGTCAAACCTTGCGGCGTCGTCATGACTTACATCAGTCTCTGCAGCTTTTGCTCCGTTATATGAATAAGCCTTTCCTTCTATCATATTATAATAGCCGGCAACCTTGCCGCCGCTTATTACAGGAACAACTACAGGGCAAACGCTTGTACCGAATTTTGCCGCCATGGCGTTAAAAGCTTTATAAAAATCAGCTCTTTCGTCATCCATTTTTGTTGCTACGAATATTCTTGCCATACGGCGTGATCCTGCGTTTTTAAACGCTTTTTCAGCGCCTACTGCAAGACCGGAACGAGCGGAAACAACTATAATAGCAGTTTCTGCCGCTCTTATTCCTTCAGCCGCACCCTCAGCAAAGTCAAAAAGACCGGGAGTGTCAAGAATATTAATTTTCTTTCCTTTATATTCAACAGGCGCAACAGCACAGGAAACCGATACTCGCCTTTTCTTTTCTTCGGCGTCATAATCCATAACGGTAGTGCCGTCATCAACCTTACCAACTCTTTCTGTGGCTCCGGCAACGCTTAACAAAGATTCCGCAAGTGTGGTCTTACCCTTTGAAGCGTGGCCGGCAAGGACTATATTTCTTATGTTTTGAGCTTCATAAATTTTCATAAAACAACCTCTTCTATACAGACGGCTAACCGCCCGAATAACAAAATATTTGTTTATATTGTATAATAATTTTTGTTACTTGTCAATTTTATATGTTGATTTTAACCATTAGGACAAGATTTTTTAACATTTGTATAAAAAATCAGCTTTTTTTTGGTGATTTTATACATAGCGGCGCCTTTCTTAAATTTATATTAATCTTTATCATTTATTATGAAAAAGATATTGCAAAACACAAAAATGAATATTATAATATAGCCGCATTGCATCCGCAGGGGTAAAGGTTCCCCAGATACTCGGCCGTTTGTGTTTGCTGCCGAGAATTTGGAGCAGTAGCAGAAAGGAAATTGAATATGAACAAAAACACAAAAAAAATCGTTGGCGTTGCTCTGTTCACCGCCATAGTAGTTGTTTTACAGCTGCTGGGAAGTTTCATTAGATTCGGCCCCTTTTCCATCTCACTCGTACTGATACCGATCGTTGTAGGCACAGCGCTTTACGGAATAGGCGCGGGCGCATGGCTCGGACTTGTTTTCGGCGTAACTGTACTTGCATCAGGTGACGCAAGCGCATTTTTAGCCGTAAACGTACCCGGTACAATCATCACCGTACTTGCAAAAGGCGCGGCGGCAGGTCTGCTTTCAGGTGCTGTATATAAGCTTGTTGAAAAGAAAAACAAGACTGCGGCAACGATTTGCGCTGCAATAGCAGCTCCGATAGCGAACACGGGTGTATTCCTTTTAGGCTGTCTTATCTTCTTTATGCCCACTATCAACGGCTGGGCGGCAGCAGTGGGAATAGAATCGGCAGGAACTTATATGATAACAACTCTTGTAGGTTTCAACTTCATTTTTGAACTTCTTGTAAATGTTGTTCTCAGCCCGATTATCGTTCGCCTTATAGGCCTCGGCAAAAAAGAAATAAAAGCATAAAACATATAGAAAAGCGGCAGCTGTTATAAACAGCTGCCGCTTGTTTTTTATCAGAAATCTATAACGCCCAGATGTTCAAGAAGGATTTTAAGACCTATCAAAATAAGAATGATACCGCCCGCAAGCTCTGCTTTGCTTTTATATTTAGCGCCGAATTTATGGCCTATGAACACTCCGATTGCAGAAAGCACAAATGTTGTAACACCTATTATAGAAATTGAGCTCCATATGTTTACGCTGAGGAATGCAAATGTTATTCCAACGGCTAGAGCGTCAATACTTGTAGCAACAGCCATTACAAGCAATTCTTTTATATTGAGCACAGATTTTTCGTTTTTATCGTCATCTTCGCTTTTAAAGGAATCATATATCATTTTACCGCCTATAATGGCAAGCAATACAAAAGCTATCCAGTGATCCACCGCCGTGATATAAGATTCAAACTGTGTTCCCAAAAACCAGCCTACAAGCGGCATGAGCGCCTGAAAACCGCCGAAGAACACGGCAATAAGCACAGTTTGGCTAACGCTTAGTTTCTGCATTTTAAGGCCGCGGCATACAGACACGGCAAAAGCATCCATTGAAAGACCTACTCCGATTAAAAAAACTTCTAAGATACCCATAACGTTCTCCTTAAAATTCAAAAATATTCGGCACTCAAACGCCCGTATAAATAAGCAGACGTAATTTCACAGCACTTGCAGACAACAAAAAAAGACAAGAACTGCATATACAGAGATCATCTGTATATGAGTCTTGTCATTTAAGAAAAGCCAGGCGTAAAACGCCAGTATGTTGACTTGCCACGCGCCGCGCGCGCCGACTACTCCCTCACAAAGTAAATAGATATTACCACAGAGAAAACGATTTGTCAACAAAAAATATTATTGTTCCCACGGAAGCGGTTTTGAGTGCTTTTTACAGTATTTTTCTATGACTTTAGCTTTATCAAGCTTCTTTACAAAAAGCCACATATCACGGACTTCTTTTTCAGCGTTTTCTGCGTCCTGCTCAAGCCGTTCGTCAAGCTTATAATACATAAGATTAACGCCGCACTCCGGGCAATACTGTTTAAAATAGAATTTGCTTATTTTAGCACCGCATTTCGGGCAGACATCTTTCATTTAAACACCTCCCGAGCTTATTTCTTCGGCAAGCTTACTGCGGCGCTCCGCCATTTCGGCACGTATCACAGCAAGGCGTTTGCCCGTAAGATTATAGAAAGCATAAGGTATAAGGGTGAGCAATCCGAGAACATAAGGCACTATTGTGAAGAGCGCCCAAATATAAAGGTCTGTATTATCACCTTTAATCGTAGTCTGCATACCCTGCTCATTTGTAGTGAAAGAAAGTCCGATTACAGGCAGAAGCGCTGTTCCGAGAGAAGTTGAAACAGAGCCGGTGAGTTTGCCGACAAAAGTAAGAACTGAGAAGCTGACGCCCTCGTTTCTCTCCCCTGTTTTCCACTCCATATAATCGACTGTGTCGCCTATCATTTCAGTAGGAATTACGCTGTTAATGGTATTGAAAAAGCTGAAAATGAAATTCTGAATCATCAGCAATATCGATATAACAACGATATTGGTTTTGTAAAATCCGAGACCTGCAAAGAACACAAGAGTGCTGACAACAAATCTGCAGATAACATTGAGCATTACTATCTGACGGTTATCAAGCTTTTCTTTTAGTTTCGGAATAAGAAGATATGTAAGGAAACCGAAAATAGTGCCCGGCAGATTTATCCACAGCACAGCAGAGCTGAGGTTCAGAACTTCAGAATAGTAATAAGTTTGGAAAACGCCCGCAAGACCTGTAAGAGTACCGAGAACATTGCCTAAAATTATAAGCATCAGGGGCTTGTTTTTAAACATCACCTTGAAGCCGTCTATAACAGAAGGCTCTTTGATAGTTTGAACTACTCGTTCCTTAGTCTTATATCCCGCAAGTGAAAAAAGAGCCATTCCCACCGTGCCGGCAATAAGGGCAAGTATAAGGAAATCGTGAGAAAGAGTTAATTTCCATACGCCGTTGTTTGTGAAATCCATCATAACCGGCAGCAGAGTTGTTGAAAGTCCGCCGAGTATGCCGGAGATAAATCTTGCAGATGAAATAGCACGTGTACGATCCGACGTAGAGGGAGAGATAGCCGTACTGAGACCCCAGAAAGGCACGTCGCCGATAGTGTAGAAAAACTCCCATATAAAATATGAAATATACATATACACTATTTTGACTGTGGTGCTTTTCGCATCCGCTAAAATCTCAGGGCCTGCAAAAAGCATTATCGTGGCAATCGAAAGCGGTATTGGAACTATCATCAGGTATGGCCTGAGTTTTCCGAAACGGGTTCTTGTTTTGTCAATAATAGAACCCATAAGCGGGTCATTCACGGTATCCCATATACCGAGAATGAGAATCATAAGCGCAACTGCTTCCTCAGGTATACCGAAAACCTTTGTAAAGAATAATGAAAGGTAACCTCCTGCTACAAGGTTATAACCGAAAACCTGACCGGCATTAGCAAAACCGTAAGCAAGATTTTCCTTTACACCCACATAACGTATTTCTTTCACTGTGTTTTCCGTGCTCACGTTATACCCCCTTAACAAATTTATATTTTAGATTTTATCATACCAAAAATAAAAAGTCCATAAAAACTATATATTTTTGAAATGATTTTTTGTGTAATTTGACATGAATTGAAAATAAGACATAATTATGCTACTATTAATCAGAAAGGCGGAATTAATATGAAAATAATCTTTGCTCGGCACGCAGAGCCGGACTATGAAAATGATACTATAACAGAAAAAGGCAAAAGAGAAGCTCAGCTTCTTGCACAAAGGCTTTCAAAAACAGACATTGACGAAATATATGTATCCCCGCTGGGCAGAGCTAAAGATACAGCGGCATATACTCTTGAGGCTGTCGGCAAGCAGGCACAGGAGCTTGACTGGCTGCACGAATTCAAGGGCAAAGTCATAACCCCGAAAGGAATAAGCAGCTGCTGGGACAGACTGCCTGAATATTGGACAGCAAAAGATGATTATTATGATTTTGAAAGCTGGTACAAAACGCCGCTGATGAGAACGCTTAATGTAAAAAAGGAATACAAATATGTTTGTGATAAGACAGATGAATTTCTTGCCGAACACGGCTATGTTCGTGACGGCAGACTTTACAGAGCGGAAAATCCAAACAGAAAAACAATAGTTTTATTCTGCCACTTCGCAGTTGAATGCGCTATACTAAGCAGGATATTCAGCGTGTCACCTATGGTATTGTGGCACAATTTTGTTGCGCTGCCCTCCTCTGTAACCACAATTGTAACAGAAGAAAGGCGCAAAGGCACAGCGCAATTCAGATGCACCGGTTTCGGTGATATTTCACATTTGTATGCAGGCAGTGAAGAACCGTCTTTCGCAGCACGATTCTGTGAATGTTATGATGACGAAACCCGCCACGATTAGCTTTTTGAAATAACGGCGATAATTTTAACCGCGATAGAAACTATAACTGCGCCGAGCGCTATTCCGAGACCCGTGATGACTGTTTCTGCGGCATAGTGGTAAAACATGTGGGAATCAAAATGCACTAAATAACTCATCATATAATAAAGGCTTCCTCCCGGCAGAAGCGGTATTGAGCCGGGTATCATAATAACCGACACGGGCGCTTTAAGCAATCTTGCGGCTATTTCGCTGTAAGCGCACAAAGCTATCATGGAAACAAGAATGGTTTTAAACAGTCCTGCGCCGTTATTCTCCAGCAAGGCGGCAGTAAAAGCAGAAACGACGCCTCCTAAGACAGCCGGCAAAAACTTTGATTTTGATACATTGAGTATGATACAAAATCCTGCTGTTCCTATTACACAAAGAATTGCTTTAAACATTGTTCATTACCAAAAGAACGGCTGCATAACCGAGCACGATTGCAAACGCTATTACAAAAGCTTCAGTTATTTCAAGAATACCCGCTATAATGTCCCCGCCCATCATATCTTTCATAGCGTTTCCGATACTCATACCGGGGATAAGCAGCATAATAGTGCCCGTCATTATTTTATCAGGGCTTACATCAGCTCCGAAAATTCTCGGCAGAAAGGCTAACACACCGCAGGCGGTTGATTCTACAAGTGTTTTTGAAAAAAGATTGAGTTTTAGTTTTGGAGACGGCAGAACGATTATGACAGCTCCCGCCGCTGCGCAGAAAATAGCATCAGTAAGAGAACCGCCGAAATATACGCAGAAAGCCGCTGTTGCCGCTGCCGCGGCAAGAACACGCAGAACAAGCGGATATGTGTAATTTAAAGTATTAGGAATTTCTGACCCGCACGCTGAGCGGGAAAGTTGATCGGCTTCTTCAAGCGCACCGAGATTAAGATCATGCTTATATATACGTTTAAAAGCTGTATATCTTTTGCCTTCAAACTCTGCAGAGGCAAAAATGAGCGACGGAATAATGAAAACATTTATTTTCTTGGCGCCTGCATTTTCACATATTTTTATGACACATTCTTCAGCACGGGATATTTCTCCGCCATTCTCAACAATTTCCGCCGCAATTTGTGCAGAACGATTAAATATTTCTTTCAAACTATCACCGCCGTTACTATTGTTTGAAAAAAATATAAAAAAACTCTTGCATTTTTCTTCTGAATGATATATTATATTTATACCGAAAGGAAAGCAATATCGCGGGGTAGAGCAGTTGGAAGCTCGTCGGGCTCATAACCCGGAGGTCGCAGGTTCGAGTCCTGCCCCCGCAACCACCAGGCAGGTCTTATGACCTGCCTTTTCTTTTTGCTTTTAATTAAATCTGATTTCTGATTAATTTGAATATAAAATATTATCTGCATTAACTATTAAAAGCATCATAAAAAAAACAGGTTGACAAATCTGACAAAATCACATTTAATGTTTATATAAACACAATCTTTTCAAATGTAAAAAGCCTGATATTTTGAGAGGCAAAAGACGAAAGGAAACATTATGAAAAAAGTTATTTCACTATTGCTCTGCTTTGTGCTTACTTTCAGTTTATTTATAGGCTGCTCAAAGCAAAAAACGGATCCCCTGCCCTTTACCGGCACAGACTACTCAATACCGGAACTTGATCTCAGCGTTATGCCGGAGAACTGCCCGGAAGAGTACAGATACCTTTATGAGCTTTCAACGGTAGAAAATTCACTTGACTATGTGGCACATCCTGATTCTGTTTTGCTTAAAAACGGAAATATACTGACAATGTATCCCGCAGGCCACGGCAAAGGCGCCGTACTCACCAAAATCAGCACAGACGGCGGTCTGACGTGGAGCGAGAGTTTAAACAATACCCCAAAAAGCTGGGAAGAATCTCTTGAAACGCCGACCGTATACAGACTTACTTTTACAGACGGCAAAACTCCTGACAAGCTGATTATGATCTCAGCAAATCCGCAGTGGGGTGACGAACCTGAAACAGACGGCGGATTCAACTGCTCGGTTTCCTGTGACGAAGGCGCTACGTGGACAGAATTTGAAACTTTTTATGATAAGAACAGCAGCTACCCTGTTATACCCATAGTTGCGATGAGCAGTCTTACACAGCTTAAAGAAAACGGCAAGTTTGTAGACAAATGGATGGGGCTTTTTCACGACGCTGATTTTTACAACTACAAAACCATACTTACATTTGACGAAAACGGAAATATGCAATGGAGTGAGCCCGTAAAGTATTTTTCCGCATACAGAGAGATTGAACAGCAATCCTGCATGTGTGAGGTTGAGGTAATAAGAAGTGAACAGGGCTTGGGCGACGAGCTTTGCCTGATTACACGCAGCAACAGCCACACGATGAACTCTCTTATTTCATTTTCACAGGACGAGGGCAATACCTGGAGCGAACCGAAAGAACTGCCCGCGGCTCTTAACGGTGAAAGATTTAAGGCGGAATACACAAAGGACGGCAGACTTTTCATCACATTCCGTTCAATTGAAAGAGGGCCTAAGGCACAGGCAAATGTTGACAGCAGTGTTACCGGCGGATATGTGAGCGAGGGCTGGGTTGCCTGGGTAGGCACTTATGACGATCTGAAAAACGGCACTGAGGGGCAATACCGAATAAAGCTTGCCCATATTTATCAGAACGGCCAGGAAACGCCTGAATACTGCGCTGATGCGGACACAGGATACTGCGGAAATGTTGTGCTTGATGACGGAACCATAGTTACTTCGAGTTACGGCCACTTTGACCCTGAGGACAAAACAAGTATATTTTCTGATGAGCTTCGCACCTACATATGCTCAAAACGAATAAATCTTGAAGATACTGACGCTCTTGTTGCCGAAATGGGGCAGTAAAAGATTTATAAAAACAACGATGTGTAACAATATTTCCTCCCACAACAGCCTAAGGTTGTAAAAGCGGTGTATATATGATACAATCACAACACAGTTATCAATATGTTATGAAAAGAGGAATCGTATGTTTATCTTATGCGGAACTATAGGCGCACTTATAATTTCAGTTATTGAAATCGTACTGTTTTGCAGAAAACGAAGTTTCGGCAAAATACTTCATGAAACAGTAAAAAACATTTTTATAATAAACCTTGTGTCAATCGGATTTCTGAGATATGTTTTTAAATATGATCATTTTCTTGATACAACAAATTATTCCACTGAAAATTTCATAAAGTTTTTTGCTTTATCGTTAGTTGTAGGTATCATTTGGCTGGTTTTATATGCTTTTGTAAACAGATACCTCACGTTTGAGGAAGGAAACAGAAAAAAGACGCACGGTACAAGATTTATAAAACTGCTTGCGTGCTTTTTGTTTATGCTTGGCTGTGCCGCTTTCTTCGGATCAATATGGGGCAAAGATTCTTTTGGCGATGTTACTGCCGACCAGCTTGTTATCAACCTTTTCTCACCTACCGAAGGCGCGGATTCCGGCGTGTATATTGATGTTTTCGAAAGACCTGTTTTCCAAACTGCATTGTGCACAGCGGTTTTCAGTATCTTCGTATATTCTGATTTCAGTATAGTTTATCATACAGTCAGAAGCAAAATTACCGTATTTAACGATTTATTCCACAGAATAGTAAGCATTATACTCGGAATCGCCGTATTTTCAGGCGGAGTTGCATACGGTTCACAGCAATTTCAGCTTAAACAGCTTTACAACGCATACATTGCCGAATCTACATTTATCAGCGACAATTATGCCGACCCGAGAACCACAACGGTTGTTTTCCCTGAGAAAAAAAGAAACCTTATCCACATTTATCTTGAATCAATGGAAAACAGCTACCTCTCAAAAGATCTTGGCGGATATATGGACGAAAATCTTATGCCCGAGCTTACAGAGCTTGCATATGAAGGTGATGTATTTTCAAACACAAGCGGCAAATTCGGAGGCCCGCTTCAGGGCACCGGCACACAGTGGTCTGTTGCCTCCATGGTAAACATGACAACGGGACTTCCCATGAAAGTGCCTACTGAGAGGAACTCTTACGGCTCTGAAGGCAATTTTCTTCCCGGCGCATATACAATGTGTGATATGCTTAAAGACCAGGGATATGAGCAGACAGTGATGTTCGGCGCTGACGCAAATTTCGGCGGTCTGACATATATGTATGAACTTCACGGCGATGTAAAAATATTCGATTACAGATATGCAGTTAAAAACGGCTACATTCCCAAAGATTACAAGGAATGGTGGGGCTATGAGGACGACAAACTTTACGAATACGCTAAAGAGGAGCTGACAAGGCTTTACGAAACAGGAAAGCCGTTTAACTTCATGATGGAAACTGCTGACACTCACCGCCCCCACGGCTATCTCAGCAAAAATGCTCCTACGCCGTATGAAGACCAATATTCAAATGTAATCGCATACAGCAGTTCGCAGGTTGTTGAATTTGTTCGCTGGATACAGCAGCAGCCATATTATGATAACACCACCATTGTGCTTATAGGCGACCACCTCAGCATGGACACAGATTTTTTTGAGGACTTTGACAAAGATTATCTTCGTACGCAGTTTAATCTGATAATCAACCCCGCCCCCAATGTTTCCAACACGCCTGCGGAAAGATTTATCAACAGGCAGTACTGTAACTTTGATATGTTCCCAACTATCCTTGCAAGCATGGGTGTTGAGATACAAGGAAACAGGCTCGGCATAGGCACAAATCTCTTTTCTGACACACCTACAGTTTTTGAAGAATTCGGCTATGAATATGTAAATAATGAACTTGAAAAGAAAAGCGAATTCATGAACACAAATATTCTTGCCGACCCGAGCAGTCCAATGGAGAATTCAACAACAGACGAAGATGCTAACAGCGAAAACGCGTAATATAACATCAAACAAAGAAACACACCCTTGAGGTGTGTTTCTTTTTAGGATATGAGGTGAAATAATTGAAAATACTTATTGACGCAGACGGCTGCCCGGTAACAAAAATCACAGTTGATGAGGCTCAAGAACGAGGTATTGAAGCTGTGATATACTGCGACACAAGCCACGATTTCAGCGGTTACGGCACAAAAGTAATAACAGTATCAAAAGGAGCGGACAGCACGGATTTTGCACTTGTAAACGATGCCGCAGACGGAGACATCGTAATTACACAGGATTACGGTCTGGCGGCAATGGCGCTTGCAAAAAAGGCAGTGCCGCTTACACAGAACGGTCTTATTATAAACGATTTTAATATAGATGCTCTGCTGAGCAGCAGGCATGAGGCAAAAGCCGCAAGGCGTGCCGGAAAGCACCTTAAAGGCCCTGCGAAACGCACACGTAAACAGGACGAGGATTTCAGAACAGCGCTTTTGTCTTTAATAAAATAAATTTATCTTGATATAAATAGAGATAAAATATATAATGAGTGTATAAAATATTAACAAACAGGAGAATTATTATGAAAGTAAGATTACCCAAACACAGAGAATTTCTTATTAAGTTTGAGGACGGTTATGACAAAGCTGACGAAGCATGGGAGGCTCTTAACAAGATAGTTAAGGATTATTCCGTAGACGGAAAATCAATCTATTCCGAAACCTTTATAGAGGATAACGAGGACAAGGTAAAGGAACTTCAGAAAACGTATGAATTCACTTATGAAATCATAGAGAAATAAGGGCATAACATGGAAAAGAAAAAAGCATATGTTGCCGCCACGGCACATCTTGACACCGTTTGGCGATGGAATCTTGCAAAAACAATAAACGAATTCCTGCCGGACACACTTGAAAAAAACATAGAATTAATTGAAAAGTACCCCCACTACAGATTTAACTTTGAGGGAGCTTTCAGATACAAGCTCATGGAGGAATACTATCCTCTTCACTTTGAGTACATAAAAAATCTTATTGATGAGGGCAGATGGTGTATTGCCGGCTCAGAATACGAAAACGGTGATGTAAACATCCCCTCCCCGGAAGCTCTTTTCAGGAACATACTTCTCGGAAACGGGTATTTCATGAAAAAGTTCGGCAAGGAATGCGCGGACATCTTTCTGCCCGACTGCTTCGGTTTTGGCAGACAGCTGCCCAGCGTTATTAAACATGCCGGACTTAAAGGATTTTCAACACAGAAACTGAGTTGGGGTTCTGCTTACGGCGTACCGTTTGACACAGGTATCTGGAAAGGCGTTGACTCCAGCGAGATATTCGCATGCCTTGATACAAGGTCATACAGATATAAGTTTGACGGAGACATAAGAGGCGATATTTCGGTTATAAACAAAATATCACGCAGTGCGTTTGAAGGCGGTCTTCCGCAGACCATGCACCTTTACGGCACAGGCGACTGGGGCGGCTCACCCACCGAAGAAAGCGTAAAATCGGTTGAGGAGAGCGTTGCCAAAAACGCGGCTTCGGATTTTGAGATTGTTTCAGCATCAACGGACGAATTTTTTAATGACTTAGATAAACTTCCGGAAAGTGAAAAAGCAAAACTTCCCCGCTGGGACGGCGAACTTCTTATGACCTCCCACGGTGCGGGCGCATACACTTCCAGAGCAATGAACAAAAGGCTGAACGCTCAAAACGAGCTTCTTGCAAATATTACGGAAAGCATGTGTACTGCCGCACACTGCGCAGGGGTTTACACATACCCTCTTGACAACCTTAACAGAGCTTGGGAAAGAGTAATCCAGCACCAGTTCCACGATGATATAACCGGAACAGGAAATATGGACGTATGCGCAGACAGCCAAAGTGATTATTTTCTTTCTCTCAGCGAATTTAAAACAGAGTACTGCGGATCTGCTGGCGCTCTTGCAAACGAACTTGACACAAGCTGGGTAACTGAATGTGCTGTTATTGTAAGCAACGCTGTTGCCCACAAGAGAAAAAGCGCTGTTTCTGCTCATGTAAGAATGACTCATAACTGCACATTTGTTAAAGTATTTGACAAAGACGGCAACGAAGTCCCCAGTCAGATAGTATACAAATCAGGCAAAGAGTTTGACATTATATTCACCGCAGAAGTTGAAGCTCTCGGACTAAGAGTTTACGATGTTGTACCCGCAAACAGCGCTTGCAGCATAAAGACAGATTTAAAAGTCAGCGAACACGTTCTTGAAAATGAAAAATATCAGCTTATCTTCAACAAGAACGGTGATATTGCGTCAATAATAGACAAGAAAAACAGAATAAAACTTCTTGATGCTCCGATAAAAATGGCTTGCCTGAAAGACACAGGAGCTCTCTCCTACCCTTCTTGGGAAATGAGAAAGAAAGATATTGACCGTGAACCGATATATTACGCAAACGCACCGCAGTTTGAAATATTTGAAAACGGTCCCGCACGTGTTGCGATAAAAGTTTCAAGAGAACTTGACCATTCAACTATTGAACAGACTGTATACCTTGAAAGCGGCTGTGAATATATAAGAGTTCTTAACAATGTTGACTGGCGCTCAAGACGTACTATGCTGAAAGCTGTATTCCCATTCAGCTGTTATAACAAATACGCGTCTTATGACCTTGGTTTGGGCGTTATAAAAAGAGAAAACAACACTGAAACGCTTTATGAAGTGCCTGCACAAAAATGGGCAGACATTACTGCGGGCAGCGGCAAATACGGTGTTTCTGTATTTTCTGACTGCAAATACGGATGGGATAAACCATCTTCAAATACTCTCAGACTTACCTGCATACATACACCCGCAGGCGCGTTCACCAAAGAAACACGTCAGGATCTGCAGGACCTTGGCAGAAACGCATTCAGCTTTGCCATATACAGCCACAAGGGCGGTTTTGAGAACGGCACACAGTATGAGAGTGAATGTTTCCTTAAACCGTTTACAGCGTTCCAGACAGGTGCAAGGCGTGCGGGAGAACTGACAGACAGTTTTTCGTTTATGAAAGTAAGCGATAAGAACTGCGTAATCAGAGCCGTTAAACTTGCTCAGGACGCAAACGGAATAATCATCCGTGTGAACGAGGGCGGCGGTGTTGAGCGCAAGGATGTAAAACTTGAATTCTGCAAAACTGTAAAGACTGCCAAAGAGGCTCTTGCAAGTGAAAAAGATCTGAGTGATGCACAGTTCAAAGGAAACACCGTCACATTCTCTTTAAAGCCCTACGAAGTAAAAACATTCAGAATAGTTCTGAATGATATTGAAAAGAAACCTCGTGAGAGCTTTAAAAAGATAGAGCTTGAATGCAATTCCAAAGGCTTCACTCCGAACGAAGACATGCGCAATGTAATTCTTCAGGGAGGCGGATGTTCCCTGCCCTCAGAACTGTGCCCACAGTCAATAACAGTGGGAGGAATTACATTCAGAATGCCCGATACTGCTTCAGACAAAGATGTAACAGTTGCTCGCGGTCAAAAGATAGACCTGCCCAAGAACTGCACTAAGCTTTACATTCTGGCAGCCAGCACTCTCGGAGACCGTGAAGTTACATTTCTTGCAGATGAAAAAGAAAGACCTGTTACGGTATATGCTTTCAACGAACCTATTGGTGTATGGGATATGGCAGGACTTAAACAGACAGCAAAAATAAAGGACGCTGTACTTGGATTTGAGTTTACCCACACACATCACCCTGAAGGTGATATTGCAAACGGGAAAGCATACTTCTTCATGTATGAAATTGATATAAGAAACGCAAAAGAGCTTACCCTACCGGAAGATAACAGAGTTATCATTTTAGCGATGACGGCAGTCAAGAAGTTCTCGAACACAAAACTTGCCACAAAGATTACAGATGAATCCCCTGATGAAAATTACAGCTTTGATGAAATACCGCCTATTGAAAAAATAATAGACAGATCCGAATTTGTAACAATAAGAGCAGGAAAAATTCAAGATCAGAAAAACGGCGGTAAAGGCCAAGGATTTAAGAGGGACAATATAATTACAAATATTATTAGGTCCTATACAAAATCTGAGTGGTAAGCAGTTTATCAATCTGATTAATAATACACTGTATACATAAAAATAAGCCTTCACAGTATGCACACCATGCATATTGTGAAGGCTGTTTTTTGTAAAGCTATATTTCTTTACAGGATAAAATTGTTAAAATCTTTGTTGAAAACGATGTTAAAAATGTTAAAGTTACGTTTAATATTCTTATATAAACTTATTTTTGTAAAGCAAGAAAGCTTTATATCAATAATTTCAACATTGTTTTAAACATTATATATTGAAATATACATATTGACAATAAATAAACAAAAGGAATATACAAAAAATGCCCGCTGAATAATCAGCGGGCATTTTATTTTAAATTATTTCTTGTTGAAAAGGCTTACGATATCATTGAATGTATCTGAATCGTTAGCTGTGAATGAGCTTGCCGGCTGAGCATCCGGAGGAGCTACTTCAAGATTTGCAGTTGTAGATTTGATAGGAGCTCCGGGGCCCTTATCGCCAAATCTTGTGGCAACAACTGTGATAATCATTTCATCCTCAAGGTTCTCATCAACATTAGCACCCCAGATGATTTCACAATCAGGATGTACTGCGTTCTTAACGATTGTAGAAGCAACATCGATTTCTTCAAGTCCGATATCTGAAGAAGCGGTAATATTAAGAAGCACGCCGCGAGCACCGTCGATAGAAGTATTGAGAAGCGGGCTTGAGATAGCTGCCTGAGCTGCAACCTCTGCCTTGTCCTTGCCCTTGCCTCTGCCGACGCCCATGTGAGCATAACCGGCATCCTTCATGATCTCTGTTACGTCCGCAAAGTCACAGTTAACAAGACCGGTTGCGTTTACAAGATCCGAAATAGACTGAACAGCCTGACGAAGAACATCGTTTGCAATTTCAAATGCATTGAGAAGAGTGATTTTTTCATCTGTAACGAATTTAAGGTTTTCGTTGGGAATAACCATGATTGAATCTACATACTGAGCAAGCTCGTCTATGCCGACCTGAGCCTGATCCATACGTCTTTTGCCTTCAAATGCGAACGGTGTTGTAACAACGCCGACAGTAAGTATTCCGAGATCCTTTGCAACCTGAGCTACAACAGGAGCAGCGCCTGTGCCTGTGCCGCCGCCCATACCTGCGGTAATGAATACCATTTCAGCTCCGGTAAGTACATCTGTAATAGCCTCTCTGCTTTCATCGGCAGCTTTTTTGCCTACCTCAGGCTTTGCACCTGCGCCGCGGCCTTTTGTAGCCTTTTCGCCGATAAGAATTTTCTGAGCTGCCTGAGATTTTGCAAGTGCAGGCTTATCACTGTTAATTGCGATAAACTCAACATCCTGAATATTACAATGCACCATGCGGTTTACGGCATTTCCGCCGCCGCCGCCGACGCCTACTACTTTAATGGAAACAACTTTTGTATCTTCCGTATCTATTTCGTATCTTCCCATTTTTTATTCTCCTTATATGTATTATTGTTAGACTTAGAGTTGTCTTTACTTTCTTATTGTAACAATATTGTAATCATTTTGCAATATTTTTTTCTATAATTAATCATTATTTATTTCAAACTTTAGAAAAGTTTTGAATTATAATTTGTGCATATTAAACAAATCACAAAAAAATTGTTGAAAATTGGTAATTTTTGTAAAGTGATTTTCTTTACTTGAAAAATCAGTTTATTCGGGTGTAAAGTACGATTGCTTGTCAACAGTTAGATTTAAGTTTCCCCGCATATTTGAGCCGTTTTCATCAAGCTTTTCACACGATGCAAGACCTCTAATTATCTTATCTTCAATATTATCAAGGCTTCCAAGTTCGAATGTTATACGGTTCATATATACTATATAATTGCTGTTGATCCCTTTGGTATATATTTCTGTTGCCTGTGTCATATCAGTTTCAGCAACAGCTTGAGCAATTTGTGTAATCCTTTCCTGTGTGGCGGCATCGCTGAAAACAACTGCCGTTCCAGGATCGGCGGTTTTAATCTGTGCGTTGCTTATAATTATCGTATCCGCAGGATTTTGAGCCGACGCATTGTCCAACACTTTGAACTCTGCATCCATAAGCGTATAAGTTCCGTCTGAATTTTCAATAGCGTATGAAGCATATGTATCAGTTACTTCAATAACAACAGTATTAGGAAGTTTCCGCTCTATGGTAACAGTGCCTATGTATGGCAGCTGACGTGTTATTCTTGCTGATATTTCCTCTTTATCAAGAAGAAAAAGATTATTATCAGAATTGATTCCTGACGCATCAACAATCTGCTGCTCAGCGTAAATTCCACTGCCCTGAGCTGTTACTATTTCTGTTTTAAAGAATACAGTCAAAGAAAGAGTTACGCCGAATGCCACAAGTGCCACCAGCAGGCAAAAAGCAAGAAGCGCTCTTCTGACGCTGTTTTTCAACCGCCTTTTTTTATTTTGCCTGCGGCGCGTCTGATTTCTTGTAGGTCCGGCGGCGGGTACTCTGCCCCGCTGACTGTTTCCCCTGTAAATCCGCGGCGGCTCTAAATCATTCAGCGGTGCTCTTGAAGCATAGCTTTTTTCGGAGACGCTGCGTTTTCGTTTTTTATTATCCTTCATAATTTTTTCTCTCTATGACCGCTCCTATTTCACTTAAATTCTTTTCTATATTTTCATAGCCCCTGTCTATGTGACTCAAGTTGCCTACCGTTGACACTCCGTTTGCGGCAAGCGCCGCAAGAACGAGGGAGGCACCGCCTCTAAGATCAGTAGAATAAACATTTGCTGAGTAAAGTTCCCTAACGCCGTTTACTACGGCAATTCTGTCATTAACCGTGATGTCTGCGCCGAAACGGCGAAGCTCACTTATATGCTTGTATCTTCCGTCAAAAACGCTTTCATTAAACACCGATGTGCCTTTTGCTTTTGAAAGCACCGCCATAAGTACGCTTTGACAATCTGTAGGAAATCCAGGATACGGCATTGTTTTTATGTTTTTAACCCGTTTTAATCTTTTAGGTGAAACGAGTTTTAAATCATTGCCCGAAAGATATATCCTGCATCCCATTTCCGTGAACACAGGAATAATGGGAACAAGATGACCTGCGCGGACATTTTTAACAACAAGTTCTTTAGCCTGAAGAGCGCCCGCGCACATATAAGTTGCCGCCACAATTCTATCCGGAATAACGGTGTGAGAGTTGGGATAGAGTTCTTCAACTCCCTCTATCTCAATCGTGCTTTCTCCTGCGCCGAAAATCTTTGCTCCGCACGAATTTAGAAAAGAAGCCAAGTCGCTTATTTCAGGCTCTCTTGCGGCATTAATTACAGTAGTTTTGCCCTTGGCAAGAACTGAGGATATTATGATATTTTCTGTTGCGCCTACGCTGGGGAAAGTAAGAAATATCTTTGAGCCATGCAGTTTTTGAGCACGGCAATGGATACAACTTCCGTTTTCAGTGAGCTGCGCTCCCAGTTTTCTGAGAGAGTTCAGGTGCAGATCAATAGGTCTGACACCTATATCACAGCCGCCGGGAGGGCATATAAGCGCTTCCTTGCAACGTGTTACAAGCGAGCCGAGAAATATGATTGAAGAACGCATCTCCCTCATCATTTCCTCGGGAATATCATTATTTACTATATTTGATGTATCAATAACCAGCGTGCTTTTTTCACGTTTAACGCTTGCGCCGAGATGTCTTAAAATCTCTATTGACGCATTGACATCACTCAGATCGGGGACGTTATGTAACACTGTTTCTCCCTTTACGAGCAATGTTGCCGCAAGTATCGGCAAGACCGCGTTTTTTGAGCCGTGAACGGAGATTTCACCGCCGAGAGGCTGATTACCGGTTATTACAAGTTTTTCCAAATTAGCCACCTGCCTGCATATTCTTTACTATTCTATGCAGACAGATTTATTTTGCTAAGTTATTTGCCGGCGAGAGACACTATTATCTCCGCAATCTTTTTGGCGGAATCGTTTATAGCCATGCCTTTAGCATTTTTCTCTATTTCGGCAAGTTCCTCTTTATTTGAAAGCACCTCGTCAATAAGTCCCTGAAGTCTTTCAGAAGTTAGATCATTTTCCTCAATTATTCTTGCGGCATTTCTCTTAACAAGCGCCATAGCGTTATGATACTGATGATTTTCAGCTACATACGGGCTGGGAATAAGTATAGAAGCCTTGCCGAGAGCCTCAATTTCTGAAAGCGTTGAAGCGCCTGCCCTGCCTATAACGAGATCCGCAGCGGCCATGCAGACATCCATATTGTCAATATACTTTCTAACTTCAACGGTACCTTTCTTACCTTCTTTAAATCCTGCTTTCTCGAATTTCTCAAGATACTCGCCGCCGTTTGTTCCTACGGAATGTATATGATAATACTTTCCGCTTTCCGCGCTTTTGAGCAATATATCATACATTGCGTCATTTATGGGTGCGGCACCGAGCGAACCGCCGAATGAAAGCACAAGCGGCTTATCACCGACACCGAGCTGTACTCTTGCGAAATCACGGTCGGCTTTTAATATTTCTCCCCTTACGGGCAAGCCGGTAACTATTGGTGTGTTTTTTGACTCAAGCCTTGCAACGGCATCCTCAACGGTAACCATAACCGCGTCCGCTTTTTTTGCAAGGGTTTTATTAGTAATTCCGGGGAAAGCATTCTGCTCATGGATACATGTAGGAATTTTAAGCTCTGCTGCCTCCTCGATAACAGGGCCGGAAACATATCCGCCGAAACCCACACAGACATCCGGATTAAATTCTTTGATTATTTTTTTGCTCTGCCCTTTTGATTTGAATATTCTTAATACTGTTTTTACATTATAAACGATTGCGGAGGGTGAAAACGAGCGGCGAAAGCCTGAAATATCAACGGTTTTAAACTCAAAACCGGCATTAGGCACAAGCCTTGCTTCCATGTGGTCTGAAGTACCTACAAACAAGATCTCTGTATCTTTATAATTTTCCCTAATATATGACGCAACTGCAAGCGCAGGATTAATGTGGCCCGCTGTTCCGCCGGTAGCAAATAAAATTTTCATTTAAACTCCTATTCAACAGACTGAATATCAGCCTTTTTTTGATGCGCCCGTCGCGATATACTGAGCACAACTCCCATTTCTCCCAAAATCATCAACAGCGCTGTACCGCCATAGCTGAAAAACGGAAGCGCAATACCTGTATTGGGAATAGAATCCGTAACAACAAGAATATTCAATGCCACCTGCACACCGAGCTGTATTGCGATGCCCATTACAACAAGTGAAGCAAATTTATCCCTTACTGATACGGCTATTTTGAAAGCTCTTATTACGAGCGCCGCAAACAAAAGTATTATTACAGCCGCTCCTACAAAACCGAGCTCTTCACAAACAATTGAAAAAATAAAGTCATTCTGCGGCTCTGAAACATAAAGATATTTCTGCTTTGAATTTCCAAGACCAACACCGAACAAGCCGCCGGAACCTATGGCGTAAAGAGAATTATTTGTCTGCCAGCGGGCACCGAGAGGATCGTAACTTTTATCAGTGAAAGCCTTTAGCTTTTCCTGAACATATTCAGGCAGTATCTGCGGAAATGTGAAAACTACAAAGCAAGCTGCCGCAACAAGAGCCACGCCGATAATAAATATCTTTTTATCGGAGCCGCCCACAAACATAAGGCAAACGCCTATTACGCCTACAATTATAGTGCCTGAAACATGGTTTTCCGCCATTATGAGCAGACAATATACAAGAATTATTGCGGCGGGTATAAGAATGCCGTACTTAAATGTGTGCATGTATTTTGAATACATACTTATATAAGCCGCCAAAGTTGTAATAAGCGTAAATTTTGCAATATCTGAGGGCTGAAAAGTGAATAGATTTCCTACGGGAATATATCGTCTGAAATCCTCGCCCGCTTCTGATGATATACTTGTGTGATAAAAAAGAACAAGCACAAGTAAAAACAAAGTAAGCCCTAAAAGATAAGGCGCAGCTGCTTTAAAAACCTTATAATTGATTTTTGATATAACGAGCATTGCAACAACGCCCATTACGGCAAATATCAGCTGTCTTATAAAATAATGATATGAATTTCCTGATTCAAAATAGGAATACGGATATGATGCGGAAAAAAGCATTACAAGCCCTATAGCTAAAATTATTATCGTGAGCGCAAAAAACGGAATATCAAATGCGCCGGTAATAAAGAAGGACTTTTTGAGTTCATTAAACCCAAGACCTTTTTGCGGCCGTATTATTTTTCCCCCGCCTTCAGGCATCACCGTACCGCGTTTTCTTTTGCTGGAGCGGTCTTTCTGCCTGTCATATCTAATGGGAGGGGTCAGTTTATCCGGCATTGCTTTCTTCCTTTCTGTAGTAATAGTAATTAATAAAGTTTAATAAATTAAGTACATTATATTAAGCGTTTGTGTTTCCGAATATATAGCAAAGAACTGCTATAACACAGCCGATGATATTTACAACCGAAAAGACAACGCATATCTTTTTTTCTTTCCAGCCGCACATTTCAAAATGGTGATGAATAGGAGCCATTTTGAAAACGCGCTTGCCGTGAGTGATCTTGAAATATCCGATTTGAATGATATCGCTCATGGTTTCACACACGTATATTATACCGATAGGTAAAAGAAGGAACGGGCATTTAATAGTAAAGCCGAGCGATGCGACAAGTCCGCCGAGGAAAAGAGAACCTGTATCCCCCATGAAAACTTTTGCGGGATTCCAGTTCCAGCAGAGGAAACCGCACATTGCGCCGAGAAGTGATGCGGCAAGAAGCCCTAATCCTGCAAATTTATCTGAAAATGCGATAACAAGGAATGTAACTGCAACTGTTGCTGTTACGGAAGAACAGAGCCCGTCAATTCCGTCAGTAAGATTTACGCTGTTTACACAGCCGTAAACTATTACAACCGAAAGAGCCCAGAATATAAGCCCTGTAAAAAAGTTTTTGGAAAAATCAACTGTTCCTATAAAAGGAAAATACCAAACTGTGTTTTTGGAAATCCAAAGAGTGGTGACATAGCCTATAACCATTATAAGCTGACCGAAAGTTTTCTGCTTTGGAGAAAGGCCTTCGTTTCTTTTAAGCTTTATCTTTGTAAAGTCATCGGCAAATCCAACTATACCGCAGCCGAGAGCAAGCAAAAGACCGGCTATCAGAAGTGTTTTTTCTCTGCCTGTTATGATTGCCGAATAATCTGTTTCAAGATTACCGCCTAAAGATGTAAAAATTACTGCGGACAGAGCGAATGCACAAAAGATGCCTATGATGAACATTAGACCGCCCATATTCGGCGTGCCCTGTTTTTTCTTGTGCCACTTTGGGCCGATGTCAAGAATTGTCTGCCCGAATTTGAGCTTGTGAAGCCATGGTATAATTACAAATCCGAGGGCGGCTGTTACGGCAAAACCTATAACGGCGGCTATTGCTGCTGCGGCTGTTATACTCATTTGATTTCCCACCTTTATTATTCCTTATTTTTATTTAAATCATTTAAAATTTCGGCAACTGCCTCACGCTCGTCAAAATGTATCGTTCCCGTTGGCAGTATCTGATATGTTTCGTGGCCTTTACCCGCAAGCAGAATTATATCGTCTTTGCGTGCGTTTTCAATAGCCCACCTGATTGCTTCTTTGCGGTTTTCAACAACCGTATAAGGTGTTGAAACGCCTTTCATGCCTTCAAGTATATCATTTATTATCATGGACGGATCTTCCGAACGGGGATTATCGGATGTTACAACGCAGTAATCGGAAAGTTCAGCTGCTATCTTACCCATTTTAGGACGCTTTGTTTTATCCCTGTCCCCTCCGCAGCCGAAGACGGTTACCACACGGCCTTTAGCTATTTCACGAAGAGATGTGATTATATTTTCAAGCCCGTCAGGAGAATGAGCGTAATCTATGATGACTGTAAAATCAGTTCCCGGGGTAGGAACAACTTCTATTCTGCCTTTTACTCCTGATGATTTTGAAACTGCGTCAAGCACGATACCGAAATCCAATCCGAGTGTTACGGCAACCGCTGCGGCGCAGAGTGAATTATATACTGAAAATCTTCCCGGAATAGGACAGTGAACTTTACCGATCAATTCATATACAAGGTCATACTCCACACCGTTTGATTTGAACTTTACGTTCTTGGCAACAAAATCAGCTTCATTTGTATTTACGGCATAAGTTACTACTTTGCACGGCAGATCCTCTACGATTTTAATTCCGTGAGGGTCATCAGCGTTTGTAACTGCCGTTTTGCAATTTTTAAACAGTATTCTTTTTGCCTCAAAATAATTTTCAAAAGTTTTATGGTAATCAAGATGATCCTGAGTAAGGTTTGAAAAAGCAGCTATCTCAAATTCAAGTCCGTTTACCCTGCCCTGTGCTAGCGCCTGAGAGGAAACCTCCATAACGCAGTATTCACAGCCTGCTTTTACCATAAGAGAAAATAGCTTCTGAAGCTCATAAGGATCGGGAGTTGTAAATTTTGCCGGATAGACCTCGGAACCCACCATATTCTGAACAGTTCCGATAAGGCCCACCTTTTTGCCTGCGCTTTCAAGTATCTGCTTTATAAGAAAAGTTGTAGTTGTTTTTCCGTTAGTACCCGTTATGCCTATAAGTTTAAGCTTATCTGCCGGATTACCGAAAAAGTTTGCGCAGACCGAAGAATACACTGCGCGGGTATCATCTGTGATTATCTGCCTGTCAAGGCCGAGATCAACCTGCACAAGAACTGCGGCAGCACCTTTTTCAAGTGCCTCTCTTGCAGCTGAATGACCGTCAAACGTGCCTCCCTTGATACACACGAAAAGGCAGCCTTCTTCGATCATTCTTGAATCCTGCGTAACATTAGTTACTTCGCAGTCCTCATAAGTGTTTTTTACGTTTATCCCTTTAAGTATTTCGGATAATTTCATTGTGATCCCCCATTTTATATATCAGTCCAAAACAGCTTGCGTTGATTTGAAACTTACTGTTACTACTGTGCCTATTTCTACTTCTTTGCCCGCTTCCTCGCTTTGCTTATACGCAACAACGAGAGCGTCATTTTCTGTATTGCCTGAAATATCTATATTGATATTGTTTGATGCCGCAAGTTTATTTGCCTGCGCAACAGTGAGGCCTGTGAAATCGGGAACTTTGACCGTCTGCTTATCTGAGTTATCCGTATAGAGGACAACTGTGCCGCCTGACGGTATCGTTGAACTTGAGGCGGGAGACTGATTCAGCACCTTATCTCCGTTGCCTACAACTTTAACTTCAAGTCCTGCGTTTTTAACTGTATTTTCTGCTTCTGAAAGAGATTTGCCTATTACGCTTGGAGTTGAAACGGAAAGATCTTTCTTTTCTTCTTCAGTATAAACCGGTTCAATTCCGAGTTCCGCCATGCTCTCCTCTATTACTGTTGCCGCAATCGGTGCGCATATAGCGCCGCCGCCGAGGTCAACGTTTGGCTCGTCACAAATTATAAGCATTGCTATCTGCGGATCATCTGCGGGAGCAATAGCTGCAAACGAAACTATGTATTTATCTTTTTCGCCCGGTTTTGATTCTCCGAGTTTTGTTGAAGTACCTGTTTTACCGCCCACACGGTAACCTGCAACATAAGCGTTTTTACCTGTTCCGTTATCAACAACGGACTGCATCATCTGGCATACTTCTTTTGAAGTTTCCTCGCTTATGACCTGTCTTACCACATTGGTCTGTGTCTTTGAAACGGTGTTGCCGTCTGCATCGGTTATCTCTGAAACAACATACGGTGTAAGGAGCTTGCCGCCGTTTGCAATTGCGCAAAGACCTGTGCACACCTGAATGGGAGTAAGGCTGTTTGTCTGACCGAATGAAGCTGACGAAAGCTCAACTATACCGTATTCATCCTCTTCATAATACTGAGGACTTGCCTCGCCCGGAACATCTATACCGGTCTTTTCCGTAAATCCGAAACCATTGAAATATTTATAATAATTATGAACGCCGAGTTTTTGGCCGAGTGTGATAAAGAACGGGTTGCAGGAATTTTCAAGTCCCTGTGTAAGAGTCTGCAAGCCGTGGCCTGCATGATAGTGGCAGTGCATTGTATATTTATCTACCTGTATTGCACCCGTGCAGTTATATGTTGTATCTAAAGTTGCAACGCCCTCTTCAAGCACTGCGGACGCCATAAATGTTTTGAAAACGGAGCCCGGAACATACGTATCAGAAACTACAAAATTTCTCCACTGACGCTGTATGTATTCACTCTGCTTTTCTGATCTTTCCGTTTCGTCCGTTATGGATTCAAGTTCCTTGTTATAAACATCGTAAGTAATCGTATACGGGTCATTGCAATCGTAATCCGGAAGTGAAGCCATTGCAAGCACAGCACCGGTATTACAGTCCATAACAACGCCGTAACAGCCCTTTGCGGAATATTCATTCAGCGTTCTTTCAAGTTCTTTTTCAAGATAATACTGGATTGTTGTGTTTATAGTGAGAGTAAGCGAATATCCGTCCTGCGCATCGTAGGAAGTTTCGTAATCGTTTGAAATGGAGTTGGATTTTGCGTCCTTTGCGGTAATTACTCGCCCGTTTACTCCGGAGAGTTCATCATCATAGTAGGATTCTATCCCGACAAGTCCCTGATTATCGGCGCCTGTAAATCCTATTACCGAAGAAGCAAGTTTTCCGTAAGGATAATACCTGCGTGTGCTCTCTTCAAAACCTATGCAGAGCGAAAGCTTGTTTTCTGATACAAACTCGGCAATCTTCTCTTTCTCTCTGTTTTCGACATTTTTCTCAACTACCTGATATTTGCTGTCTGCCTTGCTCTTTTCAAGCAGGTCTTGCTTTTCCTCATCGTCATACTCAAAAGCGGAAGCAAGATAATCGACAATCTTCTGCCTGTTTTCGTCTGTGATATTTGACGGGTCAAGGAAAACCGTCCATACAGTAGCCGACTGTGCGAGTATATTTCCTTCGCTGTCATATATCGTACCGCGATTTGCCTCTATCTCCGTATCCGAAAGCTGCTGGCTCTGGGCTTTATCTGAATATTCTTCGCCTTTTACTACCTGTATGTAAAAAAGGCGGCCGATATCAGTTGCAAACAAAAGCGCCAGCACCAAAAACAGGATCATAGCTCTTGATGTGAACACTTTTCTGAATGAAGTCATATCATTTCCGCCTTTCTTATAAGTTATATATTATATAAAATATTTTTTTGAGAGCCGAAAAATACGGCTCTCAATATAATACTGCTGAAATCGCAAGGTTATTCCGCATCCGCTTGCGCAGTTTGATCCTGCTGCTCCTGTTGCTGTTGTTCCTGTTTCTGCTCTGCCTCGTATTCAGAGGTGTCTATATACACTATCTGATTAGATTCAAGCCTTGTCATACCCAGTTTTTCAAGGGCATAACTGTCTATCTGCGAAACAGAAACAAGCGCCTCCAGCTCCGCATTAAGACTTACATTCTCACTTTTAGCAACAGATATCTCCTGCTGTATACCGGCAATACTCTTTGTAAGCTCGTTTTTCTGAACATACGTATAAAGAACCCCGAAAAGCATTGCAAGAACAAGACCTACAACCACAACGATCTCCACTGCTCTTGCACGCGCCGCGCGCTGCTCCATTATAAGCTGTTTCCTGCTCTTATTGACGGTATTGGGATTTAAACTTAATCTTTTTCTTGCCGGACGCTGAACCTCCGGCGCTGCGGAGGAACGTGTTTTATTGAAAGCTTCAAGTGCATAAGCGGCATCACTGTCATAAGAATATCTTCTGAAATCATTTGTGTTGACCATTATTATTCCTCCTTTTTAAAATTCTTTTAATTAATACTTCATAAACGCCCTAAGTCTTGAGGATCTTGCCCTCGGATTTTCCTCAAGTTCTTTTTCAGACGGAGTTTTTGATTTGAATAAAAGTTCGCCTTTGGGCTTGTTTCCGCAAACACACACGGGAAATTCCTTGGGGCAAGTGCAGCCCTTAGTCCACTCGGCAAATTTTTCTTTTACAATTCTGTCTTCAAGTGAATGGAATGAGATAACCGCTATAATTCCTCCGGGATTAAGACAGTCAAACGCATTATCAAGAGCTGTTTTTAGGCTTTCAAGTTCTCCGTTTACCTCAATCCTTATAGCTTGAAATGTTTTTCTGGCAGGATGACCTTTTTTAAGCTCCTTAGCCGGCATTGAATCTCTGATGACGTCAACAAGCTCAAAGGTGGTCTCAATAGGCTTTTCCTGCCTTTTCTTTACTATATTTTTTGCAATTGAACGGCTGAATTTTTCCTCGCCGTATCTGTAAATAATATCCGCAAGGCTATGTTCATCGTAAGTATTGACTACATCGTAAGCGGAAATACCTTTTTTTGACATTCGCATATCGAGCGGAGCGTCTTTGTGAAAAGAGAAGCCGCGGTCTCCGTTGTCAAGCTGAAAAGAGCTGACACCGAGATCAAGAAGGAAACCGTCTATACCGCCGATGCCGAGAGAACTGATAATGTTTTTAATATTAGAAAAATTATCGTTTACTATAGTGGCATTATCAAACTGCGAAAGTCTTTCATTAAGGACTTTCACGGCGTCGGGATCCTGGTCTATTGCGATCAGTCTTCCCGCATGCTTTGCTATTTCACGGGAATGACCTCCGCCGCCCGCAGTACCGTCAACTACAATCTTGTTTTCATTAAGTGCAAGAGCCTGTATGGACTCGTCAAAAAGCACACTCTTATGAACAAATTCCATATTACTCTTCTTCTCCGCCGGCTGTCTTTACATCATTTGCCCTGTCCATAAGATCATAGACGCCGACATTAGGATCAAATGTGTTGTGCATCTTTTCATATTCTTCGTTATTCCATATTTCTATTGAGCCGCCGTTGCCCTCAAGAATAACTTCGCTGTCATTGCTGAGAAGAGACATTTCCTTGAGGCGCTGATTCAGAGTAAATCTGCCCTGAGAATCCATAGTGCACTCCTCAGTTTTGCTGAGCAATTCTTTTGAAGTGTCATACATCTGATTTTCTGTGCCGTGCTGTGTTTTTTCATACACTTTTTCAAACTCAGAAGTGGGATAAAGAGTTATGCACTTACATCCCTTGACCGTTACGGCAACCATATAAAAATCCCTTCCCAAACGTTCGCGCCATTTTGTGGGTACGGAGAGCCTGCCTTTACTGTCTAATTTGAAATTAAAATATGTTCCAGCAAATATTATCACAGCTCTCCCCCCTTTCATAAATTAAGCTGTTCATCGTGGGAATTAAATGAATTTAATGGGATTTACTTGGAATTTGCACCTATTGACTTAATTATAATAGGATAAGCAGGATATGTCAAGGGCAAATTGAAGGAGGTAAAATTTGTAACTGAATTGTAATATTTATCCTTATATGCGTTTTATTGTGCAAATTGCTTTTATATGTTATAATTCTTTATACGTTGCATTTTTATTTTATTTACGAAAGGAGCAGGCAGAAAAATGGCCGATTACAAAACCACATGGAGGGAGAAAATCGGATACGGCGTAGGCGCGATTGGTCTTGACCTTTCTTACGGGCTTTTTTACTCGTATCTTTCCTACTACCTGTCCAGCGTACTTGGGCTTAAAGAAGCCTTTTTGCTGATTCTGACCCCGCTTGCCAGAATATGGGACGGAATCAACGACCCGATTATGGGCACAATAGTTGACAGCACTAAAACAAAAATGGGCAAATACCGCCCGTGGATACTTATAGGCGCAGCTTCAAACGCGATTGTGCTTTCCCTGCTTTTCACTTCATTCGGAATGAGCGGAACGAAGCTTTATATCTACATAGGCTTTATGTATGTGCTTTGGGGAATGACAAATACAATGGCGGATATTCCTTACTGGTCTATGGTGCCAAGCTTTACCAACGACCCGAAAGACAGAAATCTGATTTCCACTGTAGCAAGAACATTCAGCGGCTTTGGCCAGGGCGTAATAACTGTAATGACCCCGATTGTACTTCCCATTCTTTCCGGCGGCATGGAAAAAACAGATGACGGTTACAGCGCTTCGGGATTTTCAAAGTGGGCAATCATATGCGGCGTACTGCTTGTAACCTTTGCCGCGGTATGCGTTTCTTCTACAAAAGAGCGCCGAGTTGTTTACAACACAGATAAATTCAGCTTTAAAAAGATGTTTAAGGTAATAGGCTCAAACGATCAGTTAGTGGTATTTATGATATTCGCAATGATATCAAACGCAGGCTGGTATCTTACAAGCGGAACGGCTGTTTACTACTTCACAAATGTTTTGGGAGACAGCAAAGGGCAAAGCCTTTTCTCAATCATCGGCGCTGTAGGCTCTGTTATAGGTCTGCTCGTAATACCCGTTCTGGGCAAGAAGTTCACAAACCGCACAATCTACCAGATATCGCTGATTATGGCGATAGCAGGCTATGCGCTTATGTATCTTTTCGGCCCTGTTCTCAAAATCACGATTGCTCTTGATATAAGTTACATTCTTGCAAGCATAGGCATAGGCTCCATGTTTGTTGCTCAGACGGTATTCCTTGCCGATATAGTTGATTACGGTGAATATAAGAACGGAACAAGAAACGAAAGCATAACCTTCTCTATGAAAGGTTTTCTGCAGAAAATGGCATATACAATTCAGACGATATTCCTTTTCGGCGGTCTCGGAATAATGAACTACAACGAGCAGATACTTAGCGGTGAAATAAACGAGGCTACAAAAACGGCAATTGGATTTATCTGTTTCGGTATACCTCCTATTCTCATCATAATTTCGCTCATAGTATTCAGTACAAAGTTCAAGCTTCACGGAGAGCTCAAGCAGAAAGTTCATGATTATATTTCAGAAAAACGAGCTGAAGAAGCATCTGAATAAGAAACTGAAAAGCGTTAAATTTAAACAAAAAACCTAACATAGCATTAAATCCGGCTTGATATAAAAATCAAGCCGGATTTTGTTTATTTTTAACAAAGTTGTAACTTTACAGCCGCAAAATACTCTTACATTATGATAATATTGACAAAATTTAGCGACAGGACTATAATAGCAAGGATAAAATTTAATATGGAGGATAGATATAGAATGACATCAATAAAAACAGCGGCAAAAAACAAAAAACAGTTTATATTGAGATGCGCAGTTCTATGCGCGGGACTTGCTTTTATGGCTCTTGGAGTAGCCTTTTCCATTAAAGCCAACCTGGGCGTATCGCCCATTTCGAGCGTTCCGTACATTACAGCTTATCTGTCCGGTCTGAGCACCGGCACTACTACATTTATCATGAACTGCTTATTCGTTGTAATTCAGATACTTATACTCAGAAAACATTATGATAAATTTCAGCTGCTGCAGATACCCGCTTCACTTATATTCGGAGCTCTTATAGACCTGTTTGAATTCATCATAAAGGATCTTGGATACTCAAACTACTTAAACCAATGGGTATACTGTGTATTAGGTATTCTGTTTCTCGCGTTCGGAGTAAGCCTTGAAGTTGCGGCAGGACTTATCACAAACGCAGGAGAAGGTATAGTTCTTGCAATATGCCAAGTGGCGCCTGTTAAATTCGGAAATATGAAAGTTGTATTTGATGTAACACTGATGTGCATAACTATTGCTATATCGCTTATCGCGCTTCACAAACTTCAAGGTGTGCGAGAGGGCACGATTGCGGCAGCTGTCTGCGTAGGTTTTATAACAAAATTATTTGCACGTATTTTGAAACCGCTGAAAGAGCGGGTTGCAGATGCTACAAGAGCATAAAAAACAAAAAGGACTGTGTATCAACACAGTCCTTTTTTGTTAATTCAACACTGAATATTATTCTTTTCAAGTTCAAGTAAAAAACGTTTTTTATCAATTCCGCAGGCAAAGCCGGTCAAACTGCCGTCAGCACCGACCACTCTGTGACACGGTACAAGTATGAGAAGCGGATTTTTATTAAGCGCTGTGCCTACTGCACGCGCAGCATTATCATTTCCGATCTTTGATGCAATGTCCTTATAAGACACTGTTTTACCGTACCCGACTTTCAAAAGCTGAGAATACACTTTCCTCTGAAACGGAGTAACGCCGTCAAACGATAAAGGGAGTTCAAACTCTTTTCTTTTACCCCGGAAATATTCGCTCAACTGCTCTGCCGCCTCACGCGCTAAGCGTGACGGCTGAAACTCGGGCTCTTTTTCACTTAATGAAAACGAAACACGGATTATTTTTCCGCCCTGCTCATACACGCCTGCTTTTCCGAGCGGAGTATCAAGTGAAACAAAATGCAAAGCTTAAAACCTTTTATTACTCGTTTGTGCCTCTCTTATTATTAAGACCCTGACGTATTCTTCTTACATCGGCAAGAGCCTTATAGAGAGAATCATCAATTGCAAGCAGAGTATCATCAGCATAATTGTTTACAGCTGTAAGCATTTCCCTGCTCTTGTTCTGGGCATTTGTAAGCATATCGTTTGCCTTGGTAGTAGCATCGCCGAGAATCTCGGAAGCCTGGTTTTTAGCATCCTGAATATATGCTTCGCCTTCTTCTTTTGCCTTAGCCATTATATCGGCAGCCTCAGCCTGAGCAGTCTGTGTGATCTGATCACGCGCAACGAGTTCTCTTGCCTGAGCCTGAGCCTGAGCAATTATCTCATCAGCCTCTTTTTTAGCCTCGTCAAGAATACTGTTTCTGGAATCAACTATTGCCTTTGCCTGCTTTGTTTCCTGCGGGGTATTAAGGCGGATATCCTCGATGATGGTTTTGATCTTGTCCACATCAACAAGGCTCTTTTTTGTCATCGGCATTGAGGTGGCGTCATCAAGCACATCCTCAAGATCTTCAAGTAAAATATCTGTATTAGTCATTATTTATTTCTCCTTTGCATCTTAATACTACTTCATCCAAAATTTCTTCCGGCACAAAGCGGGATATATCCCCGTCAAGCCGGCAGACCTCTTTAACCATGCTGGAGGAAAGAAACATATTCATACTCTTTGCGGTAAGAAATACCGTTTCTAACTCCGGCAAAAGGCTTTTATTTGTAAGAGCCTGCTGAAACTCATAATCAAAATCAGACACGGCCCTAAGCCCTTTAACGATTGCCACCGCTCCTATTTGTTCAGCGTAATTAACAAGGAGTCCGTTATAAGTATCTATTTCCACATTTTCCTTTTTTACACATTTTTTTAAAAGCTCTACACGCTCATCTGTAGAAAACATGGCGTGCTTTTCACTGTTTGTCATCACAAGAACTATAACCTTGTCAAACAGATCTGCGGCACGTTCTATTATATCGATGTGGCCGAGAGTAACCGGGTCAAAACTGCCCGGGCATATTGCGATTTTCATTATTTTTAATCCTTTCGGTAAAGGGTTATTCTTGTTTTACCGTAACGCTTGTTTCGTATTACACTGAGCGAACCGACACTTTCGGGAAGTTCCTCATTTGCCGCTGTTTCGCATGCGATAAGCGCATTTTCGCTTACCCTGCTTTCAAGCAGTGGAAGAACTTTCTGCACAAGCCCTTTATTATAAGGAGGGTCTAAAAAAACGATATCAAACGCAGGGCAGGAAGCTGCATAATTCTCTGCGTTTGCCGGAATGACCCGTGACACCTGTGTAAATCCGCATTTACTGATATTGCGCTCAACTATTGCCCTGGCGCTCTTATCAAGCTCAACAAAAACACATTCGGACGCGCCGCGCGAAATAGCTTCAATACCAAGCTGACCCGAACCTGCAAACAGATCGAGCACCCTTTTACCTTCTATATCAAACTGAAGCATACTGAAAAGCGCTTCTTTAACGCTTTCCGAAGTAGGCCTTGTAACATCATCTCCGGGCAGGGTATAAAGGCGTCTGCCCCTTGCGCTGCCGGTAATAACACGCATCATAATAAATCACCGCGCAAACCGGCGGAAAACATTTACACCCGCCTGAATTTATACACATTACATTATACATTTCAACATTGCCGTAGTCAAGTTTTGAAATATTATTTTTACAATTTATGATAAAAATCGTAAATATTACGCGCGTCTTTTTTGCTGATTGACGGACATTCCGAAAGGCTTTGCTCCGATTGTTCTTTTATGGAAGAAATTGTCTTGAAATATTTCAAAAGCGCTTTGGCTTTTTTCTCCCCTATTCCCTCTATCTGCATAAGACCCGATGAAAAAGTGCTTTTAGTATGTTTTTTATGGTGATAGGAAACAGCGAAGCGGTGAACTTCCTCTTGAATATTTGAAACAAGCGTAAATGCCGCTCGGTGTGAATTTATCTCTATCTCCCCGCCGCCGAACGCAATCGCGCGGGTACGGTGCTTATTATCCTTAACCATTCCGAAAACAGGAACGGATAAATTCATTTTGCTGATAACGGGAAGAACTGCATTGACCTGAGGCTGACCTCCGTCAAGCAGAATAAGATCGGGCAGAATTTTGAAAGTGCTGCCGTCTTCATCATTGTAGTAATGATTAAACCGCCTGGTGAGCACTTCATTCATTGAGCCTACATCGTTTTGACCGTCAAAACCCTTTACGGCAAAGCGTTTATATGCCGATTTCATCGGTCTGCCGTTATGAAAGACAACCATTCCCGCAACATTGTCCGCACCGAAAGTATGAGAAATATCATAACTTTCAATATACTCGGGCGGTTTAGGAAGCCCTAAAAGCGAGGCAAGCTCCTCAAGCGCGGCAAACTCACGTCCGAGGCGGCCTTCATTCTGCGCAAGATGCTCATTAGCGTTCTTTATACACATATTCAAAATTGAAAGATGCTCGCCTTTCTGCGGATGAATAAACTCCACCTTTTTGCCTCTCTGCGTTTCAAGAAATTCCCTGAGCAGTTCTTCATCTTCAATCTCGCCGTCAACCGCTATCCTTGACGGGATATCAGAGCGCATTGAGTAGTAACGCTCAATAAGTTCAAGGCGGGCATTTTTAAGATCGTCCTGTGAATCAATAAGCCAAAACTCTGTGTCGCTGAGCTTGCCGTTTTTGAAACGCAATACCTCAAAGCACGCCTTTTTCTTGCCGTTAACTATGGCAAAAACGTCCTCCTCAGGAACATTTATGGAAACGACTTTCTGCCTTTCCTCAAGGTTTTTGATGGCTCTTATCCTGTCTCTGAGCTTTGCCGCCTCCTCAAACTTCATTTCCTCTGAAAGTTCGTTCATTTTGGCTGTCATATCACGAACCGACGCTTTGCTTCCCCCTTTAAGGAAAGCTACAGCATCTGCAACTGTTTTGGCGTATTCCTGCTGAGTTATTTTACCTGCGCAGGGAGAACAGCAAATTCCCATAAATCCATTAAGGCACGGGCGGGATTTACCGTAATCACGGGGAAAACTTTTGCTGCACCTTGGAAGCTTGAAAATCTTGAGTGTTTCCTCTACTGCCTGCTTTACTGAAAAGCCTGAAATATAGGGGCCGATATATTCTGCGCCGTCATCATCAATTCGTTTACATTCAGATATGCGCGGGAAATCACCTTTTGTAATTTTAATATAATTATAGCCTTTATCGTCTTTAAGCAAAATATTGTATTTGGGCATATGCTGTTTGATAAGCGAACATTCCAGCACTAGCGCCTCAAACTCTGTGTCAACAAGGATATAATCAAAATCGTCTACGTTCTCAACCATTCTGATTACTTTTAAAGAATGGCCTGCATGCGAACCGAAATAGGATGAGACCCTGTTTTTCAGTTTTTTCGCCTTGCCGATATATATTATTTTTTTATCCTTATTTTTCATTATATACACTCCCGGCTGCAGCGGAAGTGCCATTGCTTTTTTACGGAGTTCCTTTTCAGTCATTGATTTCACCCGTCAAAAAAATTTGCGCGATTATTGTAACACATATAAATCGCAAGGTAAAGAAAAAAAGCACGGCGCCCATGCACCGTGCCTGCCTGATTTTTTACAATCTTACTCTGTAAAGCCGCTTTTAACAAGAGCAACAAGGCCCTCAACAGCCTCTTCCTCGTCAGAGCCGTCTGCAATAATGCGAATATCTGTTCCGCCCATAATGCCGAGTGAAAGTACGCCGAGTAAGGATTTTGCGTTAACTCTTCTCTCCTCTTTTTCAACCCAGATGGAGGACTTGAATTCATTGGCTTTCTGAATAAAGAATGTTGCCGGACGGGCATGGAGCCCTACCTGATTCTCAACCGTTACATCTTTAACAAACATACTAAAAACCTCTCATTTCAAGAATTAAAAAGTTATTTGCCTTTTAACTGTATTACATATTATACCACTAAAACCGTTTAGGTCAATGTGTTGCGGCAAAGTTCGTATGACTTATAAATTAAACACAAAATATTGTGCCCCGATTTGTGCAAAATTCACATAATTTTTATTTATCGTTTCAAATCGGACAGAAACTTGATATCCTTCGCCGTAAGCTGTGCTTTTTCGAGCATATCAGGCCTGCGCTGAGCCGTTCTTTCAAGGGACTGCTCTCTGCGCCATTTATCCACATTCGCGTGATGACCTGTTGTAAGAACTTCGGGAACTTTTCTGCCGCGCCACTCAAACGGACGTGTGTACTGAGGATACTCCAAAAGCGAAGAATAATGGCTTTCCTCAGTAAAGCAATCATCATTTGAAAGGACTCCGGGTATCATTCTTGAAACCGCATCCGCAACTATCAGAGCGGGTAATTCACCGCCTGTAAGCACATAATCACCCACCGATATTTCCTCCGGCTGAAGTTCCTCTATAACACGCTCATCTACACCCTCATAATGGCCGCATAAAAGTGCTATGTTATCAAGCTGAGCAAGCTCTTTAACTCTTTCCTGAGTAAGTGTTTTGCCCTGAGGAGTAAGATAGATGAGATGAGGCTTTGTTTCCGTTTTTCTGCATATATCCTGATAGCAGTCATAAATCGGCTGAGCCTGCATTATCATTCCCATTCCGCCGCCGTAAGGCGTATCGTCTACACGGCGGTGCTTATCAAGCGTGTAATCGCGTATATCAGTACACTCTATCTGCACTTTACCCGCCGCTCTTGCTCTGCCTATAATACTTTCCCCGAGATACGCAAGGCACATATCGGGAAAGAGGGTCATAATATCAATTCTCATCAAAAAGGCCTTTCATAGGTATTATTTCAACAACTGCGCTTTCACAGTCAATTTTTTTCACAATATCTTCAATAAGAGGCACATAACTTTTTTTGCCGTCTTTTTCTATTTCAATAATATCTGACGCACCGTAATTAAGTACATCAAGCACTTTGCCATACTCAGCACCGTTATTTGCGTCTTTAACCATACAGCCTATAATATCCTGAATATAATTTGCGCCTTCATCAATTTCAGCATCGTCACGGTTGCAGTAAAGAACACGGTTTTTGTATTTTTCCGCGCTTTCAATACTGTCTATACCCGAAAATCTGACAACTGCGCAGTTTTTATGCTCACGCACAGACACAACTTCAAGCGCATTTGTGCCGTTTTCATCAAGATACAAAGTATCAAGCTGCTTTATAAAATCGATGCCGTTGCACCAAGGCTGTATCTTCAATTCGCCTCTGATACCGTGTGTATTGATAATTTTGCCGACTTCAAGAAACTGTTTCATCAAATCACCAAAAACATTATATATTTTTTGCTTATTTTTTGCAAGAAAAAA
>UQBX01000018.1 GCA_900539425.1 uncultured Oscillospiraceae bacterium | reverse complement strand
GATATACATTAATAGCATCAATTATTTGATAATAGTCTTTTGATAATTGGGGCATTAAATCAAGGGCTTTTTTATAATTATTATTTTTTGATTATTTCCACTGAAGAGCTTTCACTGAAAAGCCAAGTGAAGTATCAAGTTTATTTTTCTGAATAACAGCAACAACAGAAGTCTTTTTACAGCTTGAATCTATGCCTTTTACATCTGCGATTACTTTATAATAGTTGTTGTTTCCGAGATCCTGTATCTGCTTAATGGTTACAGTGTGTGTGTGCTTTTCATAAGAATTGCCTGTAACCGTAAATGTATCGTTTTTACTGTTGTATTTGATGGGTGCGGCATTGTCCACATCATCAGAAGTGTATGTGTTGCATTCTGTTTTAAATGAAACAACAGTTTTTGCAAAATAGTTAAACAGATCAATTACTACCGTTCCGCTTGCAAAGTTGTTTGTATCAAGATTTTCTCTCTGAAGCATCCAGCAGGCAACGTGAGTTGCAACGTCAATAGGAACATTCTGATTGCTTTCAAAGTTGCTTGTGTATAGGTATGGAACCTCAAGCATATTAGTAACGGTTTTTATATCACTGTCATTGAATTCAACGGTTTCACCGGACTGAGATGTGTCTGGTACTTTATCCTTGTCAAGAGGCAGGGTTGTTAATTCCGGGCTTGTAGTACCTACGGCATCGTCTGTATTGTTGGTAACATCTTCTCTGTCAGGTACGGTGACAGGGCTTGTACCGGGTTCTTCACTGCTGTTTCCGGAATTTTCAGAGCTTCCGGAATCGCTGTCCTGTGAAGGCATATTCTGAGGATTGTCTATCGTTTTATCAGTTTTGTTCCCTTCGGCGTCAAGCACATAAGCTTTTCCGTCTTCATAAACAACGGCAACGGTATTTCCATCCTCATCAACTTCAAAACCGTATTCAACAATGCTGTCTTCAAGTCCGCCTGCAGTATCGGCTGTTTCTTCGTTTTTACTGCATGCTGCAAACACGCATGTAACAAGGCAGACGCATAATAACACAGCGCTAATTTTTTTTATCATTAACTGACACCTCTTAGAGCCTTTTTATATATTATATATATTTTTTTTTGAAAAGTAAATATTATTTTGATTATAGAACACAACAATTCACGAATAATTTACAATAAATACACAATTTTTTGTATAATAATGGTTGGTGATATTATGAAACAATCTGTTAAAGTTGCTGTAAGCGGAGTCACAGCCGCACTGTCCGTTGCCCTTATGTTCTGCTCAAGTCTCTTTTACGTATTTACTTATGTAGTTCCTATGATTTTAGGCGTGCTGATAATCATGGTAAAAAAGACTTTTTCGTGCTCCAGCGCATGGTTTGTATTTATTTCGTCAAGCCTTATTTCGTTTATTATTGTCCCGGACAAGGAAGCCGTGCTTATGTACACATTATTTTTCGGCTACTATCCTATTATAAAGAGCTATTTAGAGAATATAAAAATAAAACCGTTAAGAGTTATTCTGAAATTTCTTGTTTTCAATGCCGCGATAACATTGGTTGAGCTTATAGCTTACTTTTTGTTCGGCATACCGTTTTTTGAGGACGGAAATTTTTCTGCGGCAATGATTATTCTTTTTGCTGTTCTTATGAATGTGGTTTTCATTCTATATGATTTACTGCTTAAAAATTTTCTGGTATTGTATGAAAAAAGAATAGAAAAAAGAATTCTTGATATTTTTAAAGTATAAAAAAGCCTGCGCAGTTAAAGCGCAGGTTTTTAATTTGTGACAAAGTCACTGAATAATATTTTTTTGCGGGTTATAATAACATCACAAACAAAAAGAAAGGATGATTTAATATGTCAGTATTAAAAGTAGGTTTAAATAATTTTGATTCAGTTAAAAACAGTGAGAAAACAGTTTTGCTCGATTTTTATGCAGATTGGTGCGGCCCGTGCAGAATGGTTTCTCCGTTTGTTGATGAGATAGCAGAGGAAAATCAGCAGTATCTTGTAGGCAAGATTAATGTTGACGAAGAACCTCAGCTTGCCCAGGCTTTCGGTGTAACTACTATTCCTACACTTGTAGTTATGAAAAACGGCCAGATTGTTGAGCAGTCTGCCGGTGCAAGACCGAAAGAGCAGATACTTGAAATGTTAGAGGGTTAATTGCCTTAGCTTTTCTTTATCTGTTATCTTAATTCCTTTTCTGGATACCTCAACAATGCCCTCAGTTGAAAAATACTTCAGCATTCTTGAAACTACCTCTCGGGCAGAGCCTATATATTTGGCTATCTGCTCGTGAGTAAGTTCAATGGTGCTGCTTCCTGTTCGTGCCGATTCATCAGTAAGAAATACTGCAAGGCGTTTATCTGTGCTCATAAACAGTATTTGCTGCATTACCCACATAACGTCTGAAAATCGGCTTACTGCGGTCTCAAGAGCAAAAATCCTTATTTGCGGATTATTTTCTGAAACTTTAGAAAACGCTTGAGGGCTTATTACAAAACATTCGCTGTTTTCTTCCGCGTCAATTGTTACATCAAATGTGACTGCCTGAATAACACAGGATGCAGACAGCATACAGATATCACCGGGATACAGACGGTAAAGAGTAACTTCCTTGCCGTTCTCTGAAACAATATATACTCTGATGCATCCGGTGCGTACAAGTATTACGCCGGAGCAGTCAGCTCCGTCATGAATTATTGAGCCTTTTGTGTATGTCAGAGCGTGTGTATTATTGCAGAGTAAGTCTTTATCGGATTGTGAAATGTTGTTCCAAAACGGAAATATTTCTTTCAGATAAGGTTCAAAAACAGAATTTCCCATAAATTTCACCATGTATTTAAGCGCACCTTTATAGGTGCGCTTTTATCTTAGTTGTGGCAATTATGCTCTGAGCATCCGCCGTGCCCGCAATCAGAGCCCTCGTGATGTTCTGAATGATGGTCGCATTTGATGTCAGGATTAAACTTCAATTCTCCTTTTGCGTAAGCCGCGGCCGCATCATCGGCGCTGCCGCTGACTCCGCCGTAAAGCTCTATTTTGGCGTCGGCAAGAGCATTTTGCGCTCCTGCGCCGATCCCGCCGCATATAAGTACTTTTACCCTTAATGCTTTAAGAAATACAGCAAGTGCGCCATGACCCGTGCCGTTTGTGTCAACTATTTCGCTATTTATAATATTTCCGTCCTCAATTTCATAAATCTTGAATTGATGTGTTTTTCCGAAATGCTGAAATATATTACCGTTATCATATGTAACTGCTATTTTCATAATTTACCTCCGAAATTTTATATATGAAAAATATACTCCCATTTTTAATTTATGTCAATATCGCTAAGTATTGTGATATTGTCACTGAAAATATTCTGAATATGTATATAATAAGAATTGTAAAGGAGGTAATTCTATGGAACACGTTTACGATATGATTATCATTGGAGGCGGCCCCGCCGGATATACAGCGGCGCTTTACGCCGCACGCGCAGGTCTTGATGCCGTACTTATAGAAAAAGCCGGAGCAGGCGGGCAGATGGCGCTTACCGATGTTATAGATAACTATCCTGGTTTTGATGAGGGTATAGATGGTTTTACACTCGGAATGAAAATGAAAAACGGAGCGGAAAGATTCGGCGTTAAAACTATTCTTGAGCAGGTAAATTCCGTTGATTTTAAAAATGATGTAAAGGCTGTAAATACTGCAGGAAAAACGTACTTCGCAAAAACCGTGGTAGTTTCAACCGGCGCTGATCCAAATGAACTCGGTGTAAAAAACGAGCGCGAGTATATCGGAAAAGGAATTCATTATTGCGCGCATTGTGACGGCAGATTTTATAAAGATAAGACCGTAATGGTTGTAGGCGGCGGAAATACAGCAGTAGCGGACGCGCTATTTTTGGCAAGATTTGCAAAGAAAGTTTATGTTGTTCATCGCAGGGATACTTTCAGAGCGGAAAAAATACTTGTTGATCCGCTTTTGCATGCAGAAAATGTTGAAGTATTGTGGAACAGCGTTCCCGTTGAATTTACTGCCGAAGAAAGAATAAGCGGTGCATTAATAAAAAATACCGTAACTAATCAGGAAATCAAAGTGCCCGTTGACGGAGTTTTTGTAAGCATAGGCAGAAAACCCGTTACCTATTTTCTGGAAAACTCTGTTTCTCTTGATGACAAAGGATATATCATAGCTGACGAAACCTGCCGTTCAAGTGTTGACGGTGTTTATGCTGTGGGTGATGTGCGTACAAAACCTCTTCGCCAGATCGTTACAGCGGCGGCTGACGGTGCAGTAGCCGTCCACTTTGCTGTTGAATATCTTGCCGAGCATAACTGACAACAACTTATAAAAAAGGTCTGAACATATGTCCAGACCTTTTCTTTTATTATATATATTTTCTTTCTAATCTTGGATTTACCATTAAAGGCGATATGTCAACGCTTGCTGTATCTCCTGCCTTAACATCGGAATCCGTAATATCAACAGCCGTGTGTGAAAGACCGATTTCTCCGATTACATGATACATTCTTCCGTTAATTCTGACATACATTTGCTTTTTCTTGGCATATTGCTTTGCAGCGGAAAGAACGTATCTCAGATCTGCTGTTTCCCGTTCTTTCTGCAGTCCGAAACCGTCATAATGCCCAATCGGTACTATAGCAATCTTAGTTTCCCTTTCAGTTTTGAAAAGACCGTTATATCCAATTGAATATCCTTTCGGAACTGTTTTTACGTCAACCACTTGAGCTTCAAGACGGCCTAACCTATGCAGAGGAGTTTTAGCTTTTGTTATTACTCTTCCGGTAAATGCTGAACCTATGCGTACAGCATCCATTGAAACGCCGTCAACATTCAGCAGGGCAGGGGAATTAGCGCAGTGTGCAATGCCAGTTTTGAAACCTGCATTCTGTATTTGCTCAATACAGTCTTTAAATACAGCAAGCTGAGCTTTTGTTAATTCCGGGTTTCTGAAAGCGCTTGAAAAGTGGGTGTAGATACCGCAAAATTCAAGGTTTGGCATTTCGTAGCATTTAAGTGCTTTGCTTATTTCGCTCGGCATAAATCCGTATCTTCCCATACCTGTGTCTATTTTTAAATGACATTTTACTTTTGTGTTAAGCGATTGAGCAACATTCTGCATAACACGGCAGGCTTCTTCAGAGCCTATTGTTGCGATGCAGCCGTTTTCTGCTATCTGCTTTGCTTCGCTTTCAATGCAGGTGGAGCGCATGACGAGTATACTGTCATCTTCGCTGAGAATTTCTTTTAAAACGGGTATGTCGGTAACTTCCGTAACGGCAAAGAAATCAATTGAGCACTCTTTTAAAACTGAAGAGAACTCTTTTATTCCGAATCCGTAGCCGTTGCCTTTTACAACGCCGATTACGGGAACGCCAGCTTTCTTTTTGACGAATTCAATATTTTCTTTAAGTTTGTCTTTTTCGATAATATATCTGCTCATCTTAATTTCTTCTTTAACTCCATAGCAAGATTATAAAGCTTGTACACCGGTTTGTTGATTACATAGTCAAACTCGCCTATAAATTCTTTCATGTAACCGCCGAAACCGTGCTTAAATCTCCACAGTCCGTAATGCGGATTGTCGGGATTCTGACAGTCGCCGCTGATACCGCCGAAATCATATACAGCGCATCCGTTTTCAAGACCCCATTTCATCATAGCCCACTGCAAAGCATAGTTGGGATATACGTTTCTGTGAGCGTTTGATGAAGCGCCGTACTGGTATTTTACTACGTTTTTGCCCCACTTAATGGCTATTGTTCCGGCAATTGCTTTTCCTTCGTAATATGCCATATAAAGCCGCGCGTCATCGCCCATACAGTTGAGTATCTTTTCAAAATACCACTTTGGCCTTGTTGAAAATCCGTCTCTTTTTCCCGTCTCCTGCATTATTCTTACGAAATCATCAAGAGCTTCAGTGCCCATGATCTTTACTTCAACACCTTTTTTCGGTGCTTTTCTTATTCTGTTTCTGTAATCGGGTTTGAATGTGAGCATAAGCTCATCTTCCGTCATATTGTTATAATCAAAACAGTAAACAAAACGTGGCTGAACATTTTCAAAATCAAGGCATCCCGGGTTGAGTTCTGTAAAGCCTTTTTCTATAAGGTGCTTTTTATAAGCGCTGTTCTGCACAGTGATTTCAGGGTCTATTTTAATACAGTAAGCCTTGTATTTTTTGGCAAGTTTCATAAGACCGTCAAAGAGCTTGTCAAAAGTATCAAAATCATCCTCATCCGCAACAAATCCTCTGCATACATAGAAAAGAGAATACTTGATAACAGGTACAAATCTTATAAGCGCCGCAGCCGCTCCTTTTATATTTCCGTTATCGTCTTTGAGCATTATTGCTTCCCATTTCCATGCTGATTTTACCTTTGCCCATTTTGACGAATGCTGAAACAGTCCCTTAGGATGCTCCTTGATAAATTTTTCGAATTCTTCCAGATTGTTTTTTGTCACTCTTTCAATCATTTAAACAGATCCTCCGTTTTGTACGGCAATAAATTTTCATTAAAATATTATATTCCAAATTATAGCACAATTTACTTAAAGTTGTCCACATAAAAGGGCCGTTTTGTTGACTTTTCTTATAAAATAATATATTATGTAAATACATTATTAACCATTTTATATAATTTTTGACGGGAGAAATTTATGGAAAAGCATATTTGGGAGGATCCCAAAATCATTAAAGTCAATAAGGAAGACGGCCACGTTATTGCCATGCCTTTTGACGACACTGAAACAGCACTTTCTGGCGAGGAAAGCAAATATAAGCTTTCCCTTAACGGTATGTGGAAGTTTTACTGGCAGAGAGGGCTCCAGAATCAGCCGTCTGATTTTGAAAAAACGGATTTCAATGATTCTGACTGGGGAGAGATAAAAGTTCCTTCTGTATGGCAGACAGAGGGCTATTCTGTTCCGTATTATTACGCCAGCACATTTCCAAAGGCTATCAGCAGAAGTAAAAGCAAGATACCGAAAATTTATCACAACCTTCAGGAAATAGGATTTTACAGAAAATCATTTGAGCTTGATAAAGAGTGGGACGGAAGAGAAATATTCATTCACTTCGGCGCCTGCAAAGCCGGGCTTGAAGTATACGTAAACGGCAATTACGTAGGTTATTCTCAGGGCTCCATGACCCCTCATGAATTCAATATTACCAAATTTGTAAAAACGGGCGAAGAGAATATCGTCTGCGCTAAAGTTTACAGATATACTGACGGTACTTATCTTGAGGATCAGGATATGTGGTGGCTTTGCGGTATATACAGAGAGGTATATGTTTTTGCAGAAAGTCCTGTTTGCATAAGGGATTTCTTCTTCAGAACTAAATTTGATACTTTCTATAAGGACGCTGTTGCGTCTCTTGACGTATATGTGGAAAACTATGGTTCAGTTAATACCGATGCTACCTGTAAGGCATATCTTATTTCTGATACCGGCAGGGAAATAGAGATAGGCGAGGAAACTCGTAAACTTAACCATAACAGAACTGATTTTGAGTTCAAAGCTGAGATTAAGAATCCTAAAAAGTGGTCTGCTGAAACCCCTAATCTTTATACGCTTGTTATTATTATCAGCGACGGTGACAAAATTTATGCCGTAAAGACGTATGAAGTTGGCTTCAAGCAGGTTGAGATAAAGGGTGAAAAGATCTATTTCAACGGTATGCCGCTCATGGTAAGGGGCGTTAACCGCCATGATTTTGACCCTGATCACGGCTGGGCTGTTCCTCGTGAAAGATATACGCAGGATCTTGATATTATGAAGCAAAATAATATCAACTCAATTCGTACTTCTCATTATCCTGACGATCCGTATTTTTATAAAATGTGCAACGAATACGGATTTTATGTAATGGACGAGTGTGAGGTTGAGACCCACGGTGTAAGAAGAAAAGGTGTGCCCGGCAGCAATCCGGTATGGACAAATGCTGTTGTGGACAGAATGCAGCGCATGGTGCTTAGGGACAGAAATAATCCATGCGTATTTATGTGGAGCCTTGGAAATGAGGCAGGAGACGGCGATAATTTCATGAAGATGAAAGAAGCCGCTCTTGAACTTGATGATACAAGGCAGTTCCATTATGAGGGTGACTTCGATTTAACAAAGAGCGATGTTATTTCAAGAATGTATCCCACTGAGGATATTATGGAAAAACTCGGCAACAAGCAGGAAATTAAGATCACTCTTTATGATAATATCGCAAATCAGCTTGCAGCGGACAGTAAACCGATTAAGCCGGAAATGTATGAAGGCAAGCCGATTCTTCTGTGTGAATATGCCCACTCCATGGAAAACTCACTCGGAAATTTCCAGGAGTATATGGACGATTTTGAAAAGTATGATAATATGTGCGGCGGATTTATCTGGGATTTCGTTGACCAGACAATTCATCGTGTAAATGAAGACGGCAAGGATATGTGGCTTTACGGCGATGACTTTGCTAAGCTTGAGCCGCGCAATAAGATAGATATTCCGAATACTACCGCTCTTGCGGGTTCAAATACATATTTTTGCGCTAACGGTGTTATAGCTGCTGACAGAACTATCCACCCGCAGATTCATGAGGTCAAAAAGGTTTACGCTGAAATAAAAACAGAAGAATTTGATCTCAATAAAGGTACTTTCAGAGTTAAAAACAAATATCTGTTTACAAATATTTCCGCTTTCACATGCCGCTGGAGTGTAGAGGCTGAAGGCGAAATACTTGCAAACGGCGAGCTTGATAAGTTTGAATGTGATCCGCTTTCAGAAACATATATCACAATTCCTTATGATATAACTACTTTCCCTGATGATAAGGAGGTTGTGCTCACAGTTTCTTTCTATACAAGAAAGAAAACTCCGGGCAGAAAGTCTAATTTTGAAGTAGCATGGGATCAGTTTATCCTTAATCCCATGCCGCAGCCTGTTGCACCGGAAGCAAAAGGCGATCTTTCTTTTGAAAGAAAGGGAAATACGGTAGAAATTAACGGCGACGGCTATGCCGTGAAGGTTGATAACGGTCGAATCGTCAGCATATCTATTGACGGCAGAGAAAGACTTAAAGCTCCTTTGGAACCGTACTATTTCAGAGCTTTGACTGATAATGATATCGATTCTCTTAATTTCGTACCCGCTCTTATTCCGCTTCATCCTTATTATAAGTGGAGAAGTGCCAGCCATAAGGCAAAGGCGATAAGAACTGTTGCAAATGCCGGAGAAGATAATTGCGTTGAAGTTCATATTGCCTGGAGCACTCCGCTTCTGAAAGATGCTGTTTCAACATATAAGTTCTATGCCGATAAGAGAATATATGTTTATCACAGCGCCGTGCCTAAGGCTCCTATGGTCAAGTTCGGCACCCGCCTTACACTTGACGGTAAAGTAGAGTATGTAAACTGGTACGGCAGAGGCCCTCAGGCAACTTACTGCGACAGAAAAACGGGCGCAAAGATCAGCTGTTATAAATCAACTGTTACAGATCTTGAGCACCGTTATATGCGTCCTCAGGAAAACGGTAACAGAACTGATGTTCGTTATGTAACATTTACGGACAGAAACGGTATCGGTTTCAAGTTCACATCATATTTTGATGATTTTATCAACTTCAGCGCTCATCATTATACTATCGAACAGCTTGAAAAAGCCACTCATGTTCATAATATTCCGTATAATAATGAAATCACCGCTGTAAATATAGACCATATGCTTCTCGGCGTAGGCGGTGACCTCCCGGGTCAGGCTTTCGTAAGAGAACCGTATAAGATGAAAAAAGGCGTTAAGCAGAGTTACAGCTTTGTTATGGAGCCTGTTAATCCCAGAAAGAATAACCAGTGAAAAGAGCGTTCGCAACTATAGGGTTTACATTTGCAGTTACCCTTATTATACTGAACTTTCTGAATGAAAAATGGGCGCTTGCGGCATTTACTGCCGCAAGCGTTCTTTTCGTGGTGTTTATTTCAGTTTCAAAAACACGAAAGGCGGCTGTTCTGCCTGTATCTATGCTAAGCGCCGCGCTTGCCTGCATAGTGTTTGTTACTTACTGCAACAACGTGTATCTGCCTCAAACTGTGCTTGCGGATAAAACAGTAGACGCTCAAATCTACATTGTTGATACAGAACAGAAAACTCAAAACGGTTATTCTTATACCGTCAAAAGCAGAAATATTGAAATGCAGAATGTGCCGCAGAATATTAAGCTCACTGTTTACAGTGATGCACAGATAACTGCAGAAAGCTATGAACTTATAAACGTAAATATGACTTTGTTTTCTGCAGGAGAAAATGCTTTTGATTCTCGCGGTTCATTTGATGACGGTATTTTTCTGCGGGGATATATAAACACATACTCGGAGACTGATGAAAGCGTGGGCGGAATTCAGTCGGTCAACAGATATTTTATTGAACTGCGTCAATATCTTAGAAATACTTTTGATGATCTTGTTGGCGGTGACTTTGGCGCCCTTTCTCTGGCTGTTTTGTCCGGCGATACAAGTAATCTGAGCGATGAGGCATATAACAATTTCAAAGCCTGCGGCGCAACGCATCTTATGGCAGTTTCCGGCTTCAACCTTGCCGTGTTGACCGGAATGCTCTATAAAATTCTGCGCAGATTGCTTGTACCTAAAGTTCCGCTCGTTACTTTGTGCACGTTAAGTGTATTGTTTTATGTTATGCTTGCAGGCTTTTCTGCGTCCATGGTCAGGGCGGCAATCATGATGATTGTGTTTCTGCTTTCTAAACTTTTCAGTGAAAAAGCGGATAATTTAAATTCGCTTGGATTTGCGGCTTTTATTGTTTGCCTTAATCCGTTTGCCGTTACGGATGCTGGCGCGCTTCTTACTTTTACTGCTGTGCTCGGACTTATTGTTATCAGTCCTTATATGTCTGCAAAAATCAAAACAAAAAACAGACTTTTGAAAAGTGTGCTGGGAATAATCACAGCTTCTGTATGCGTCTTTATAACTACATTTCCCGTAATGTATTATATGTTCGGTCAGGTCAGTATCGTAGGTCTGATATTAAATGTAATTCTTATTCCTTTGTCTGAAGTGCTCATGATAACCGCTGTTGTTTTCAGCATTTTTGCTTCGATTGCTCCGCTTGCATCAATCTCGGCATTTGTTCTGAAACTTGTTTCCGGCGCAATGCTGTGGATAACATCTTATTTCTCCCGTTTTTCGTTCAGTACGGTAAATGTAGGTTCTCAGATTTATGCGCTGCTGATTTTCTGCGTTCTTGTCATTTTTGCTGTCGGCTTTTTCATTAAAGCCCGCAGTTCTGTCAGATGTTTTAAAATATGCACTGTTATTTCGTGTGTGTTTGCAGTTATAATAACTGCCGGCAGTATCTTTACCAGCAGAAACAACACTTTTCTTAGAATTATGAAAGGTGAATTTTCTAATGCTGTTATAGTATATAATAAGGATTATGCGCTTGTGTTCGGAATCAGCGATTATGAGCAGTATTATACGGCGAAAAATATTATAGAGGCTAACGAACTGTATACTGCTATGATAATTGATTATGACGGTGAATATTCGCTGAAACTTGCTGATGAATGCGGATGTCTTAATTTTGTTTCTGATACGGTTATCTATGAAGACGGAAACAGTGTGAATACGCAGGGCTTTAGAAAAACATTGTGGGACGGCGTTGAAAGTTCATACAGTAATACTGATGAAAAGTGCGTAGATCTCAAAATTGATAATACTTATTTTAGTTTCGATGAGGACGAACTTGCCAATACTGAAAAATATGATATAATTTACACTGTAAATGATAACGGATATATAATGAAAGGGGTGAACAAATGGGCAGGATAGATGAAAAGGAATTGAAAAAGCAGATAAAGGACGGCGATTTTTCAAAGGCGTATTTAATATACGGTGAAGAAAGTTATCTGAAAGAGTTTTACGTGGGAAATATTGTAAAGAGACTTGTTTCGGGACCTCTTCAGGACTTTAATCTTCATAAGTTTGACGGTAAACAGGAATCTGTTGATGATATTCTTAAGGATGCCGATCTTTTGCCTATGATGGGGGACTGCAATGTTATTCTTGCCTGTGATTATCCCTTTGATAAAAGTGAAAAAGACTGCAAAGAAATAAAAGAATATTTAAAGGATATTCCGGAAAGCACCGTTATGATTTTCTGGTATAATTCAATAAGCCCTGATTTCAAAAAAGGTGCACGCTGGAAAGGCGTAGAAGCCGCTTTTGCAAAATACGGTTCAAGCATTGAGCTGAAAAAGAAAAGCGAACAGGATCTTGTAAAACTGCTTGTTTCGGGGTGCAAAAAAAGGGGAGCCGTGTTGTCTTCGGCAAACGCTTCTTATCTTATATCGGTTTCAGGCAGTGATATAAAAACACTTCTCAACGAGATACAAAAGCTATCCTCTTATTCAGACGGCTCGGAGATTACAAAAGATATGATAGACAGGCTTGCAGTAAAATGCCTGCAGTCTAAGATTTATGATCTTTCAAATGCCGTAGTTCGAGGAAATTATGAAAAGGCATACTCAGTGCTTGATTCTCTTTTTGCCGCCAAAGAGGATCCTATAAAAGTCTTATCCGCTATTTCAGGCTGCTTTGTGGATATGTATAGGGTAAAATGCGCAAAAACGGCCGGTATGCCGTTTGATGATGTTTCAAATTATTTCAGTTACCGCGGGCGTGAGTTCGCACTCAAAAACGCATTTAGGGACAGCGCATCGCTCTCTTTTTCTCAGTTAAGAAAGTCAATAGATGTTATAATGAACGCTGATAACAGCCTGAAGAGCACATCTGCGGATTCAAGGCTCGTACTTGAGGAAATGCTTGTTAAACTGCTTCTCGTTTCAAAAGAGGTGCGCTATGATTAAGGTTAGCGAGGCAGTTATAGTTGAGGGCAGGTATGATAAGATTAAGCTATCAAATATACTTGACGCGCTGATTATTGAGACGAACGGTTTCGGCATATTTAAAGATAAGGAAAGATTGGCTTTCATACGCAGGCTTGCGCGTGAGCGGGGAATAATACTTATTACAGATTCCGACCATTCGGGTTTTCAGATCAGAAACTATATTGCTAACGGTATTCCGAAGGATCGTATAAAACATATCTATATACCTGATATTTACGGTAAAGAAAAAAGAAAAAAAGAACCCTCAAAAGAGGGTAAACTCGGAGTAGAAGGCATATCGGATGATATACTGATAAAGCTGTTTGAGAAGTGCGGGGTAGACTGCAAGACAGTTTCTCCGGAAAACAGAATAACAAATTATGATCTTTATGCAGCAGGTATTTCGGGTACGGAAAATGCAGGCATAAAAAGAAAAAAACTCCTTAGATCACTTGATCTGCCGGAGTTCCTTTCGGTAAATTCACTTCTCAGTTACCTTAATACTCAGATGACTAAAGATGAATTTGAAAATTATATAACAACTATCTGACTCCTCTGTTCCGCCGCGCGGGGCAGGGGCTTTTTTAATGCCAGATTATATAAATCAGTGTATTCGCACTGTTTTAAGAAATATTTTAAATTGCTTTCATCACAGTCTGATAGCTTGGTTATAATGCTTTTTGTGCTGTTTTTCTTAATCTCTGAAAGAAGTTTCTTTCCGTTTTCATTAAATCCCAGCACACGGATAACAGGCACGTCGTAAGACTTTCCTTCGATACCGAGATAAGCTCTTACGGCAATACGTCTAATTCTTGAAAGAGTGTATCTCTTTGATTTGGCACGGAATATGAAATCTTCAAAGCTCGTTGCCATTCCCGCAGCTTCGTAAAGACGATTTTCAAGTCCTTCGTTTACATCTGCTATCTTTGAAAAATCATCTTTGCTCATTGTCCGCAGACGGTATAAAAACGCTGTTTCACAGTTTTTTATGTTTGCGGTATTTTCGTCAGACAGTCTTTTCCTTATTTGTGTGGCGCTGTATTCTTCGTCGTCGCTGTCATGTCCTTTTCCGATACGTTTAACGGCGAAACAGTTTAATGACGTCTCCTTTATATATTCGCATGCCAAAATGTTGTTTGGTGTTTCAAGTACACTGCTTTTAAGCACTTTTTGCCTTGCGGCAGGGTATGAAAATCCAATTTTCATTGCTTCCTTGATATTTTCCTGAGTTTCAGCCTTTTCGAGCAGCATTGAAGTTGCTTTAAGTTCTTCAATGTCATCGTTTTCCGCACCGAAAGCAAGTTCATCCAATACACCCAGACTCTCAGCCAGTGTAACTGCGCTCCTGGCAAATCCTTCGGCAGAAAGCAAAGCCTGTTCGGGAGGAAGTTCGATAACCAAATCTGCGCCACCGATTATAGCTTCTTTTGCCCGTGCGAATTTATCATAAACGGCAAAATCACCGCGCTGAACAAAATTTCCGCTCATAATACAAACAACTTTATTGTCTCCGCGGCTTTTAACTTTGTCTATCAGATATTTGTGACCGGCATGGAAAGGATTAAATTCACAGATTATTCCCGTATTCATAAAAACCTCAACTTTAATAAAAAATTGTTTATTACACTTGACATTTTTTAAATATCTATATATTATTATATTAATATTAATATTTATTTTCAATAGCGGAGGATACAATTATTATGAAAATTCTTGTTATCAACTGCGGCAGCTCATCTCTTAAATTCCAGCTTATCAATATGGAAGATGAGTCTGTTATATGCAAGGGTACAATTGAAAGAATAGGCCTTCCCATTGAGGGCGGCGAGAAAAACATTATTTACCATGTTGGTGAAGAGAAATTAATTTTTGACCGTGAGGTGCCGTCTCATATAGATGCATTCAATACGGTTATGGAGCTCATGACACAGAGTGATCTCAAAGTTCTTGAATCTCTTGATGAGATAGATGCTGTAGGTCACAGAGTTGTTCAGGGCGGTGAAAAATATACAAAGAGCGTTTTGTTTGATGAAACAGTTGTAAAGGATGTTGAGAGCATGATACCTCTCGCTCCTCTTCACAATCCGGCAAACCTTCAGGGTTATGAGGCATGTCTTTCACTTCTCGGCCCCAAGGTTCCGCAGGTTGCCGTTTTTGATACGGCTTTTCACAGCACAATGCCTCCTATGGCATACATGTATGCTCTTCCTTATGAGTATTTTGAAAAATATGGTATCCGCCGCTACGGATTTCACGGTACTTCCCATAAATATGTAAGCGCCCGCTGTGCGGAAAAAATGGGCGAAAACATTGAGAAGATTAAAATGATTACCTGCCATCTCGGCAACGGTTCATCAATCGCCGCAATCAAGTTCGGCAAGGTATTCGATACATCAATGGGCTTTACTCCACTTGACGGCTTCATGATGGGTACACGCTCAGGCGGCATTGATCCTTCTGTTGTTACATTCCTTCAGCAGAAACTGAGCCTTACTCCAAAGCAGGTAGAGGAAATACTTAATAAGCAGTCAGGTGTAAGCGCTATTTCCGGCGGTTACTCTGATGACCGTGATATTGTTGCAAAGCAGAATGAGGGCGATGAAAGAGCTATTTTGGCTCATGAAATGCAGGCTTATCAGATTGCTAAATATATAGGTTCTTACGTTGCCGCCATGAATGGCGTTGATGCAATCGTATTTACCGGCGGTATCGGTGAAAACGGTTTCTGGCTTCGTGCTAAAGTTTGTTCTTACCTCGGTTATCTGGGTGTAAACATCAACCAGTCCGTAAACCAGAAAGCTGTTAAGGGCGTTGAAGCTGAACTCAGCATGCCCAACGACAAAGTAAGAGTATTTGTACTTGCAACTAATGAGGAACTTATGATTGCAAGGGATACAAAGGAAATTGTAGATAATTTAAAATAATTGCAAAGGAGGAGACTTGATGCCTGAAATCAAATATGAAATAACTGAGCATATCGGTGTTATTTCCGAAACAGCCAGAGGCTGGACAAGGGAAGTCAATATGATTTCGTGGAACGGACGTGATCCCAAAATCGATGTTAGGGATTGGTCACCCGATCATTCTAAAATGAGCAAGGGCTTAACTTTCACAAAAGAAGAAATCATCGAACTTAAAAAGCTTGTTGACAAGCTTTAATGAGGGGATTTTAAGGGCAGCTTAGTCTTATAGGTTGCCCTTGAAATTTTGTTTAAGAAGATTATAATATCATTTGATATTTAATATATAGAGGAAGTAAATTAAATGGAATGGACATCTTTAAATGATTTAAGAGAAAAATATCTTTCATTTTTTGAAAGTAAAGGACATCTCAGATTGCCCAGCTTTTCACTGGTGCCTGAAAACGATAACAGCCTTCTGCTGATAAATTCAGGTATGGCACCTATGAAAAAATTCTTTACAGGTGAGGTCACACCGCCGTCAAGAAGAGTAACTACATGTCAGAAATGTATAAGAACGCCTGATATTGAAAGAGTAGGAAAAACGGCTCGTCACGGCACTTATTTTGAGATGCTCGGCAACTTCAGCTTCGGTGATTATTTTAAACATGAGGCGACTGCCTGGGCTTGGGAGTTCTGCACAAAAGTGCTCGAAATGCCTGAGGATAAACTTTGGGTTACCATATATGAAAATGATGATGAAGCATTTGATATTTGGACAAAAGAGGTTGGCGTTGACCCGTCTCATATCGTAAGACTCGGCAAGGAAGATAATTTCTGGGAGCACGGTCAGGGTCCATGCGGTCCCTGCAGTGAAATATACTTTGACCGCGGTGAAAAGTACGGATGCGGAAAACCAGACTGCGGTCCCGGCTGTGACTGCGACAGATACACTGAATTTTGGAACAATGTTTTCAGCCAGTTCAATAATGACGGCAACGGCAATTATACCGAACTTGTTCAGAAAAATATTGATACCGGTATGGGACTTGAACGTCTTGCATGTATCTTTCAGGGCGTGGACAACCTCTTTGAGGTAGATACTGTTCAGAACATCATGAAAAAAATATCGGAGCTTGCAGGTGTCAAATATCATGATGATGATAAAAAAGATGTTTCGCTCCGTGTAATTACAGACCATATCCGTTCATCTGTATTCATGATCGGCGACGGTGTTATTCCGTCTAATTCAGGCAGAGGATATGTGCTGAGAAGACTTATCAGACGAGCTTGCCGTCACGGCAGACTTCTTGGTATTGACAAACCTTTCCTTTATAAAGTTGTTGATACGGTTATAGATGAGAATGTGTGCGAGTATGATTACCTGGAGGGCAAGAGAGAGATAATCCGCAAGGTTATCGAGGCGGAAGAAAAGTCTTTCGGAAAAACTATTGACGCAGGTCTTGCGCTTCTTGAAGAATATATTGATAAGATGGAGGGCAATGTTTTTTCAGGTGAGGATGCATTCAAGCTGAATGACACATATGGTTTCCCGCTTGATCTTACAAAGGATATCCTTGAAGAGCGTGGAATTGTAGTTGATGAAGATAAGTTTAATGCGCTTCTTGCTAATCAGAAATCAACTGCCCGTGCCGCAAGAAAAGACGCAGGTGCAGATGCATGGAAAAACGAAAGCATTAAGATAGACTGCGATAAGACTGTATTTACGGGTTATACTGATTTCGAATCTGAAAGTAAAGTTGTGGCTCTTATCAATTCAAAGGGCGAACTCAGCAATATGCTTGGTGCAGGCGACGAAGGTACTGTTGTACTTGATAAAACTCCTTTCTACGCTGTTTCAGGCGGCCAGGTAGGTGACAGCGGCGTTATCAGCTGCGGAGATAATGTATTCATCGTTGCCGATACCTCAAAAAATGCAGACGGTATTTATCTTCATGCGGGCAGCGTTTCAAAGGGAATAATAAGTGTGGGCGATAAAGTTAATGCTTCTTTGAATGAAAAACGCAGAGAGGCTATAATGAAAAACCACACAGCGGCTCATCTGCTTCAGGCGGCGCTCCGTCAGGTGCTCGGAAATCATGTTGAGCAGGCAGGTCAGCTTGTAAATGAGCATGAAGTTCGTTTTGACTTTACTCATTTTAACCCCATGACTTCTGATGAAATCAAGCAGGTTGAATTCCTTGTAAATGATTTCATTATGAAAGCCGTTCCTATTGAAATGAAAGAAATGCCGATAGAAGAAGCCAAGAAACTCGGCGCTATGATGCTCTTCGGTGAAAAATACGGAGATATCGTAAGAGTTGTAAAAGCGGGCGATTTTTCACTTGAGTTCTGCGGCGGTACTCATGTTGCAAACAGCGGTCAGATAGGTCTTTTCAAGATTGTATCAGAATCATCTGTTGCCGCCGGTGTACGCCGTATACAGGCTGTTACGGGCTTTGGACTTCTGAAGTATCTTAATGCGGGTGAAAATGTAGTTAAAGCCGTATCATCAATTCTTAAAACAGGCGAAAGCGAGATACAGCACCGAATCACAGCCGTGGTTAACGAACTGCACGAAAAAGATAAGACTATTCAGAAACTCAATGTTGAGCTTTCAAAACTTAAGAGCGCGGACGCATTTTCTAAACCAGTCAAAATAGGCGATATTGAGCTCTATGTTGGCAGGGTAGACGGAACTACACCCGATGCTCTTCGCAAAATGGGCGATGAATTAAAGGAGAAGAGCGGTAATACTGTTGGCATTATCGCTGGCGTGCTCGGCGATAAGGCTTCCATAGTTGCTGTAAGTGCAAAGGATGCAGTAGCCATGGGCGTTAAAGCAGGCGATCTCGTTCGTGAAGTAGCAAAGCTTGCCGGCGGCGGTGGCGGTGGACGTCCCGATTCAGCTATGGCAGGTGCTAAAGATATAACCAAACTTGACGATGCTCTTTCTAAAGTTGCCGATATTGTTAAGGGTATGATAAAATAGGAGGAGAACAGTATGTGTTTGTTTTGTGAAATAATCAACGGAAATATTCCCTCAAACAAGGTTTATGAGGATGAAATGATCTATGCTTTTAAAGACATAAATCCCGTTGCTCCCGTTCATGTTCTTGTTGTTCCAAAGGTTCATATTGACAGCGTTAATGAACTCACCCCTGAAACATCAAAATATGTTGCGCACATATTTGAAAAAATTCCTGAGATAGCAAAATCACAGGGAATAGACAGTTACAGAATTATTAACAATTGCGGAAAAGACGCCGGACAGTCAGTAATGCACCTGCATTTCCACCTTATCGGCGGAGTTGAACTCGGAGAAAAGATTTTATGAGCGAAGAATATTACGAATTAAACATAGCAGGGCTTCAGAGAAAACTGAAAAAGTTTCCTGTAAATGATAAACTTGACATCGCGGCTTTTATACTGTTCGGTGATGTTGAGCTTACAGAACACTGCGCAAAAGAACTGTTAAAGCGTGTACCTGATTTTGAATATATACTTACCCCAGAGGCAAAAAGCATTCCGCTTGCTTATGAGATGAGCCGCCTGAGCGGAAAAAAGTATATAGTAATCAGAAAAAGTGTAAAGGTTTATATGGATAACCCTGTTGATATCAGCGAAAGTTCTATCACTACCAAAGGCTCTCAGCATTTGTATCTCGGTCATGAGGACGGGGATCTCCTAAAAGGAAAGAAAGTACTTATAGTAGACGATGTAATTTCAACAGGAGAATCTTTGGCTGCCTGCAAAAAAGTTGCAGATGCTTTTGATGCGGAGATAGTTGGCTGCTGCGCACCCCTTGCAGAAGGTGATGCTGCAGATAGAAAAGATATCATATACCTTGAAAAACTGCCGTTGTTTTTCAAATAATCAACATTTATGCGGTGATAAAAATGAAAAAAATAATATCCGTATTCATGTGTTTTGCTCTTGTTCTTATTTTTTCTTCATGCTCGTCTAATGAGTTAAGGAATGAGAATAATAATGCAATAACAGACTCTGTAACCGAGGAAAACGAAACACAGTTTTTAGCAAGCGACATAGCTGCAGAAAACGGTTTTGTACCGTTTACCTGTTCAGAAGACGATGAGTTTTCCGTATTCTGCATAAAAGGCGATGTTTCGTACAGTGTTGATACAAAAACAAATTCGCTTATAATAACAAAAGACGGTTTAGAGCAGAGCGTTGCCGTTTTTGACGATATGGTTAAAAGCTGTATTATGGTTGGCAATGCAGTCTATATCGATTGCGAGAACGGACTTTACCGTCTGCCTGTTGATGATAACGGAGAGTGTGATACGGAGAATTTATCGGTAGTTCTGAATGAAGTTTCCGGCGTGCCGGTATATTGCCTTGAAAACAAAATGGCAGTCCGCGTTCATGGCGCGCAGGATGACAGTTATGTTCTTCTGAATACACAGACCGGCGAATTTGAAGCAACTTATGATTTTAATAATTATTTATCATCGGATGATTCTCCGGCAGGTTTAATTTCGTCAGATAAGGCAGAATCGGCTGCTGTTTCTGAAATTCAATCAGACATATATAAACAGTATCGCGGCGGAGATAGTTATTCAGAAGTTTCGGGAATAACGCTCGTGCACTATCCTGATTTCTACTATGGCAATTCTGATACCGTTTGGGAATACGGAAAACATTCTGAGTACTCTTATATGGTTGAGATAGTTGCCGACGGTGCTGATATTGCGCCTAAGTTTACTGTTTTTGTCAATGCGTATAATTCGGAGATTCAGTTTATAAGCTTCAGAAAAAGCTGATGAATTATTTTGCCCTCAAAGGTCATAATACTTTTGAGGGCCGTTATTATTTACGGCACTTTTTTGGATTTTTATTTTTTCTGAAGGTGTTTTTATGACTGAATCTGTAAATAATCAGACGCAAGACAGTAAAAAAGTTGCTATTGTAGGAGTTGGCATGGTCGGCATGAGTTTTGCTTATGCCATGCTAAATCAAAATATATGCGATGAACTTTGTCTGATTGATATAAATAAAGAGCGTGCCGAGGGTGAGGCAATGGATCTTTCACACGGTTTGCCTTTTGCCCCAAGCAGTATGAAGATTTATTCAGGCGATTATTCTGATTGTACTGATATGGATATTATCGTAATATGCGCTGGTGTTCCTCAGCTGGAGGGTGAAACAAGAAGAGATCTGCTTCAGAAGAATTACAAGGTATTTAAAACCATTGTAAAACCCATAGTTGAGAACGGTTTCAATGGCGTTTTCCTTGTTGCAAGCAACCCTGTTGATGTAATGACTAAAGTTGTTCTTGAGCTTTCAGGTTTTCCCAGCGAAAAGGTAATAGGTTCGGGAACATCACTTGATACTGCGCGTCTCAGATATATGATGGGGGATTATTTCAAGGTAAATCCAAGAAATGTGCATGCTTATGTTATGGGTGAGCACGGCGATTCAGAATTTGTTGCCTGGAGCAGTGCCATGCTCTCTGTGCTTCCGATTAAAGAGCTTGAATCTCATAATGATAAAATGATGAGGGAGCTTGATGAAATAGCCGTAAACGTGCGTGAATCGGCATATAAGATTATCAAAGCAAAAAAGGCTACGTACTACGGTATAGGAATGGTGCTTGCAAGGCTTACAAGAGCCATTCTCAATGATGAAAACTCTATCTTTACTGTGTCCGCTTATCTGAGCGGCGAATATTCTTACAGCGGAATATATATAGGCGTGCCTGCTCTTATCAACAGGAGAGGTGTTCGCAAGATACTTGAAATTCCTCTTGATGAGGATGAGAAAAAGAAATTCGCCGAATCGGCATCTGTTATTAATGAAATGATTGAAGAAATCGGTCTTTAATGATGTTAATGACAAATATCATTAATAAATGAAAAAATAATTGTTGTAAACCGTGTTTTCTACCGTGGGTCGGTTGAGTAAACTGCTGAGCGGCAGTATCATAAATAACGTGGTTTACACGTTTACATACGCTTTTTAGGTAAACTGCAAATACCTGTTCCCTCGGAGGGATTGTTTTGGATAACATAAAATTCGGAAAATTTATAAAAGATCTAAGGGCAGAAAATAATATGACCCAGAAACAGCTTGCTGAAAAGCTTTATATTACAGATAAAGCTGTTTCTAAATGGGAACGCGGGCTCAGCCTTCCGGATATTTCACTGCTTGAAAACATAGCTGAGATTTTCGGCGTTTCGGTTTCAGAACTTGTAAACGGAGAACGGGATACTGCCTCTAAGGATGATGAGGAGCCGGATACATATCAAAATTCTGAACTTGACCATAACGATTATGTTCAGCATCAAGACAGATTACAGGGAAATAATTATGATATATCCGAGGAAATCTATGTGCTTCCCAGAACACTTGATGAGTATAAGAAAGAGAAGTTTGAAAATTTCCGAAAAAGGATGAAGCCTGCCGCAATAGTTTCATTAGTTCTTGCAGGGGCATTAATTATTCTTCAGCTTGCGTATAATGTTCTAAATACAACCAAAGGCATTGAATACCCGTTTACTTATGAAGAGAATGTCATCATTGAACTGTGTGCTCTGTTTTTATTTTTCGGTATGTTTTTCTTATCACGCAGCAAGTCAAGATGGCGCGCTTTTTCAATAATTATATTGATCTTTATGACCAGCATTAACTATGTGTTTCTTGTTTCGGGACCTAAAGAAACGGTTAAAGTTGATTATTCTCCGGGATATTCAAACTGCGCCATAGTTAAACGAAACACAGGAAACGGTCAGATAAAGCTTTACAGACCGTTTATGGGCGTTTTTTGTAAAGAGCATGATGTTATATCAGATTCGTCAACTAAGCTTCAGTACATACAGTGGATGAACAGCGACGTATGCCTTGTTACTTACGCTTCGGATTTCGGAGCTGTTAAAGGTTATGCCGCAACATACGGAGACAGGTCTGACGGCATAAGTTATTATTCTGTATGCAATGCTGTAACAGGCACGTGGACTGCAACTAATGAAAGCGCCGATTCCGTTGGGTTTATCTGTGATAAAAACGGAATTAAGATTACATACAACGGAACAGATTATGAATACAGTTATTCTGATACTGAGCAATACGGAACAACAGCCGTTATACTAAGCGGTGATTACTCTGATGAATATATTATCGCTCTTAATGAAGACTGTGTTATTGATGATGTATCGGGTATTATTGAGGACGGAGGAACGGTAACTCTGTGTAAAATAGGGGAGAACTCAGCCCCTGTTGTTATGAATTGTAAAACAAGTAAACAGGAAAATCTTGAGGAATACAGTGTTGTTTCACCTCCTGCGGGAGAGTATGAGGTATATAACGGCATAATATATTACAGCTACGACGGAGTAAAAACATATACGGCTCCTGCTGAAATAAGAGGGGACAAACTGTGTGATAACGGTTCTGATATAGATGAAGACATAACTTATTTCACAGTTCGTGAGGATAACGGAGCAAAGATATTTTACAAGACAGCCGATTCCAATGAGTGGAAAAATACTGCAATACAGCTTGACGGATACTTTGAAATCGGTTCAATGGGATTTCTGGATGAAAATAATATCTATATGCTTGCATTCGTTGATTTTGCCATGACCGATGCTTTCGGTTCAATTAAATATACTTCAAACGGCGGAAAAACATGGAGCGACCGTTCGTACGGAGTGGGTGAAAATGATTTTACTCATTTCAAAATAAACAGCGAATGCCTGTTTATCGATGAAAACACGGCGTTTCTGACTATGCCTTCCGGCAGCGGAGAGGACAGCAAGTTATATATCTCAACGGACGGCGGCAGATCGTTCAGTCCGATAACGTTTGATTCGGCGGGGGATTATGACTATTATAATCTGCCTGTATATGAAAACGGTGTTCTCACAGTCAAAAATACAATGGGTTCCGACGCGGATAATACAGAGCTTTCCAAAACTTTCGTTTCGGAAGATAAGGGCGAAACCTGGACTGAAAAAGAATAAAGCAAAATTAAGCACAAAAAAAGCAGGGCAAAAGCCCTGCTTTTAATTTTGTTTATTTGTTGTTTTCCAAAAGATATGTACCGCTGGAGAGTACGGCAATTGCGTAATCGCCGTATTTATAAAATTGCTTGACGGGCTCTTCAAAAGATAGATAATCGGATACCGTCAGGTCAGAGCCGTCTATCTTTCTTACTTTGTTAGTGGAAGAGCATACGTATATATCCCCGTCACCTACCGAAATATGCTTTGGCTTAATGAATGTGGAGGCGTCCTTTCCTCCGATTCTCAGATCTACCTGCATGTTTTGGCAAGAGTACCTGATAACGCAGCTTTCGGCAGGGCAAATACACCAGAAATATTTGCCGTCTAAAGCAAGTGAACTTACTGTTTCGTCGTGATATTTAAAATATCCGCTCCATGCAAGTTCTCCTTCTCTATCAAATATTCCTGCTTCTCCGTTTGGATAGAGAACAAGTACGCGTCTGTCGTATAAAATTGCGGCATCACACTGCACAAAATTGGGTATTATTTTACTTATCTGCTCAAACGCAGAGCCGAATTTTTTAAAGAGATATGCGTTTTTAGTCAAAACTTCCTTGGTTTTGTTTTCAAAGTCTATAACGCTGTATCTTGCTTTAAACTGGTTTGTGTTCATCAATGGCCTTTTTTCAACAAGAACAGCTTTATTGTTGTCATACTTGAAAACATCAACTATTTCTTTAGTACTTATTCTTATCAAGATTAGACCTCCGAAGAAGTGAGATACCCAAGAGTCATAAGGCTGTCTGTAAGATGAACGTTTTCAACAAGAACTTCGGGATGTGCCATGGCTATATCATAGTTGCTGAAGTTCCAGAAACTCTTTATTCCCAAGTTTATGAGCAGATCGGTAAGTTCTCTCATATCGTTTGACGGTATACATATAACGGCACATAACGGCTTGTTATCTATGCAAAAGTTTTCTATGTAATCAATATTTCTTACAGGTATTCCTTTAATCATTTTTCCGCATATAGCTTCATTTTTGTCAAATATACCTATAACTTTGAAACCGCTGTTTACACCGAAAATTTTGTTGCAAACCGCTTTGCCGAGGTTGCCTGCACCGATAAGTATAGTCTTGCGCTCTTTTTCTACGCCTAAAATCTCTCCTATTTTGGTGTGAAGTTCGGGCACATTATAGCCGTAGCCCTGCTGACCGAAACCGCCGAAACAGTTGAAATCATGACGTATCTGTGAGGCTGTAAGACCCATTCTGTTTGCAAGTTCTTTGGAGCTTATGCGCACAATTCCGTTTTCTTTAAGGCTTTGCAGAAATCTGTAATATCTTGGAAGTCTTTTAATAACGGATATTGATATTTCGTCTTTTTTCTCCATAGTATTTACCTCTGATAATGTTTATTTTGTCATCTCAGTAATAGTATCCATTACATAATTACCGAATTCCTCACATGTGCAACCGGTATCTCTGCCTGTGATGGTAAGCTTTTTCTCTTCAAACATGCACTTGTCAAGAGCCTTTTCAAGAGCATCTGCTTTATCTTGGTAACCTATGTGGGAAAGAAGCATTACAGAAGCTCTGAGCATGCTGCAAGGATCTGCATATTTGCCTCTGCCTTCTGTAATCATTCTCGGTGCTGAACCGTGAATGGCCTCAAACATAGCATATTTCTTTCCTATATTTGCGGAACCTGCGGTTCCTACGCCGCCCTGAAATTCTGCAGCTTCATCAGTGATGATGTCACCGTAAAGGTTTGGAAGCACAAATACCTTGAAGTCTTTTCTTCTGTTTGGATCAATAAGCTTTGCGGTTGTGATGTCAATATACCAGTCATCAGTTACAATATCGGGATATTCCTCACCGATTTTCTTTGCGGTGTTGAGGAATTTACCGTCAGTTGTCTTTATGATGTTTGCTTTTGTGATAATTGAAACCTTGCCCTTGTTGTTTTTCTTAGCATATTCATATGCAAGGCGGGCAATTCTTTCACAGCCTTCCTGAGATGCAACTGTAAAGTCAACTGCAAGGTCGTCAGTAATGTTTACGCCGTATGAGCCTACCGCATAACCGCCTTCCGTGTTTTCACGGAAGAAAGTCCAGTCAATGCCTTCTTCTGGAACACGTACGGGGCGCATGTTTGCAAACAAATCAAGTTCTTTTCTCATAGCAACATTAGCTGATTCTACATTCGGCCAGCCGTCTCCCTGACGGGGAGTGGTTGTGGGGCCTTTAAGAATAACGTGGCAAGCCTTGAGCTCTTCAAGTACGTCATCAGGAATTGCTTTGAGGCATTTTGCACGGTTTTCAATAGTAAGTCCGTCAATTTCTTTGAATTTAACTTTTCCGCTTGCTACTTCATCTTTAAGAAGAAAAGCAAGAACTCTTTCGCTCTCTTTTGTGATAATGGGGCCGATACCGTCACCGCCGCATATTCCTATTACGATAGTGTCAAGATTCTGATAATCTACAAAATCTTTTTCTTCCTTTATTCTCTTTGCTCTTGCAAGCTGACCTTCCATAAGGTGTCTGAACTGCTCAACGGCATTGTCTATTGCAAGCTTTTCATTATTATCCATAGTTGTTTTCTCCTGTGCTTATTTATTCATTTCTCTTGTGTAGTCAAGAAGTCCGCCGCAAAGAAGCATCGCTCTCTGACGGTCTGAAAGGTGAGAAGCATCAAGCTCATATTCCTCGTTCTTAGAATTGTTTACAAGTGTGATCTTCTCTCCCTTTTCAAGCTTTTCTCTGATGTTCGGGAGTGAAAGCTCATCAAGCTGATCGATCTTATCATAGTCAGCTTCATTTTTAAATGTGAAAGGAAGTATACCTGCGTTTACAAGGTTTGCAACGTGAATTCTTGCAAAGCTCTTTGTAATAACTGCTTTTACGCCCAGATAAAGCGGAACAAGTGCGGCATGCTCACGACTTGAGCCCTGACCGTAGTTTGAGCCGCCGATGATAATGCCTTTGCCTTCCTTCTTAATTCTCTCAGGGAAAGTTTCATCGCAAACTGCAAAACAATACTGAGAAAGATGAGGAATGTTTGAACGATAGGGAAGTATCTTTGCTCCTGCGGGCATAATATGGTCTGTTGTAATATTGTCGCCGACCTTGAGAATAGCTTTTGCGCTGATCTCGCTCGGAAGAGGCTCGGTCTTCGGGAAAGGCTTGATGTTGGGGCCGCGAAGTACTTCAACGCTGTCTGCTTCTTCCTCACTTGCGGGAGGTTCTATCATGTTGTCGTTAACGATAAACTTCTCGGGCATTGTTACTTGCGGAGCTTCGCCGAGATTTCTTGGGTCAGTAAGATAGCCTGTAAGTGCAGAAGCTGCTGCAACTTCAGGTGATACAAGGTAGATGCCTGCATCTTTTGTGCCGCTTCTGCCTTCAAAGTTTCTGTTGAAAGTGCGAAGAGAAATACCGCCTGAATTCGGGCTCTGTCCCATGCCGATACATGGGCCGCATGCTGATTCAAGAATTCTTGCGCCTGCATTTATCATATCTGAAAGAGCACCGTTAAGAGCAAGCATATTAAGAACCTGCTTGGAGCCGGGTGCGATGCAGAGTGATACTGTGGGGCAAACAGTTTTGCCTTTGAGTATAGCCGCAACTTTCATCATATCCACATAGGAGGAGTTAGTGCAGGATCCGATAGCAACCTGATCAACTTTTATCTTGCCGATTTCTTCAGTTGTCTTAACATTGTCAGGCATATGAGGACAAGCCGCCATAGGCTCAAGTGAGCAGAGGTCAATATCAATAACCTCATCATAAACAGCGTCGCTGTCAGGCAGAATTTCTGTCCAATCCTTTTCTCTGCCCTGAGCTTTAAGAAATGCAAGAGTGATTTCGTCAGACGGGAAAATAGAAGTGGTAGCGCCCAACTCTGCGCCCATATTTGTAATTGTTGCACGCTCGGGAACTGATAAGGTCTTTACTCCGTCTCCGCCGTACTCTATAATTTTGCCTACGCCGCCTTTAACGCTCATTATTCTGAGCACTTCAAGAATGATATCTTTTGCTGATACCCACGGCTTAAGATAACCGTGAAGATTAATCCTTGTCATTTTAGGCATCGGTATGTAATAGGTGCCGCCGCCCATTGCTACAGCAACATCAAGTCCGCCTGCGCCCATTGCAAGCATGCATATGCCGCCGCCTGTGGGAGTATGGCTGTCTGAGCCGATAAGCGTTTTGCCGGGAATGCCGAATCTTTCAAGGTGTACCTGATGGCAGATACCGTTGCCGGGGCGTGAAAAATAAATGCCGTGTTTTTTTGTAACAGTCTGTATGTAACGGTGGTCATCCGCATTTTCAAACCCCGTCTGAAGTGTGTTGTGGTCAATATAAGCAACGCTCTTCTCGGTTTTAACACGCTTAACGCCCATTGCCTCAAATTCAAGGTACGCCATTGTGCCTGTTGCATCCTGCGTGAGAGTCTGGTCAATTCTAAGTCCGATTTCTTTACCGGGAATCATTTCACCCTCAACAAGATGAGCCTTAATAAGTTTTTGTGCCAATGTAAGTCCCATACATGCACCCTCCTGTAACTTAGTTATTAATTTTTTTGTCAATCTATTTTATAATATTGATTATATTGTGTCAATCATTTTCAAAAAAATTTCATAAAATATGTATTAAATATTATTATTTAAATAGTTATTATAATGTTTCGGTCAATTTGTTGAAATATGGATGGATTTATGATAAAATAAATTGATTAATCAGGGCATAATAGCATAGAAGGAGTGTTATTATGCCCACAGAAGAAAATGAAAATAATCAGCAAAACAGTTCTTCACAGTCTGATTTCGAAACAGGTTCGATAACTGTTAAGAAGAACGGTCATTTTATACATTGTTTAACAATAATCGGTCAAATTGAAGGTCATTATATTCTCCCCAGTCAGAATAAAACCACAAAGTATGAGCATGTTATACCTCAGCTTGTGGCAATCGAGGAAAGTCCTGAGATAGAAGGGCTTCTCATAATTTTGAACACAGTAGGCGGAGATGTTGAGGCAGGGCTTGCAATTGCAGAGCTTTTATCTACGATGAAAACGCCTACGGCTTCACTTGTGCTCGGCGGAGGTCATTCAATAGGTGTGCCTTTGGCTGTTTCCTGCAACAAAAGCTTTATCGTTTCGAGCGCTACGATGACGGTGCATCCAGTAAGGATGAACGGTCTTGTGTTAGGCGTTCCGCAGACTCTTTCTTATTTTGAAAAAATGCAGGACAGAATTGTCAATTTTGTTGAAAATAATGCCAAGATATCCGCAGAGGATTTCAGAGCGTTAATGATGAAAACAGGCGAGCTTGTAATGGATGTTGGCACTGTGCTTGACGGCGAAGGCGCTGTTTCGTGCGGACTTATGGACGAGCTTGGCGGCCTTTCTGACGCGCTTGGTTATCTGAATGATAAAATTGAAGCGGAGGGCGGCAGATGATTTGGTCGATAGTTAATGAATGTGATATTTTTTACGATGTGCAGAATTCAGTGAGCAGCCCTGTAAAGGCACGCTCAAGCAACCCGTATGACTATATAAGATGTGGATTCTGCCTTGATAAAGCGTCGATGTTCGGAGGTAAAGATATTGTCGATTATAACAGCGATTTTTCAGGCAATAGGTCAGGTGCTGACCTATCTTTTTCCCTTATCTGAAAGCGGTCATTCCGCTATTTTTCATGATTTCGCAGGAAGATATACAAACGGATGCTCTGAATTAACAGGGCTTATACATATCGGTATGGCAATCGGTATAGCGGTTGCTTTTTATAAGGTTTTTGCAAAACTTATTTTAGAGTTTATAACAACAGGCAAAGAGATATTTACGAAAAGCTTCGATATTAAGAAAACAAATAATTCAAGAAAGTTTTTTTATTATACATTTATTCCGTACATATTTATGCTCGTTTATATAATTCCCGTTGGCGGCGGAAACAATGTATTCAAACTTCTTCATTCGTATTCGTATGACGGAAATCTTATATCAGAGGGAATTGCCTTTCTGATTAATGCTGTTTTGCTTTTATTTGCTTCTTTAAAACTTGCAAAAAACGAAAAAGGGGAACAGCTTTCTGCTCCTGCAGTACTTGTAACATCTGTTCTTGCTTTTTTCGCTATTCCTGTATCAGGCTTATCTTTCTGCGCGGTTGTAGTATGCATGCTTGCTATATTCGGAATAAACAAAAAAATTGCGTTCAGATATTTTATAAGTTTAAGCGTACCTGTTCTTCTCGTACGCGGTATTATAGAAATTGCTGTTTGCGTTACTTACATAAACATAATCGGCGGTATTATAGGCGTAGTAGTTTCAGGCGTACTTGCGTATTTTGTTTCAAAATTCTCGCTTTATGTACTCAAAAACAACTGGTATAAATATTTTTCGTATTATGCTTTTACAGTCGGCGGCCTCGGTATTATCATAGGCATTATCGAAGTCGCAATAAATAACAGATAGAGGTTATTATGGCATCTAAAAAAACTCCCACTAAAAAATCGAATAATAAAAGCAAAAAAAATACAGCTGCTTCAAGACAGAATGCAGATATAAACAGAGTTACTGGTGTTCTGCTTTTTTCCCTGTCTTTGTTGTTCTTTTTTATTGCTGTAATAAAAGGGCAGGGAGCATGGCTCTTTGTGCATAATGTTTATGTCGGACTTTTCGGCATGTTTGCAGCGTGTGTGTTCCCGCTTCTCACAATGGTAATAACCGTACTGTATTCATTAAAAGAGCAGGATACAAAGCTTCTTCTTGCCAAAGGCGCAGAAAGCGTTGTAATGGTGTTGCTCATATCATCATGTATACATATTTTTCAAAACCAGCCGGGAGATGTTTTTTCTCAATGCGTTACAGAATCGTATAATTCTGCATCAGAAAGCTTCAACGGGGGACTTTTCGGAGCAGTAATAGGTTGGCTGCTGTTAACACTTGGAAAAGCTCCCGCTGTAATTGTGAATATACTTTTGATATTTGTTGATTTTATGTTCTTGAGCGGAATTACCATTATTCAGTTCCTTAAGGGAGCCGCAAAACCCGCAAAAGCAACGTATGATAAGGTGCAGCCTGTTATTGAAGAAAAAATTGAGCAGAGAAAGCGCAGTAAGGCAAGTATTGATGTTCCTCTTGACGAGGTAGCACCCGGAGAGGAAAAAACGGATAAAAAGCAAAAATCCAAAAAGAAATCCGACGAAACGCCACAGCTTCAGGAGGCTGTTGAAACCCAGAAAATAATTGATGAAATAAATGCGGCTAATGCTAAAAACAAGGCAGAGCGTGAAAGCAAAAAAGCTAAAACGATTGATGAAATCGTAGAAAAAGCTTCGGAAGAGAGTTCCGATAATGATGCGGACAAGGAAAAATTTGAAGTTACAAAAGAACAGATGAAAGCTTCAGTAGAGGATTACTGTATTCCTCCCGTATCACTTTTGAACCTCGGCAAGCACGCGTCAACAAAGGATGTAAGCGGAGAGCTTAAAGGGAATGCGCAAAGGCTTATTGAAACGCTTCATTCGTTTAATGTTGAGGCAACTATAACCGACATCAGCCGCGGCCCTACCGTTACAAGATATGAACTGAAGCCTGCTGCTGGAATAAGAATTTCTAAGATTACAAATCTTGCGGATGATATTGCGCTTAATCTTGCTGCTACACATGTAAGAATAGAAGCGCCGATTCCCGGAAAGGCCGCTGTCGGCATAGAGATACCTAATACAGTTAAAAATATGGTATATATGCGCGAACTCATTGAAACGCCTGAGTTTTCTCAGCAGCGTTCCAAACTCTCAGCAGGTCTCGGCAAGGATATAGCAGGCAACTGCGTATACTGCGATATTGTTAAAATGCCGCATCTGCTTATCGCAGGTACAACCGGTTCCGGTAAATCCGTGTGCATGAATTCTATTATTGTATCTATTCTTTACCGTGCTAAACCTGATGAAGTAAAGTTCCTTATGATTGACCCTAAACAGGTTGAGTTTTCAAGATACGCAGGTATTCCGCATTTGCTTGTCCCCGTTGTAACAGACGCTAAAAAAGCTTCAGGCGCCCTTGGATGGGCAGTTTCTGAAATGCTTCAGCGTTACAATAAATTTTCAGAGACAGGTGTGCGTGATATAGACGGCTACAATAAATATGTTGCAAAGCATGAGGATATGGAGCCCATGCCTAAAATATGCATATTTATTGACGAGCTTGCCGATCTCATGATGGCTGCACCGAAAGAGGTTGAAGATTCTATCTGCCGGCTTGCTCAGATGGCACGAGCTGCCGGAATGCATCTTGTTATAGCAACACAAAGACCTTCGGTAGATGTAATCACAGGTCTTATTAAAGCAAATATTTCATCGCGAATAGCCCTTACTGTTTCTTCACAGGTTGACTCAAGAACTATTCTTGACGCAGGCGGTGCTGAAAAACTTCTTGGTAACGGTGATATGCTTTATAATCCGATCGGAGCAAGCAAACCTATACGTGTTCAGGGCTGCTTTATTGACGATGATGAAATAGAAGCACTCTGCGATTACATTAAAAAGCAGGGCGAATCTGAATATGATGAGAATATTCAGAAAGAAATCGATGAAAAAGCTGTTAAGGATAAAAAGAGCCCGTTTGAAGGTGAAGAGGAAGAAGAAAACTATGATCCGCTTTTTGAAAAAGCGGCAGAGGTTGTTATAGAATCAGGTACAGCTTCCACCTCGTTCCTTCAGCGCAAATTATCTGTTGGTTACGCAAGAGGCGCTAAAATTATAGACCAGCTTCAGGATTACGGCGTTATAGGCCCTTCAGAGGGCAGTAAGCCCAGAAAAGTTCTTATGAATATGCAGATGTGGTTAGAGAAAAGAGCGTATGACAGCGGTAATCAGTTTACAGCTCAAAACACAGAGCAGATGTCTTTCGGCGATACTGATTTGAATGATAACACAAGCGAAGTATCTTCCGATTTCGGGGAAGATATTATTGATAATCAGGGCGATTGATTTAAACGGGGAATTCTATTATGAGTAATGACAGGCGGCAATCAAACGGTGTCAGACAGAGTGATGTTCTTGTAGGCGTCGCTCTGCTGTTGATTGCTGCCGTTTTTGCTTATCTGGGATTTTCTCAGCCGAAAGTTTCAAATGATTATACCGTTGAACAAACTACTGCTCAGGTATATTCACCTGAATTTGATACAACTGTGCAGGAAAACTCAGCTACTTCTCAATATTACGAAAATAATGATTATGAAGATGTAAGCAATACTGCTGATAATATTTCTGTAAGTTTTCCGTTAAATCTTAATACCTGTACAAAAGAAGAACTTATGGAGATAGACGGAATCGGCGAAGTACGTGCCGATGCAATTATTGCTTATCGTGATAAGCTCGGCGGATACAGCAGTGTGGAACAACTTAAGGATATAAGCGGAATAGGGGATAAGACGTTTGAAAAAATAGCCCCTTATGTAACGGTATGAGTGTTTTTTCAGAATCAATTTATGTTTTAAAGAAAGCTTTGTTTCCTAACAGATGCGCAATTTGCGGAGATATTATTGAGTTTGACAGGGAATTATGCGACGAGTGTTTAGCAGCTAAGAAGATTAAATCTCCGGTGTGTTTAAAGTGCGGCTGCGAAAAGGCGGATTGTATTTGTAAAAAGAATACTCATAAACCTGAATACAAGGCAATTGTTGCTCCCTATTATTATCAGGATTCTATTTCCCGCGGTATTCTTAATTGTAAAATGAATGATCTTCCGTCTCTTACCGAAGCACAAGGGCAGGAGATAGCAAATACAGTAAAATCTCTTTATGAGCTTATTGATTTTGACTGCGTTACATATATTCCTATGAGAAAATATGATGAAAAATACAGAGGTTTCAATCAGTCTAAGCTTCTTGCAGAGAAAGTAGCTGATATATGCTCTCTAAAATGTGAAGAACTTTTAATTAAAAAGCGTAAAACCAAAATGCAAAAACGGCAGAGCGCTAAAAACAGATATGTAAATATGTATAATGCCTTTGATTTAGCAGAAAATGCTGAAATTAAAGATAAGACAATATTAATTATAGATGATGTAAAAACAACGGGAGCAACGCTTTCTTCCGCTTCTTTAACTTTAAAGGCTTACGGTGCCAAGGAAGTTTACTGCGCTGTTCTTGCAATAGTAAAATAGTTCAGAGGACGTTTTATGAAACCTGCCGAATTAATTGATTACTGCCTTACCTTTAAAGGTTCCTATCTTGATTTTCCGTTCGGTGAGCAATGCGTCTGTATAAGAGTGGGCAAGACTGATAATAGAAAAGGCAGAATTTTTGCTCAGGTTTTCAAACTTAATGAAACATATATGGTGACTTTCAACTGCGATGTTATGATTGGGAATTTTTATAAGCAAATGTTTCCCGATGTTATATTGCCGGCGTATCATTGCCCCGAGGCTCTGAGGCAATATGCATATACTCTTCCTGTTGACGGCGTTTCTCAAGAGGTTATGAAAGAAATGGCGGCTTCATCTTATGTTTACGCTCTTAAAAAGCTGCCGCAGTACATTAGCAGAAATATTACTGAAGAATAAAAAATATGCTCTCTTTATTATTTTGTGATATGCTTTTTAACATAAAAAAAACAAGCCGCATAAGCGGCTTGGAGAATAAAATATTCATTTTATAGAAATGATGTGGAGCGGCTGATGGGAGTCGAACCCACCTGTCGAGCTTGGGAAGCTCGCATTCTACCGATGAACTACAGCCGCATATAAATTGCGCAAGAAACCTTGCGCTGGTGCGGGTAACAGGACTTGAACCTGCACGGTTGCCCACAAGATCCTAAATCTTGCGTGTCTGCCAATTCCACCATACCCGCATTTTTTAATATTCTATCATTAAATTGATTTTAAATCAATATACAAAGGAGTATTTTATGAAAAAATCGGCAAAAATATTTATAAAGATTATAACTGCTTTACTGGCATTTATAATCGTGATTTGTGCAACTCTTGGCATATATTACGCGGCGTCAAAAGACTGCACTCTTACGGTCAGCGTAAATACTGAAAAAGAACTTCAGGAGATAAGCGGATGGGGTACTTCCGACTGCTGGTGGGCTGATAATATCGATGATGAGCAAACCAGAAACGAGATTGCAAATCTTCTTTTTTCTGAAGACGGACTTAATTTGGACACATACCGTTATTGCCTTTACGGCGGATATGACCCGGAGAATAACGTTGTTGACAGCCAGTGGCGTCTTGGTGAAAGCTTTTATGTTTATAATTCTGAAACGGGCGAATATGAGTATGACTGGTCACGAGATGCAAATTCTCAGGCTATGCTTCAGGCGGCGCTTGACAGAGGTGTAGATACTGTGGTACTGTTCGCTAATTCACCTCATTACTCAATGTGCAAAAACGGCAGGTCAAGCGGTTCTGACAGCGGAAGCGAAACAAATCTTGACCCGAGCCGTTATGAAGATTATGTTGATTATTTCCTTACAATTACTGAGCATTTTATTGATGAGGGCGTTCCGGTTAAATACATATCTCCCATTAATGAGCCCCAGTGGGGCTGGGGAGGTGAAGCTCCTGCGCAGGAAGGTTGCCACTATGAAGCTGAAGAGGCTGTTGCTCTCCTAAAGATATTTGCTCAGCAGATTATTGAGCGTGGCCTTGATGTTAAGCTTTACGCGCTTGAAAGCGGAAATATCGGAGATACTGCAAAGAATTATTATAATCTTATGATGGCAGATGAAGATATAAGCCAAGTACTCGGAGTTTACAGCTTCCATTCATATTTCAACGATAATGATAAGATAAAAAAAGACAGATTTGGTAATTGGATTTCTGAGAATGTTGAATGCAGAAGCGATATGAGTGAATGGTGCGAGCTTCCATCTGCTCACGATGCGTCTGATCCTTTGACTGCCGTTATTATGGCGCGTGTTATTTCAAATGATATTGGCTGCCTTAATGTTAACGGTTGGAGCAACTGGGTGGCTATGAATGAAAAAGGTGTAAATCCGGATGACGGCAAGGATTATTCTGACGGACTTCTTGTAGCCGATCCTGAAAACACACAAGATTATTATATCTCTTACAGGTATTACGGTTATATGCAGTACAGCCGTTTTATACCTGCGGGCTCAAAAGTGCTTGATTGTTCAGACGGTGTTTATACAGTGGCAACATATAAGGATGATGAGGGAACTCATTTTAGGGAGCTTGTTAACGAAACTGCGTATCTGACACCTGACGGTAAAGTTGTGGTAGTAGTTGTCAATGAAGGCAATACAAGAGATATCAAAATCAAGCTGGACGGATATTCAAACGTGACTGTTTATACAACTGATTCAGAAGAGATGTGTGAAGAAGTATACAGCGGTCAGCCTCAGGAAAAATATGAGAGCGTTCAGAATTCCGTTTCAACTTATATTTTCAGTAAATAACATAGAGGGTGAGTATTATGAGAAATGTAAAAGAAATCAATTCTTCCTGGTTTTTTTCCAAGGAAGCTAAAAATCCTCCGCACAGTCTTCCCACAGACTGGGAAAAGGTTGATCTTCCTCATACTTGGAACGGAAAAGACGGTCAGGACGGCGGTAATGACTATTACCGCGGAAAATGTTTTTATGCAAAGGAGCTTGACGCTTCTGAATTCTCAGGCAGTGATGAATACTACATTCAGTTTGACGCCGTAAATTCAAGCGCAGAAGTATATTTCAACGGCAAAAAACTTGTTACCCATCACGGCGGATATTCTGCGTTCAGAGTTAGAATTAATGATATAAAGGATAAAAATCTGCTTGTTGTTGCTGCAGACAACAGCCCAAATGATTTTGTTTATCCCCAGAATGCCGATTTTACTTTTTACGGCGGTATTTACCGCAGTGTTAAGATCATAGGCGTTCCCGAAAAGCATTTTTCTTTGGATTATTTCGGATCGCCCGGAATTGCTGTTAATCCTGAAGTAAAAGGAAATACAGCAGACATTTCTATGTATGCATATACAGATACTGAATGTGATGTGCAGTTTGAAATTTCCGACGCAAAAGGAAATGTTATTTTTACTGACACTGTTAGCGGCAAGGATCCTGAATGCAGTTTTAAGCTTGAGAATGCCCATCTGTGGGACGGAATTAAAGACCCGTATCTGTATGAGCTGACTGCTCGTATTGCAGAAGATAACGGAGATGAAGTATCCTGCAGATTTGGCTGCCGTTCATTTTCTTTTGATCCTGACAAAGGCTTTTTCCTTAACGGCCGTTCATATCCTCTAAGGGGTGTTTCACGTCATCAGGACAGGCCTGAAATAGGCAACGCACTTAAATATGAGCATCATAAGGAAGATATTGATCTTATTTGCGAAATGGGCGCAAATACCATTCGACTTGCTCATTATCAGCATGCGCAGGAGTTTTATGATCTTTGCGATGAGCGCGGTCTTGTTGTATGGGCTGAGATTCCTTATATTTCAAGCCATATGCCTAACGGCAGAGATAATACTGTTTCTCAGATGAAAGAGCTGATATACCAAAACTATAATCATCCGTGTATCGTTACATGGGGTCTTTCAAATGAGATTACAATGGGCGGCGCCGCTAATAAGGATATGTTGGAAAATCACCGCATTCTTAACGATCTTGTTCACAGCATTGATAAAACACGTCCTACAACAATGGCTGTGCTTACTATGTGTGATCCGTCTGAGGAGATAACTCATATATCTGATATTCTTTCCTATAACCATTATTTCGGCTGGTACGGCGGAAATGTAAGTATGTACGGTCCGTGGTTTGATAATTACCATAAAAAGTATCCGAACCGTGTTATAGGTATAAGTGAGTATGGCTGTGAGGCACTTAACTGGCATACTTCAGAACCCGAACAGGGCGACTATACAGAAGAGTATCAGTCATACTATCACGAAGAGCTTATCAAGCAGATCTCTAAAAGACCTTATCTCTGGGCAACTCATGTGTGGAATATGTTTGACTTTGCCGCTGATGCACGTGCTGAGGGCGGAGAGAACGGAATGAATCATAAAGGACTAATTACTTTTGACAGAAAGTATAAAAAAGATTCATTCTATGCATATAAAGCGTGGCTGTCTGATGACCCGTTTGTTCATATCTGCTCAAAGAGATATGTGGATAGGGTAGAGAATGTTACTTCTGTAACGGTTTATTCTAATCTTGATTATGTAGAGCTTTACGCAAACGGCAATCTTGTAGAGAAACAGGACAAAGGCGAGTTCCCGTTTTTCAAGTTCAAGGTTAAAAACGAGGGAGAAACAAAGCTTGTTGCCAAATGCGGTGAATACAGTGATGAAAGTGTAATCCGAAAAGTAGACAGTTTCAATGAAGATTACAGAATGAAAGAAGAAGGAGCCGTTATTAACTGGTTTGAAATAACTACTCCTCCGGGAAGATATTCAATAAACGATACTATCGGCGACATCATCTCAACGCTTCGCGGCAAGATATTTGCTTTAAAACTTCTTAAAATGATTTCTAAAGCTATGTCTTCAGGCTCTGACGGAAAGAAAAAGGGAAGTTCCGGTGTTGCGGGATTTAAGGTAAATAAAACAATGCTTTCAATCGCTAAAGGCTTTACACTTAAACGTGCGCTTATGATGATGGGCGGCAAAATGAGCAAAGAAGATATACTTAAAATAAATTCTATGCTCAATAAGATTAAAAAGAAATAATTAACGCATATAAAAAACCCGCCTGGTAACAGACGGGTTTTTGTTTATGTTTATTTCCATTCTCTTACTATGCTTGGATTTGAAAAAATCTCGTTAAATCTTTCAATCATCGGTACGCAGTCTCCATAGTCAAGGGAACGGTGATCAATAGCGCAGGTTAAAGGAAGTATTGACCTGATTTCAATTTTTTCATTGCCGTTTTCGTCAGTAACTACCCAAGGCTTTCTTTGAACAGCACCTATACAGAAAGCTGTAGTCTGCGGAGGAATAATCTCCAAAAGATAGCAGGTTCCTTTATGATTACGGCCGATTGAACCGATGTTGGATATAGTTGTTGTGCCCTGCTCAATATCGTGCTTGGTAAGTCTGTCTTTTTTCGAAATTGAATAATATTGCTTTTTGGCGCTTCCGCCTAAGGTCTTTACTTTGTGTTTACCAGGCATTTTTGATCCGTAAAGCCTTCTTGCAGTCTGCAGTAATTTACCCTTTTTAAGACCGTTGATCGTATTATCAAGAGAAACCTCAAACATAACCTCATTCATATCGGTGTTGTTCGCCCTGCGGACTGTATCATTGATTGCCTCAGTCATTTCTGTAAGAGATTTATTTTCCATATTGTGCATATTGACTGTCATCATCTCACCTGTATGAAGAATCATAGGCATTGAAATGTCAATATTATCATGGTAATAAAGAGTGCCCCTTACAAGCTGTCTGTTGAAATCAAGTGTGCAGTTCATTTTAGGTGCGGCTTTCAGGCCCTCGCATATGATTTTAAGCATTACTGTGTTAATGCTGATCTTTTTGCTTTTGTCTGTTACACCTTCATTAAGCTTCTTTACTTCTTTGAGCAAGTCTGTAACATCTGCATCATAACTCATTGTTGCATGGGGGATTTCCTCCCAGCTTTGTGAAGTCATGTTAGCTACAATTTTTCTTGCTATTCCGAAATGTTCCGTTTTATAAATTGCCATTAAATATCTCCTAACCCTTTTTGAATAATATATATTCAGTATCTTAATTGTACCATTTTATTTTTGTAATGGCAATGAAATTCTTTACAGAATTATCAATTTGTTGAAAAATTTAATATTCTGTTTATATTTAGAACGCTTTTTCGTTATATCTTTTTTCAAACTCTTCACAAAGCCAATCCCTGAAGTCAGGATGCGCTATTTTTATAAGTGCTCTTGCTCTTTCCTTTAGGGTGCGGCCTTTAAGATACGCAACGCCGTATTCTGTTACCACACAGTTTACATCATTTCTTGTGGTTGTAATTGCCGAATTTTCTGTTATAGTAGGCACTATCTTTGAAATGGTGTTGTGCTTTGCGGTTGACGGCATGGCGATAATTGATCTGCCACCCTTGCTCATGGTTGCGCCGCGAACAAAATCAACCTGACCTCCAACGCCTGAGAACTGCGTCAAACCGATAGTGTCTGCAACTACCTGTCCCATTAAGTCAACCTGTATGCAGGAATTAATGGAAACCATATTGTCGTTAAGAGCAATATTCGGCGGGTAGTTAACATAATCGATAGGATACATCTCTACATCGGGGTTATTGTCAATGAAGTCAAACAACTTTGTGGTTCCGAATGCGAAGCCCAGAACGGTTTTGCCAACATGTGTCTGTTTCTTTGAGTTATTTATAACACCGCTTTTGATTAGATCAACAACACCGTCTCCAACCATTTCAGAATGAAGCCCGAGATCCTTTTTATTTTTTAATTCTTCGCATATGGCATTGGGAATACCGCCGATGCCAAGCTGCAGGCAGTCGCCGTCGTTTATGAGAGAAGCGCAGTTTTTGCCGATTGCTTTTTCTACATCGGTAAGCGGAACGGACGGAACTTCCGGTAACGGCTGATCTATCTCTACGAAATAGTCAAATTCGCTGATATGCTTTCTTGCTTTTCCGTAAGTTCTGGGCACATATTTATTGACCTGGGCGATTTTTACTTCACAGTGGGACATGGTTGTTTCAATATAATCAACGTTTGTGCCCATTGATACATAACCGTCCTCATCAGGAGGGCAAACAGAATATATGCCGACTCTCGGTTTAATGATATCTCTTAATACCATAGGTATCTCATAGAAGTGGCAGGTTGTAAATTCAGCTGTTCCGTTAGTGAGTGCTTTTCTGTTGCTGGCAGAAGCAAAGAAACAGTTGTATTTAATGTGACCTTTCATTTCATCGCGTACCCACGGTGTATCACCTAAAATAAGCATGTTGATGATTTCAACATTCTTGTAATTCAGATAATTTTTTTCAATCTCTTTTTCAATGCCGAGGGGTTCACAGCATCCGAATGTAGTTACAACTTTATCTCCGTCTTTAATCAACGCCGCCGCCTGCGCAGCAGTTATAAGTTTACTTTTATACAGATCTTTATCGTACATAGTAACCCTCTCATTCCTTTAAATTTGATTATATTTTAAAATAAATTGAGATCACTTTCAATATAATTTAGATAATATTAATATTCAACTTTAAGATTCTCTTCCGCTTCTGCTACTTTGAGCATTACTGCACACTCAATCCTTTTTCTGTGCAGTTCGCAGCCGAATTCATAAACACCTGATACACTGCCTGTGGAATGATAAGCATTAGCCGCGCAGCCGCCGCTGCAGTAAAGCTTGGCAAAGCAGTCTTTGCATTCCTTGTGCGAATATACGTTGCAGTTCTCAAATTGCTCAAGCACATTCTTGTTCTTAACACCGTTCCAAATATCACCAAGAAGGAATTTTTCATCGCCTACAAATTGATGACATGGATATAATTCGCCGTCAGGAGTTACTGCCATATATTCAGTGCCTACTCCGCAGCCTGATACTCTCTTTACTATACACGGGCCGGCGTCAAGGTCAATCATATAGTGATAAAAAGTAAATCCGTTTCCTTTTCTGTATCTTCTGAGCATTTCATTTGCAAGTATTTCGTATTGCTCTTTAAGAACGGGAAGATCGCTTTCTTTAAGCGCATAATCCTCACTTGGGTCGCAAACAACAGGCTCAATTGAAAGCTCTTTGAAGCCCTCGTCAGCCATGTGTATAACATCTTTTGAGAAATCAGTGTTGAAATGAGTATATGTTCCTCTCATATAGTAATCTTTCTGATTTCTTGACTGGGCGAATTTTTTGAATTTATCAATTATCATGTCGTATGAGCCGGTGTTCTTGCGTGTAATCCTGAGACGGTCATGTGTTTCTTTTCTGCCGTCAAGCGAAAGAACTACATTTCCCATTTCTTTATTGCAGAAATCCATTATCTCGTCATTTAAAAGCACACCGTTTGTTGTAACGGTAAAGCGGAAATTTTTATTGTATTTCTTTTCGATGCTTCTTCCGTATTCAACAAGCTTTTTGCATACGTCCCAGTTGAGGAGAGGTTCGCCGCCGAAGAAATCCACTTCAAGATTGTGTCTTGTGCCGCTTTGCTCAACAAGAAAATCAAGTGCTCTTTTTCCTGTTTCAAAACTCATAAGACCTTTTGGGCCGTCATATTCACCTTTGCCGGCAAAGCAGTATTTGCACGCAAGATTACAATCGTGTGCAACATGAAGACATATAGCTTTTAATACGCCCTGTCTTTTTTTAAAGGCAGAAGCCGTTTTTTCAAATGTATCTTCGGCAAACAATCTGCCGTCTTTTTTTAAAGTTTCAATGTCATCAAAGCAAAGGTCAATATCTTCAGCAGTAACATCGTCTCTGTCTTTATATTTCTCAAGAATGAAGGATTTTATTTCGTCTTTATTCTTGTTTTCATAATTAGTAATAATATCATAGGCTACATCGTCTACAGAATGAACACATCCGCTGTTTTGATCGATAATGATATTGTAGCCGTTCATTTTATATGCATGTATCATAAAAATATATCTCTCCAAAGAAAAACGGCGATATTATTCCCGCCGCGCTGAATTTATGCAGGATTATTTCTTAAGCTGCTCGCATTTCTGGTTTGCTACAGAGCAAGAAGTTTTGCTGGCTGACTGGCAGGATGTCTGGCATTCACCGCAGCCGCCTTTTTTTGCAGATTCGCAAAGATTACGTGAGCTTAAAGTGTTAATTCTTTTCATATCATAACCTCGTTTCATATTAAATTTATTATATTTTATATTATCATTTCTGTTTTGTCAATATAAAGCGGGGAAGTAATTTGCCGTTGCTGGTTATGTTTACTCCGCTTTCAATTAGATTTAAAATCATTTCAATCTTTTTTTCACTTATTATCTCATTAGGATATAAAATCGGTATGCCGGGAGGATAAGCATATACAAATTCGGCGGAAATTTTTCCTGCACTTTCTTTAAATATCACTTTTTGAGTTTCGCAGTCATCAATAACAAAATTAAGTATATTATCGTTGATTATCGGTTTCGGAATCTTTTTTTTGCTCTCGCTGCTTAGCTTAGCATCTGTCTCTTTAAGAGCCGTAGATAGCCTTTTATAAATTTTAAAATCATCGCCGATTGTTGCCATAAGTATAACATGTCTCAATTGAGCTGCTTCACATTCAAAACCGTATTTTTTTCTTAATATTTCACCAAGCTCTATTCCGCTTATATTGCTGTTTGCAGCTGAAATATTAATTTTGCTCAAATCGTCAGTCTTGATAAAAGAAAGGTGATTAAGCTGAGTATCATTGTAAAAATCTTCAAGCGCTTTTCTGAAAGAAATAAATTCATTTTGATTATTTTTAAGATACTCAGCGCATAAAGAAGCGCTGTTCATCAGCACATAGCTGGGTGAACTTGTCTGAAAAATATCGAGATACCGTTTTATGGCGCCTGTGTATTTTTTATTGTATACATTTGCCAGTGCAGTTTGAGTCAAAGCAGGGAGAGTCTTGTGCAGACTTGTTATTACAACGTCAGCCCTCGGATATTGTGACGGTTTGAAAAACGGCAAGTGTGCTCCGTGTGCTGAATCCGCAAGAATAGGAATATCAGTTTCAATATTACTTGTGTACCCCTCGTAAGTAGGACTTGTAATTATTATCAGCTTTATATCGGAATGAATTTTTGTCAGCCGGGATATTTCTTCATTGGTAATTTTGCCGTAAATACCGTTACGGCAGTCAAATTCAGGCTTTGCAATGATAACATTAAGTTTTCTGAGTTCGCAAGCGTTATAAACGCTTTTATGGCAGTTAGCGGCTACAATTACTTTGTCTCCGTCATGTGTCATAGCAAAAACCGCTGCAAGTATTCCAACAGTGGAGCCGTTTACAAGCAGCAGCGAATCTTCGCTTGAATACAGTTTGCTGAAAGCAATTTCTGTTTCCTTAATCAGTCCTGTTGGATTGTGCAGATCATCATAACCGCTAATCTCGGTAATGTCTATTTCGGCGCCTGTTATGCCGAATTTTTTGTTTCTTTTATGCCCCGGCATATGAAAAGGATAGCTGTTTATTTTTTTTAACTCATCATGAAGCATTTGCGGTCTCCTTGCTTTTACTGCTTAATGTAAATACGGCTTGAGTTGCGGGCATTACTGCAAGAGCAAAAATTATAGGTAACCCTTCAATAAGCGCATTTTGTTTGAATATTATAAGCAGTATCAGATCGGTAATCAGAATTAATGCTATAATAACTGTTAACACAGCGTTGAAAGTATTCTTTTTAAATCCGTACATGTATGTAATAAAGACCTCAATGCCTGTGCATACCGAAAAAATCAGCGAGCCTGAACAGTGCAATAAATACTGCATTTTGAGAGAATAATCAAATTTGAAAATAAGCGTCATAAGCATGCCGATAAATGAAGCGACTGCCAAAATAATATGAAAATTAGTTATTTTATGAAATTTATCTGCAAGTGAAAATATGTTTGTGTATAAAGCAGTGTATACGAGAATTCCCCAAACGAAAAATAAAACAGGATGTGAAATACCTGTTTTGGACAGCGCACCGTTATTTGTTGTAAGATCGTTAAGGCTCATAAAATAAACGGTGTAGGAAATTGCGCAGATACTTAGAATAATGTTGATAATGAGTTTCATAATTGCCCTCTGTATCGTTTTTTACTTTATAAATTATATAATAATGAGATTGACTTTTCAAGTTAGTTGTGGTAATATACCGTTGTTGAAAAATTATGACTTCATGATTTCAGTTAATTTGCAGAAGTGGCGGAATCGGCAGACGCGCTAGATTCAGGTTCTAGTGAAAGCAATTTCATGAGGGTTCAAGTCCCTTCTTCTGCACCAAAAAATCCCACAGGTTTTCCTGTGGGATTTTTTACGCTTATTGAGAAGAAAATGCAGTAAATTAAATTTAAAAAGTACTTTAATATTTCTTGATTATCAATTATAATTAACATAGAAGGGAAGGGGTAAAAGTGAATTTGGGTGATAAAATTAAGCAAAGCAGAATGAGTATCGGATTATCTCAGGATCAGCTTGCACAGAAGCTGTCAGTTGATGTTCAAACAGTAGCGGCGTGGGAAAACTCTCAGTCCGTACCTGATGATGAGAAACTTAATCTTTTAAAGAATATATTAAATTTTGAAGATTTAACATATTCTACTGAAACCTATAAAGATAACAATGAACAGCAGCCGCTTGAGTGGTACAGATTTATTTTTAGTCCTGATGAATTTCCTCAGATACACAAATTTCAGCGAAGATCATTATTAAAAATGCCGTTAGCTGTTACGGTTATGGTAATTATCTTCACGGTATTTTCAACATATAATTCTGTATCAGATATAACTATAGGCTTTTTGGCAGGCGTTTTTATAATGACATGGCTCTTATATATCAAAGGTTTGACGATGATTAATAAGAACTATGAGAAAAGTATAATCAAAGTCTGTCAGTCAATATATGATTATTTTTTATATGACAGCTACTTAAAAATATACATATACAGAAATAATGAATTAGTATATGACCGAAAAATTTATTATAATGATATAGAACGTATACTTATGTTGAAAAATTGGCTTTTATTACAGATAAACGGTCAGTACTTTATTGTAAGAAAGAACGATTTGAAAGAAAATTCTGTTTTTTACAGTTTGATTAATAGTAATTCTCTAAATAATACTGCTTTCGACGGAATTGGTATTTATCGCAATGTTTCGATAGCACTGAATGTCTTGTCCATTTTATCTCTGCCTATAGCGTATACCGTTGCTCAGAGTATATCAACCGTTGAAGGTACATTGCCTGAAAATATGTGGGTTGCATTTTTATTCCTGCCGCTTCCTGTTTTGTCAATAGTATATGGTATCGTAATGACTGCAAAAGGCGGTAAATTTAAAGCCAATATAGTAAACGGAAGCATATTTGCTTTATTGTTATTCATATTCGGAATGTTTTACGTGATGTTTTAAATAAAAAAGATATGAATTTAGGGCGCCGTCTACGTAAAGAGAAGGCGCCCTTTTTAATTTCAGGCATCAAAATCTAATGCTAGTTATTCCTGTGATATTTTATCTTTATAGTTTAATTTAAATGCTTTATTTCGTCGGCAATCATCTGAATAGTTTTGTTACAGGTATCAATTTTAATTGTGTCAAGAGCTTGATACAGCGGTATTCTTGCAATACTTCTGTCAATAACATCAGCAGTACGTATACCCCTTTCAATATCTGCTTTTAATCTATCACGCAAATTGATTTCATCTGCAATGAGGGAAATACACTTTACATCACAATTTTCCAAATCCAGTTTTTCTATGATAGAATCGACTATGGACTGTTTGTGCATTACCCAGCAAAAAATCACATTTTCATAAGCAGAACAATGCAGAAAATTATTGATCAGATAACAAATATTATCTATTACCATTGCTTTTGTTTCTTCATTTACTTTGAACGGGTTAGCGTCCCAACACCAGTCGCCATCAAGAAAAACACTGTTAAACAAATCTTGTTTTAACTGTTGGCATACTGTTGTTTTGCCAACTCCCATTGTTCCGCCAATTAAATATATTGTTTTCATCTTATTTCTCCATAAAATAAGCTTGACCATTTTGTATAGCCGCAGTGTTTATGTGGTTATCTTGTTGTTAAATTGTAAATCTTATAAACATTCTTAATGAAAAAAAGCTAAGGGAGACAACTTCTTTGTGAAGGTCTCCCTTTTTAGTTTTTTTATTTGTTAAAAGAGTGTTTTAAATTTATCGTAAATTCCGAACAGGAAAATGAAAATAACAATCAGCGGAAGGATATATGTAAGATAAACTCTCATCCAGTTTTTAACTTTAAGACCTTTACCTGCATTTGCTTCTGCCATGTAATTTTTCCAGCCCCAGCCTTTTTTGCTGACACAGAAAAGAAGATATACAAGGGAGCCAAGAGGAAGAAAGATGTTACTTACAAGGAAGTCTTCAAGATCCATTATTGTTCCGCCGAATATTGAGAAGCCGTCCCACTGCAAAAGATTAAATCCGAGTACGCAGGGGAGTGAAAGGGCGGAAATCAGGAAAAAGTTTATAGCTGAAGATTTTTTTCTGCTGAAACCTGTAAGTTCCATCGTGCAGCAGATAATATTTTCGAATACTGCGAATATAGTTGAAAGAGCTGCAAAAGACATAAACAGGAAGAAAATGCTGCCCCACAATCTTCCCATTGGCATATTTGCAAATATATTGGGAAGCGTGATGAAAATAAGACTCGGGCCTGAAGTCTGGTCAACATTGTATGTAAAGCAGGCAGGGAATATAATAAGACCTGCTGAGATGGCAACAAATGTATCAAGAACAACAACTCTTGCGGATTCGCCAAGAAGTGTGTGCTTTTTATCGATGTAGCTTCCGAATATCGCCATAGCGCCTATACCCAGGCTGAGTGTAAAGAACGCTTGATTCATTGCGCTTACAAGCGTTTTAATAACTCCTACTTCTTTCATTCTTTCAAAATCGGGAAGCAGGAAATATGAAAGGCCTTCTTTTGCGCCTTCCATAGTAAAACTGTTTATAGCCAGCACTATCATTATTAAAAGGAGCGCAACCATCATTACTTTGGTGATTTTTTCCAGGCCGTTTTGAAGACCTTTAGCGCAAACAATAATACCGAGTAAAACTACAAGTATAGTCCAGAAACACATAGTTCCGGGATCGGCAAGCATATTGTTAAAGGCATTTTCAACACCCTGAGTATCAAGGTTTTCAAGTTTGCCTGTAGCTGTCATATAAAAATATTGCAGCATCCAGCCTGATACACAGGTATAAAACATCATAAGCAGATAACAGCCTATAAGAGTCAAATAACCGTGTATATGCCATTTTTGTTTTGGCTTTTCAAGTGCCTGATATGCTTTAATAGGACTTTTCTGTGACGCTCTGCCTACTGCGAATTCCATACTCAAAATAGGAAGACCCAGTATTACCAAAAAAATCAAATAAAAAAGTACAAATGTACCGCCGCCGCCTTCTCCGGCAATATAAGGGAATTTCCATACATTACCGATGCCGATAGCACAGCCGGCGGACAGCAAAATAAATCCCAAACGGGATTTAAGCTTTTCTCTTTCCATATATTTACCTCTCTGATATGTTAATATTGACAATATTGTAACATAACAAGGACGCAAGTACAAGAGATAATAAGACATTATCGATTATTTGTTAATGAATATACTTTCAGATTTTACCTGTTCAGTTTTAAAAATGTTAAATTTACTTCTCCGTCTCTGGCGTTTGCTGAACCTGAATACGAAAGAAAAAACTGCGTTTCAGACGGTGCGTCAATAATAAATGTTGATGAGCCTGTTGCACTTGAACCGTTTGTTGTTGTAGCAAAATATATACCGTATTGAAGCTGCGGCGAACCGTTATATGACGGCGTAACCTGCATATAATTTGCATTTTGAAATATGCCCGAAACTTTATATGAAACAAGATAATATCCCGGCTGAAGCGTTATTACTGAGCTTGAAGTTTGCTCTATATTTCCCTCTGTATCTGAAACGTCTTCTATTACGGGTATCTGAGTGCCTTGGCTGAGCAATTGCTGAAATGCGTAGAAAGAAGCAAAAGAATTCAGTGCCGGAGCACCTGTTGCACCGGTAGCTCCTGTATCTCCTTTATCACCAGTAGCGCCTGTGGCTCCGGTAGCACCCGTATTTCCTTTTTCGCCTGTAGCGCCAGTAGCACCAGTTGCACCCGTATCTCCTTTTTCACCAGCAGCACCTGTTGCACCGGTAGCTCCCGTATCTCCCTTATCACCTGTAGCGCCTGTTGCACCGGTAGCACCTGTATCTCCTTTATCACCAGTAGCGCCTGTTGCACCGGTAGCACCCGTATCTCCTTTTTCGCCTGTAGCGCCTG
>UQBX01000017.1 GCA_900539425.1 uncultured Oscillospiraceae bacterium | reverse complement strand
TGGTGCCATCTACCCACTCAGGCCATGAATATGTTGTGTAAGTATGTGTGCCGTCATTATTTGATGTAGCCGCTGTATTTGCTGTGTTTTCCGGTGCTACCGGTGCTTCTCCTGCTGCTGCAGTTACTTGCTCAGTTTCACCGTTTGCAAATGTGTATGTGTAGGTTACATCTGTACCAGGCTCTTCTTCAGGCATAATACCCCATTCAGGGAATATGAACTTGGTATATGGTGAAGGATTGCCATAGGCATCAAGTGCGCCATAAGGAACTATAGCGTGGTTCTCGTTTGTCTGGCTATCACGGAAATAGTTATTGTAATCTGATAACTGAAGCGGAATAGCGTCAGGAATATAAAGTTCGTCTTCAAGCATCTGGAAACCAAATACCGCAAGAACTGTACCATCATATCCTTCACCTTCGCCACAATAAGGCTGAGGTGTATAATCTACAGGCGCTGAACCGTTGAACAATACAGATACGTAAGTAGCCTGATATTCGTTAGGATATTTTGATGCTGTACCAGTTGTATCCCATTCATTAAAGCCATAATCTTTAGCTGACTCTATAGGATCAACTGCGTCATCACCTGTTGTAAGTCCTCTTCTGCCATAAAGAGCAGGAGCTACTTTTGTCCAGTCTGTTTCAAACCAAAGGCTTGCTGCAAAACATTCATCCAGATTCTCAACTGTAATGATGAGAGCAAAACATCCATCAGATGATGAAAGATCTGATTTTTTAAGCGGCTGTGTAGGATCAAAGAATTCTACAGTACCAGCTGCATAACCATATGCATATTCGCCATCATAGTTTGCAATATATGCATGAACTTCTACATCATCATCTTTAGAATAAATTCCTTCAGGATCATTCTCATTAGGTAATGCAAATGAAGCCATTGGGAAACTTAACACTACCATCAATACTGAAAGTAGTACAGCAATAGCTTTCTTTAAGCTTCTCATAAAGTTCCTCCAATAAATAATTACCTTATTACTGTATCAGCATATTCCATAGCATTTGCTGTTTTACCAACAAATTTCGAATAAATTGCATAGTCGATATTATTGATAGATGTATTTCTATCAAGGTTGAAGCCTACATCGTAGTCCTCATCCTGAACGGTTTTACCATTCTGTTTTACAAATTCAGAATAGTCAATATTGTTAATACTTGTATTACCGTCCCAGTTGCATGCCACAATACCAACCATTGTATCAGATGTTACATCTGCACCGTTTACAGTAATTGTAAATGTTCTGTCGAATCCGTACTTATACTTAACAGTTGCGACATAGGTACCGTTCGGAACATTTTCAAGCGTAAACTTACCGGTGTCATCAGTTGTTGCGCTGATCTCACCTTTATCGGTTGATATAGTAACTACAGCTCCAGTTGTTGCGTAAGAGCCATATTCATCGGTTGGAGTTGCAAGTGCGCCGACATAAGCTGATACTGTAAAATACTGTGTTGTATCAGGCGACAAATCACAAGTCATTGTATAGACTGTACCGGAAAAAGTTTCCGGATCTGACAGAGCATAACAATTATGTATTGTGCCATCAGAATCGCCGTAATTAACACTGATATATGTAAAATCGGGGCTTTCATTAACATCAAGAACATTCTGCATATCAACAGGTGTATCACCTTTTACGGTTATGCCTATTGAAAGAAGAACCGCGCCGTTATCAGGAAGAACGGTCATATCACTATTCGTTGAAATTAAGAAAAACGAAAACTCACCGCCAGTGCGGGACATAACCTGACCATACATATGCGGAAGAGTATCGGAAAGCAGCGTTTCTCCGAGGAGGCTGAACGAAAGTACTTCCTCATCGAAGGAAGCGGTAAGCTGCACATCCGCAACCGAATATAAATCCGAAACAGACAAGGTCATAGTATAACTGCCGGGAGCGAGAGCATTACCGTCATAAGTATTGCCGTCTGCATCCGTATATGCAGCAACTATTGCCGGCTGTTGCGTGCCGAGAGCGCCCTGCTGTGTTTCAGCGCTTACTGTAAACTGCCCGAAAGAAATAGTGGCAGCTACTGCCAGTGCCGCGAGCAAAGCACAAAATCTTTTTCTAAAAATTATCTTCTGCATAAAAACCCCAAGTTTACTTTTAGATTTGTGATATCCGGCAGGGTTGCCCCCGCCGGATATATTAAGATTTAGGATTACTGAATTACTGTATCAGCATACTCCATAGCATTTGCTGTTTTACCAACAAATTTTGAATAAATCGAATAGTCGATATTATTGATAGATGTATTTCTATCAAGGTTGAAGCCTACATCGTAGTCCTCATCCTGAACGGTTTTACCATTCTGTTTTACAAATTCAGAATAGTCAATATTGTTAATACTTGTATTACCGTCCCAGTTACATGCAACGATACCTACCATTGTTTCAGATGTTACATCTGCACCGTTTACAATAATTGTAAATGTTCTGCTGAAACCATACTTATAAGTAATTGTTGCTTCATAAGTACCGTTAGGAACATTCTCAAGAGTAAACTTACCAGCATCATCAGTTGTTGCACTGATTTCGCCTGCATCAGTAGTAATAGTTACAACTGCGCCTGTGGTAGCGTATGAACCATACTCATCAGCCGGAGTTGCAAGTGCTCCAACATAAGCAGATACAGTGTAGCCCTCTGCAGGAACTTCACCGTTATCAACGGTAAGACCGTTTTCAGCACGCATAAGATTTGCTTTGATACCGTAAACATCAGATATCTGAAGTGTGTACTGATCCTTATTTGCAGGCTGATAGATACCTTCCTGAGCATAAGGATAAGTTGAGTTGCCCTCTACTGCAGCATTAACAGCTGTATCAAGAGCATCGATGAACGCAGCCCAGCTTTCTGCTGTGTAGGTAACGCCATCCTTATTGTTATCTGCTGTATATGTCTGGCCGTCAACACTGTAAGAAGCTTCTTCAACGTTAACTACAACAGATGTGTAAGGAGTATCAAGTTTGTCTTTATCCGGGTTGGATTTACCGTTTACTGCGCAAGAGATTTCAGCCTCAAGCTTGTCACCGATATATCCGCGCTCGGTTACGACATCAAGATATACTTCAAAGAGTCTTGCTGCTTCCTTGAGTTCGAAGGTTGCAGAAGATGAAGAAGCAACACTCTGCTCAAGATCTGTTTCTTTAGTGAAATCAGAAAGAGTATATGTTGTTTCATTTGATGCATTGTAAGCTGCAAGAAGATCCTCTGCCTCTGAATCAAGACCAGAGAATGCAAGCTGTTCGCCGGACTCGCCGTTAATATAATAATCATTATAGTAATCTACCGAGATAAGGGCTTCAGCCTCACGGCCTGCAGCAGCCATGTTTTCATAGCTTACAACTTCAAAGTCTCTGTTATCGAGACCAGATCTAATTATAGCAACATTCTGGAAAAGATCTGTACCGTAAGATACGTTAAGGTGCTCATTTACAAGCTGTAAAGCATATTCTGCTTTATCTGATGCAGTAGCAATAACGCCACGTAATGAAGGATCATCAACTACGCCGTAGCTTGTTTCTGCAAGCTTAAACTTCCAGTCAGGATCTGTTGAAGATGTTGACTTGTTAGCTGAATCTCTGTATGTGAAGGAAATTTCATTGTAAAGAAGATTTCCAGCAGCATCTGTTGCCTGCTCCTCCGTAGCCATGAGATACGGATCTTCTAACAATTCACCTGAGCCGGAGCCAAGGTCTGTCCACTCTTCTACATACTGAACTTCATTGAGAAGATGATATTCTTTCTGAGCATCCTGACCAGGTTCTCTTACATATACAACCTTCATATCTGTACCATCAAGGGTATAGACATCAAGTGTCTGAGCTTCACCGTCGATTTCGATCTCAACAGTTTCATCTGTCGCTGTAAGACCGTTGCCGGGAGTTGCCTTAACGTTGCTGAAGATAGGATTATCATAAACAACGGTGCCTTCGCTGTTCTCATAACGTGTTGTGTAATAAACGCCGTTATTGAGGTAAGAACCTACACGAAGTGAAGAGAACTCAGAACCAGCAAGCTCATCTACTGTTGCGGTCTTATAAGCAATATCGCCAATCGGGTTGGTTGTGCTTGTATAAGTAGCAAGGTTTGCCTTTGTTGAACCATACTCAAGAGCGTTGTCTGTAGTAATAGGATATTCCTGAGCTGCAAGAACGTCCATAACAGCTTCTGTAAAGTAATTATAAACTTCTGCGCTGTCTACATCTTCGCTTGTATAGTTATTGATGAATGTAAGAGCATCGGTGTAAAGAGAAACCGCTCTCTCGCTTTCACCTGTATCATCAGCAACAGTTATAGGCATTGAGAATGTCTGCGGATAACCACTGATGATACGATAGCTGATATCTCCTCTTTCCTTGGTTGTGCCGGCAGTTACCTGTGTTTCCTGATCCCAAACAAGGAAGTCCATGCTCTGGTTAGAGCCGCTTGTTGTGATCTTGTTGAACGCAAGAACGATACCGGGGATACCGGATGAAAGTGATACATCGCCGGGCTCAGTCTTTGAGTAATCGATAGCAGTTTTATATGCATCGCCGCTGTCGATAGGAAGCCAGATAATGCTGTAGCTACCGTCCTCGCCCATTTCAGCTGAGTGAGTGCCCGGACGATAACCCTGGCTGAATGTGAACGAATCAATCTGATCGTATGTGCAGATTACATGGAATCTGTAATCCTGAACAGAAACATCCTGTGACATAAGGTTCATAAGGTCTGTTCTGTTAAGAGGATTGCTTGTTACCCACTCGCCGTTCTGATAGTAATCGTAATAGAATACGTTTACAAGGTCACCTGTAGCAGGATCGCAGGTAGCAGCAAAATAATCCTGACCGTTAATATTCTTAACGGCTACGATACCGTCAATACCCTTGCCATCAGTACTGTTGTAAAGATACATCGGGTAATTAATGTTATCAAGCTGAGATGTTCTTACGATAATCTCGTTAGGATACTGAACATTACCATATTTCTTCACAATCAAACCGGTCTCGACAACTCTTGCAGTCAACGAAGAGTATGCACCAGTAGCGCTGCCGCTCTGTGTGCCGAAAGTCTGCGTGAAGCCGCTTCCTGAGCTGGTATCATAAGTAAGGTTATACCAGTCATTCTCAGTTGATACATAGAAGTATAACTTCTTAGTTAAAGTATTGTCATAGATTCCGCCGTAATCATCATAAGGAGTAACGCCGTCTTCTTTAACGATCTTGTAATTTACGCTGATTGTTACAACTGTATCAACCTGACCTGCGAAATCGCCTTCGCTAAGTGAAGCTGTTACAGGAACAGTTGTAGATTTTTCAGGTGCGATTACGCTATCGTAAGAGCCGTAATTAAAGTTACCCTTATCGGTGGTAATGCTTTCAATCTTGATGTATGAACGGTCAAGCTGTTTGTAACCGCCGTTACCGTCCTGGATATAACGGTTAATACCGTGACCAAGGTTCTCAAGATTCATTTTGAACTCGATAGTTCCGCCGTATGAATATGAAGAAACGGCACTATCAGTCTGAGAAACGCCGAGGTCGCCAACTTCATAATCCTGAAGCTGAGGAGCAAAAGCAGGAACGAAGCTTGCAACAGCCTGTGCTGCAAACATAAGGCCCTTCCAGATTGTTTCCGGATAGCTTCCGCAGCCGGCAGCTTCGTATACATTTACAACGAATTTACCGAAGATACCGATATCGCTGTCATCGCCAACCTTACCGCCGAGAACGTCTCTCTGAATGAGGTTGTGGAACGGATTTGCTTCAGCTGCTGTTCCTGTAACATCAGGAATTACATGCTGTCCATTATAATAGGAATTAGAATAACGTGAATCAAGCACGCCATTCATGAGATCCTTAACAAGATTATAAACAACTATATCTACGCCCTTAGTGCTGATTGAAGGAGCGTTGATTATGCCGGCAAGCTTATAAATGAAGTTTGTGATGCCGCCGCCGTTTGTTTCTTCATGACCTGTTGTATCGCCGATGTTAAGTACGCTTGAAACGATATCATTCCAGATAAGGTCTTCAGAATCGAACTGACCGTATTTAGAAGAATCGCTGAACTGAAGCTCACCGAGTACAGGCAGAAGCTGATTAGCTATTATATCAATATTAGCCCAAATTGAATTGCTGCTTGTAATGGTGCAGTTGCCGCTTTCGTCAACGCAGCCAAGGAGTGAGCCTACGCCCTTATCATCTGCATAATAAACGATAACTGAATTAAGAAGAGAGAATATATCTGTCTTCGTAGACTTCTGCTCTTCATAAGTCTGAGCAGTAGTAACGTCATAAATGCTCCAGTCATTGCCGTTGCCGTCCTTTACAGGAACGAACTGAGTCATAACATAGCCTACAGCGTCACGAGCCATAGCAAGAATGGTATCAAGACTGATGTCATAATAGCCGTCCTCGCCAACTGTGATCATGCTTGAGTAGTCAAGGTTCGGAAGGATATCTGACAGATATTCTTCAAGTGCAACAGCAGCTACGCCTTCAGCGTCGTTGCAAGCATCCCACTTATCTTTATGAACCTGACCAAGAAGGCCGTCAAGATTGTTTTCAAGACAAGCGATAAGGAACGGAACCATAGCTTCTTCGAAGTTTGTTTCTGAAAGAACCGCATCATCGCCGTTGTTATGATAGAAAGCAGAAAGAATATTCTTATCTGTTTCGTCAGCAACATACTGAACTACTTTAAGAGCATTTGCAACAAGTGTCTTTGCAACTGTTGCCGGATCTGAATTGTTTCCGGTAGTTGTAAGAGCAGATGCGTCATATCCGGGAAGGAAGTCCTTAACAGCTGCTACAAGGAAGTCATTGAGACCGCCGAGAAGCGAGGTGTAATTTGAATATTCATTTTCCATGAAGTTATCAAGGTTAGGAGTTCCTGTGCACTTGAGATTAGTGTTAAGAGGACCGGTAGGAGCCTTGAAGTAGTAAACCATGAGAGGACTTCTGCGAAGCTCGTTAAAGAGTTTTGTAGAATCGATGTCTCTCCAGTTGTAAACTGCATCCTCAACAACATTTCTGTCGTATGTAAGATCTGCCTTTACAGCTTCAAGATCAATGCCTTCCTCTGAAGCCCAAGCCTGAACATAACTTTCTGCATAGTTAGAAGCTACATCGCTGTAGTTCCACTCATATCCTTTTCCGAGATACCACTGAGTGTAATCCCAGTCATAATCCTTAACAGCAGAATTTATGAGTTTGAGAGTGGGAGAAAGAACTGTCTTCCAAGCAATGCCGAATGCGTTATAAGCGAAATCGGAAAGGCTTGTTGAAGTTTCGAGCGTAAGTTTCGCATCGTCTGTGCCGTCTCCGTCCTCATCATACTGGAAGATATACACATTACCGTCAGTGGTATAGCAAAGATTAGGATCTTTGATACCCTGTTCATACAGATCTTTTGAATTTGTTCCGTCAGGATAAGTTACCTGAACATTGATCTGCTGAAGGAGCTTTTCACTTAAAGCTTTGAAGAGCACTGTATCGAGCTCATAGCCAGCGTCACCATTATAGATATGATTTGCTTCTTCCTCTGTATACCAATCAGTTTTGCTTGTGAGGAGCTTAGCTACAATGTGGAAAACAAGATTATCCTGATATCCACTCGGAAGAGGCTCGCCGAAAAGGCTTGAGAAAAGGTTATCATTAAGGAGCTGCCAGATGTTTACACCAACCATGTCCTCAACGATAGAACCAAGGTTAAGCTGTCCTGTAAGAACCTGCTTGAGAATAGCATGACCGCCATCCCAGTTTGTTGTGTTCCTGTAAATCGTTGTGATGAGAGCCTTTACAATATCTTTTGCAGAATTGTTTGCTCTGTAATCCTTACCGCATGCAGGATAACCTGAATCAGTTGTTGAATAGCTGAGCCCTGCAAGGTCGGAAATATTGATGTTTTTCGCATCACCCGCCATACCGAGCAGTGTGCTATTGTTCTGAAGGAACGTGTTAAGCTGCGTTACGATATCCAAAAGACCGCTGACGCTGTCTATCGTGCCGTTGATACTGAGTGATGTGATAACAACGTTTACATTGAGGTTAACCGGAATTGCTACATCCGCAAGAACAGAATCAAGATAATCAAGCAGAGCTTCTGCAGTCTGTTCGTCTGTAAGTTCTACCCAGCCGAGTGCGTTTACCTGCTCATCGCTGATAGCGTCATCGTGATACGGTGAATCACTGGCAGCAAATGCAGTAAATGCGCCTGAGAAAGCTGTGAGAGCAAGAACAACTGCTAAAAATAAAGCAAGCAATTTTTTGCCGAATTTAACTTTCACAATTTTACCTCCGTGAATAAATTTTAAACAAATGAAGTATTTTTAGCCGTTTGCACCGCACTCTGACCACCGGGCAATCCGAATTAGCACGGCAAGCAGGCATTAGCCCGTTTGCAAATCGGTTGTATAATATGAATAAATAAATTACTCCATTTATACCCATTAAATCACAGCGTCAAAAAAAAGTCAATATTAACAATTACGAAATAATTTTTTTGGTTGATTGTCCAAATTTGCAGTTTCGTATTTGTATAATTTGACAGAATTATTTTAACAATTTATTCATATTTTTTTTACAATAATTTTACAAATAGCATTCAAAAAGTGTATTACCTGCTGTAATTTTTGTAAAAGCTTTTTGCTTTACATAACAACATATTGTATACATTTCGACAGTAATCCACATTTTGTGCAAGCCAATGTAAAGTAAAATTATTGTCAGTGATTTTTTTCAAAAAACGTCTTTTTCCTTTGATTTTTTATGCAATATACCCTATTTTTTGGAAAGAAAGCAGCTGCAATTGTTAACAAATGCCACCTAAGTATGAACTCAATGTTAAAAAAGTTGTTGACTTTGTTTCTTATATTTGGTATAAATAAATTGTATTGTTCGTGCGTGTGGGTACTTTGCGCCCAAAAATAAGTTGTGAAGCAATATTTAATGCTTGTTTTTGGCAATATCCATGCGTTATGGGGAAGCCCTTTCCCAAATCATATAAAGAAGGAGAGATGATTATGAAAACGAGCAAACGATTACTCAGCTTTTTCTTAGCTGTAGTAATGGTGATTACAACATGCTCCGTCGGATTTGCGGCGTTCGCAGCCGAACCAGAGGATGAAGTATTCACCTATGTTGACGACGAAGGCAAAGCCGTTACCCTTACATATGACGGCCTCAATAATCTCGTCGACACATATGCTCCGGTTCTCATAGAGGCTCTGAGGAGCACTCTTGAAGGAGCGGGCGTTAATGTTGATGCCGTTCTGGCATCCGAAAATCCGATAGGAGAGCTTTTAGCACAGCTTTCGCCGATGCTTATGGGTCTTCTCGGAACATCGTCTGACATGCAGACGATTCTTGGTTCGGATTATAATGCTTTTTCAGAAGAAAAGTATTCATATCTTAACGATCCGGATGCCGCAATCGACTTTTGGAATCTTTATACCATCTGTAAGGATAATAAAGATGCCGGTGGAGCGATTGGAGATTTTTGCAGCAGCACTCTTGAACAACTTGAAGTTCTGCTCAATGCTTATGACAACACTTATAATTCCATGACCACACAAGTAGATGAGATTTTGACCTCATTGCTTGGTTCAAAAGGGTTTGGCGTAGGTGTTCCTGGCTCAACTACAAATCTCTTAGTATTTTATTATGATCAAACATCGGAATTCCAAACTGTTTACAATGCATGGGCAGCACTCGGTGCAGCAGGTGTTCCCGCTTCTCATGAAAATATAGGAGCTGTTCCTCTTGCCGACGGTACTGCAACACTTAAAGAATTCACTGACAGCGTTCAGGCTAACGGAAACATCTATGATAACGGAACAACTGAGACCGATGATGATTTCGATTTCACTCCGTTTATTAATTACGTTTCTTACTATGCTCAGAGAAACTGCATAATCAGCGAAGGCGAAACACTTTCACTGCTTGATGCTATTTATTATTACTACAATCAGGCTCTTACTACTGATTACGCTCAGATTGCAGGTGCAATGATTGCATCTTTACCTGAAGGCACATCCTTTACGTTTGAGCAGAATGTTGACGAACTTGGTATACCTGAAGAAAATTCATATTCAGTTACTTTTGAGTCAGGAAAATACTGGTACGATTCGGCATATAATCAGGACACCGGTTTTTCATACAATCTCTTTAGCACTTATATTCTTCCTCTTGTAGGATTAGGTGATGCCGAATTCAACAACAACAACCGTTATATTCTTGACGGAATTTACGAAACGCTTAAATTTAACGGAATTGACGTGTTCCCTGACGGTCCATATCCGCGAGACAGTACGGACTCAGGAAATGAATGGTATTACAGCACGGTTGAGCAGATACTCGTTGAAATGGGCTTCTTTGCTGACTTTGACGAAGCAGAATCTGTTAGACTTGCATGCGTAATGGATGATGAGGAATTTTCTCAGTTAAAGGAAATCGCAGCAAAATACAATTATTCTACCACTGCGCAAAACCTCGCAAACATTAAAAATGATATTAAGAACAGCACTGAAATTACTAATGAAGTAGTTAAATTCTATGCTGATATTTACATTGATAACAGCTCAGTTCCTCAGCTCAGAAACTGGCAGCCCGGAACAGAGGTAACTAATTCCAACTATCCTGCTCTTGCTAAATACAAGACAAAAGTTGACAACGATTTCGCTTACTATTATCTGTATCAGTATATTGAAGGCGCACCTTCTACAGTTAACAACAACTATCTGATATTTGCAAAGCAATTGCTTGATATCAAAGTAGTAACACCTTCTATTACTGAAAGATACGATTATGATAATTATGCGATTCCGTCAGATGTTTCAATTGACCTGGTTAACAATCTTCTGAACGGTTATATTAATCAGTATCTTGATCCGGATGCTGACGACCTTGTTCCCGGAGTTATCGGAAACATCAACAGCATGCTTCAGAATCTTCTTACAACGGAAGTTCCGCTTGCGGACGTACTTACCGATGTTTATAAGAATCTTGCTGAAGATCCGATAAGAACACTGTTTAACCTTATCCCAACACTTGTTGTACTTATTGACGAAGTTGTTGTTCCCGCCGCATTTAACGAAGAAGGCGACGCATTTAACGGAATACTCAACCTCCTTATCCCGCTTCTGTTTAAAGATCAGTCTCAGGATGCAGGCAGCGCTACCGGTATCGGTCAGCTCGGATGGGATCTGAACGAAGTTCTTCCTACACTGCTTCACTGGCTGCTCGGCGATAATGATTATACATATACCTATTATAATCGTACCGATAACGGAGACGGCACTTTCACTTACGGTGCAACTGAAACAGGCGCTTACGGCACAAAATATGATGACGAAGGCAATGCTACAGACAGAGTTCCCGTAATTCTTAACATTTATCTTGTTGACGAGGCGATTGCTAATGCGGCTATAAGCGACCTCGGCAAAGCGGATGAAAATGAAGATCCCCAGACACAGAAGGCTATTTGCGAACTCGTTACAGAACTTGCAACATTCGGAACAGAAGCAGTTGATGCTTATGTTGCTGAACACGGCGAAGATGTAAAGAGCTACAACAAATCAGGCGTTCCAACAAACAAAGGCCTGAACAACCTTCTTGTATCTATTCCTTCTCTTATCAATGATATCGGTCAGAAGTTCCTTGCAAAATATGAGGTTGATTCTGATTGGGCATTCGGCGAATTTGCAGTGGATGAAGAATCCGACTGCAGATACAACGTAAGCGTTCAGCAGTTCAAGGATCTTGCTACACAGACAGATCCTTCAGAAGAAGTGCTTAAAACATTCGTTGACATGTTCGTAAACAACTGGTTAAATGCCATTACCGATATCTTTAATGACCTTGTTTCAGATACAGACAACTTGATCACTAAGGAGATCCCGATGGTTACATCGCTTCTCAATGCTCTTGATCTGTTCGGTGAAACAAGCGTTCTTACAGACGTATTAAACGGCTTCTTCCTTATGACAAGGGAAAGCACTAATTCATTTACATTTGAAACACAGGAAAACGGCTATGTAGGTCTTGATACTCTCAATGCTTACTTCCTGCTTATAAATCTTGACAAGATTATTGAAATCGTTATGGATATCGTTGAAGCCAATACATCTGATACAGGCAGCGGCGATACAACAGAAGAGCCTACTGAGGATCCTTCAACAGGCGATGTAAGTGAAGAACCGTCAACAGGTACGGAGAACGGTCTTAATATAGGCTCTATCCTTACTCCGGTTATTGATTCTATTCAGAACAATCTTCCGAACATCGTTAAAGACAATGAAAATATTGAAGGCGCAGCGGGACTTATCGATGCTCTTGACTCGCTTCTTTCAGCTCTCCTTTCAAACTCATATATGAACGGTTACAGCCTTGACGAAGTAGACGGAATTCTTTCCGGCGTTGTAACATTCCTTACAAACGCATTCGGCGAGGACGAAGCTGATCAGGTTTGGTACCTTATTACTGAATACCTCAAAGTAATTAACGCAGGCAGCACAAACGCTGACGGTTCTGCAAATGCAGACGCCAACGGCCCTGTTGATCCTAAGAAGGTATACACAAAGGAAAACCTTTCAAATCTTGTTACTCAGACATATGCTCTTATTGAAGGTTTAATCAACGATAATCTTGTTATCGCTGGCGATAACAATAAGGTTATAACAAGCGCTGTAAACGGAATTATTTCCCCAAGCGCAATCGCCGTACGTTCAGATGTGATTGACGAAGGTATTTCCGAGCATTTCAGCTGGAGCGATCTTGCAAAAGACAGCAAGTATGCTAAAGACCTTGGTTATGACAACCTCAAGGACGGCGACAAAGAAACATTCTACAGAGATCTTATAGATTCTCTTGGCGTAATTCCTTCAATCCTTGGTGTACTCCTTGTTCAGGGCGGAATATATGACAACGAGGTTTCACCTATTCTCGGTGCTGTTTGTGACGCTATGGGCGTTGATTACACAGAAAAGCTTCCTGAGAACGCAACCGGTGAGGATGCTGTTTATGCTATCCTTGACACTGTTTCAGGTATTCTCGGCTCATTCCTTGACGCTCCTGTTTCAGGACTTCTTGGATTGGTAAGAGCGATATTCAATATCGTTCAGGATGATTTCCTCAACTCGATAATTAATTCAGCGTTAGACACCGTTACAAAAGAATTAAGCGGCGCTGCAAACATTGCAGCTTATCTGTCACCAACTCTTGGTGAAATGCTTAACGATATAATTGCAGGCGCAAAAGATACGGTAGCAAGCATAATTCCTAGCAGAAACATCCTGTTCTCACTTATTGATATGGCAGCAGGCACAAGCATTGCAGGTTATCAGAATGTTATATTCTCAATAATCAAGCCATATACAACATCTAACGAAAAGCTTGTACTTATGCTTTACACCATAGCTGTAGATCTCCTTACAGATGATACAATCTTAGGTCAGCTTATGGGCAGCAAGCTTCCTTGGCTTAAAGATATTATTACAAGCTATGATTCCGCATCACTTCTTAATCTTCTTAAAGACATTGTTTCATCCATCCAGAATCCGAAGGAACTTGAATGGATGTATAACGAGTATAAGAAAGAGGCAAATGACTTCGAATATCCTACAGGCATTACTGCTCAGGATGCAGAAGACGCAATCGACAGCCTTGATGAACTCGTAGCAAACATCTTCCCGCTTCTTAAGGAATTCGATGTAATTGATCAGGATAGCCTGAGCGAACTTCTCAACGGTTTGATCTTCACAAACGAAAACCTTACCAAGCTTGCAAAAGCAGTTTACGGCGGCATTGAAGAGAAATCTAATAATGACGCAGACGGAATATTCGTATTCTCACCGTCACAGCTTGCTGATTACCTTATGGACAGCAGCTACGGCGCAACATTCTCATCAGCTGCATCAACACTCAGAAAGTGCAGCTCCTGGAGCCAGGTAGGCACAATCAACTGGGGCTTCACAGATGGTTCCGCTAAGGCTCAGGAAGGCTTTGTAAAGGCATTTGCAGCTCTTGCAAGACCTGCAAACGATGTACTTGCAGCATTCCTTGCAGAGGGCGATGCTAACCTTGCCGCAATCGCAGCACAGGTACTCAGAGACTTCGATGTTGAAGTTCAGCTCAATGCTAATGTTAAACTCGTACTTAACAACAGTATTCTTACAATTTATGTTAACAATACTGATAACCCGGGCAGCAAGACCTCAACAATCCAGATTGATCTTGTTCCGGTAATTGAAGAACTCAGCGTTCTTACAATCAAGGGCGGAAACGGCTATGAAAGCGCAATTATGCCGCTTCTTGACGCATTCAATGTTGAGTGCAAGAACTACGACGAGTATCTTAAAGATTACAAAGCAGCAAAAGATAATCTTCTGATTAACATTCTTAATCCTATCGTTGATTTCCTTAACGATGTAACAGCAGCTCCGTTTGATACTCTTACTGCTGCTCTCCCGAAACTTGCTGCATTCCTTGACAACAACGGTCTTGGTAAGGCTGTAAGCAACCTGCTTGCTCCTATCACAGATCTCATCAATGTTCTCAACAAGAACGGCATCAATGCAGACGATCTTGTTGAGCAGATTGCAGGCAAATCTCTTAAAGATCTTCTTGAAGGTCTTATCGGAATTGACCTTGGCGATCTTAACCTTGAACTTACAAATCTCAGCGAGAGCCTTAACATTCAGGATATCCTTATCCCGCTTGTTAACAGCATTCTCAAAGACAAGGGCATCAATATCAAGCTCAGCGACATTGACTGGGGCGGACTTGCAAGCCTTGATAATCAGGGTCAGGTACTTGTAAGCGTACTTCGCTACATCGAAGACGTACTTATCAAGAACTCTGCCGCAATCAACAAGCTTATCAGCGGTATTGACGCTATCAAGAATAATGATACTATCCTTAACATTCTTGACACAGTATTCGGTCAGATAGCTACCGCAAAGAAAGACGATGTTGTTCTTGCAGTATTCTATCTCCTGCTTAGTGAGCCTACAAACGTATTCTTTGATTACTCAGGCTTCGTTTACAAGGATTATGAGTTCACATATCCCACAACGGTTGATATGGACTTCCTTACAATCCTCGGACCTATGCTTGACGGTCTTATCGGCGGACTTATTGAGGGCGGCCTTTCCGGTCTTGTTACTCAGAACGTTTACACCGACAGCATCATCAGCACAATCGCAACAGGCCTTTACGGCGCAGTTGAGGGCGTTAAGATTAACGACTCAATGAACCTTACAGAGCTTCTTGCGATGACAGGTATAGACTTCTCAACAGATAATGTTGCAGATCTTCTTGAAAACAAAGATTACGGCCAGTCTTACTCAAGCGCAGCACGCGTAATCAGAAACGCTGGCTCATGGAGCCGTGTAAAAGCTGACAGCCTTTCTTGGGGCGTAACAGACAGAGACTCTTTCGTACACGCTCTTTGCGCAGTACTTCGCCCGATCTACGGTGTACTCGATGTACTTCTTAATGACGGTTCACTCGGTCTGTTCAACCTCATTTACCTTCCGGGCTCAGACGGTTACACATCAACAATCGTACCTCTTCTTGAGGCATTCGGTTGCTACAATGTCAAGACTCAGTATCAGTACAGACAGGATATGTCAAAAGAATATGACTACATTCTTATCGACATCCTGAACCCGCTTCTCGATAAAGTTGAAGACCTTCTCAACGCGCCTATCCAGACGCTTGCAGATATGCTTCCGAACCTTGCACTCTTCTTTGCAAATGACGGACTTCTTCAGATAATTGAGAACCTTCTTACTCCGATCAGAGCTCTGCTTGACGCAGTTCAGCCTATCGCAGATGTAAATGAAATTCTTGTAGCTGCAGGCCTTAATATTGAGAGCGAACTCAGAAAGCTCGGTCTTGTAGGCAGCGATTACAAGTTCGATATTTATGATCTTTCTGCTTCACTCAGACCGCTTATCGGAAAAGACAACATTGTTTCTCTTCTGAACACAGTACTCGGCATGATCAAGATCGGCGGATCACCTCTCGGAATTGAGCTTATGCCAATTGACTGGTATCAGCTTGCTTCACACGGCGAGGTAATCACCGACGAAGCTTCTCAGGCTTCAACAATCGGAAAGAGAATTTATGTTGACGCTGATCCTAACGAAGTTCTTATCGCAGTTCTTCGTTACTTGGTTGAAACAATCAACTACAAGGATAACTACTCGATCATCAGCAACCTTATCGGCGGCTTGATCGGCGGCGCTGACGATTCAATCTCCAGTGTTGTTGACAACGTACTCGGAATTCTTACCGGCGAAACAGACGAAGTAATTTCCGAACTGTGCGGAGTTCTTGAAACTCTTGCTTAATTAAAAATTAAACAGAGTTATTTACGGGGCGCCCCTTTTGGGGCGCTCTTTTTTTATTTGTAACAGCGCAGATATTCTGATTGAAACAATATTTAATTACTCTGAAAAGCCGCGTGATAAATATATTGCTTTGTTTGTGAATAACATTGTATAATGGATTCGTAGATATGCTTTTTGCCCGTGAGCCGCTGGGGGCATAAGTTTAACGCAAGTGCGGCGAGGTATCGTTATGAAAATCCTTATTATCATTCTGGCAGTTATTGCCGTGTGTCTTTTGGGCACAGCCATTCACGCTGTTTTCTTTAAGGAAAAGAAAACGCAGAAAATCGATCTTCCGCCGGAGAAAGTTGACGTGGAACGCACGGCGGAACATTTAAGCAACGCTATTCAAATCAAAACTGTTTCTCACGATGATCCCGGCAAGGTTGACTGGGCGGAATTTGAGAAATTCCACAATTTTTTGGAAAGCTCTTATCCGCTTATAACAAAGAACCTTACAAGGGAAAAGGTAGGCCGCGCGAGCCTGCTTTACAAATGGCAGGGCAGTGATGAAACGCTGAAACCTATTGCCTTTTTATCCCATATGGATGTTGTTCCGATTTCGGACGGCACACTTGGGGACTGGACACATCCGCCGTTTGACGGCTTTAATGACGGCGAGTATGTTTGGGGGCGCGGAGCGCTTGACATGAAAAACCACCTTGTGTGTGTTATGGAAAGCATAGAAACACTGCTTGAGGAAGGCTTTGAACCCAAGCGCAGTATATACCTGTGCTTCGGACACAACGAGGAGATAGTTGCCGCTTCGGAATCAGGTGCAGGAGCAATAATGGAAACACTGAAAAGCCGCGGTGTTGAACTTGACAGCGTTATTGACGAAGGCGGCGCAATGCTGCCTGCAAATGTAAAAGGCATACTTGAGGGCAATCTTGCCGGAATAGGTGTAGCTGAAAAAGGCTACGCGGATTTCAGGCTTACCTTAAAAGCAAAAGGAGGACACTCCTCCCAGCCGCCTAAGCATACGGCAATAGGTGAGCTTTCTAAAGCTGTTGTAAGGCTTGAAAATCATCAGTTTAAGGCAAAGATGCCTGATTACGTAAATGACCTTTTCAAAGGCGTGGGCAAAAGATGCACATATGCAGGCAGATTTGTAATGTGCAACTATCCCCTGCTTAAACCACTTGTAAAATTTGCTATGACAAAGATCCCGCCCGCCGCTTCTCTGATCAGAACAACTATCGGTGTAACTATGAGCAGCGGATCCCCTGCGGCAAACGTACTGCCGCAAAGCGCCAGCGTAACGGTAAACTGCCGCATTATGCCGGGTGAAAGCATAGCATCAACCAAAGAGCACATAAGAAAAGCTATAAAAAACGATAATATCCAAATAGAGCTTTTAAAGGGCAAGGAGCCGTCTTATGTATCCCCTACGGACACCAAGTCTTTCCAGACCCTGAAAAAGCTTTCGCTGGCGGCAGACAGCAAAAATATAGTAACTCCGTATCTTGTTATGGGCGGAACGGACGCTTATCATTACGAGCCGATTTGCAAAAACATCTACCGCTTTGCTCCGTTTACCGTAAGCACTTCCCTGCTGCTTACAACTCATTCAACAAATGAGCGATGCCCGATAGAGCAACTTGGCGCCGGAATAACATTTTTCAAACGCTACATACGCGAAATGGCGGGAAAGGAATAACGCTATGGATTTCAAAGAAAGCGCTTTTATGTACATTATCGGCGGTGCGGTAGTTGTTTTCGTGCTGGCACAGAGCCTGTTTTTCCTGATAAGGGCTTACCGCCAGGGCAAGAAAATAGGCATTTCCACCGCCACTATGAAAAACACAATGGTATCAAGCTCACTTTTTTCAATTGCGCCTTCAATTTCTATACTTGCAACTGTGCTTACCCTGTCCGGAGCACTGGGAATTGTGCTGCCGTGGATAAGACTTACAGTTATAGGAGCCATCTCTTATGAGGTTCCCGCCGCAGAGAGCGCAATAGATGTTATGGGCCACACGGGCGGACTTTCTTATGAAATAACCGATCCCGTTGAGTTTTCCGCAGTTGCCTGGGTTATGACGCTCGGCTCCGTAATGCCGCTTATACTTGTACCGTTTCTGCTTAAATTCATACAGAAAAAGATAGGCGGAGCTGTAAACAAAAACGCCGCATGGGCAAATACAATGAGTGCCGCGGCATTTATAGGTCTTATCAGCGCATTTATAGGCAGAGCCGTGCTCGGCACGGGAGAGCCTGACCAAATAGGCGACGGCGCGGGAATAATGAGCGTTGCGGCGCTTGTTGTTTCAATGGCGGCAATGTTCGTATTTATGCAGATACAAAAGAAAAAGAAAATCAGCTGGCTTGAGCCGCTTGCAATGCCGCTTAGTATGTTTATAGCTCTGGGAGCCGTAATACTGCTGCACGAAGTTTTGCCCGGCGGTATTGCCGTTCTTGAATGGAGGGGTTAGTATGGATAAATATAACAGCAGAACCCACATTTACGGCAGATTTTGGGTAATAACAGCGCTTCTTTTCTTTATCATGATACCGCTTGCCATTTCAGCAAAGTTTAATGCTTTTCCGAATGCCGACGTTGTATTCAAAGGGCTTGCGCCTATAGCGCTGCTATTTTACCCCACGGCGGTTATAGAGGTGTTTACATACACTCCCCTGCTCGGCTCAGGCGCAACATACCTTGCTTTTGTAACGGGCAATATAAACAACCTTAAATTACCCTGTGCTCTTTCTGCGCTGGACAGCGCAAAGGTAAACGCAAATTCAGATGAGGGAGAAATTCTTTCCACAATAGCCGTAGCAACTTCATCAATAGTTACTACCATAATAATCGCAATAGGCGTTGTGGCATTTGCGCCGTTTCTGCCGTATCTTACGGCTGAGGATTCTGTGCTTGCCCCTGCGTTTCAGCAGGTAGTGCCCGCCCTATTCGGCGCGCTCGGCATGTCCTACATTGCAAAGCATTTTAAGATCAGCATAGTTCCGATTGCCGCAATATGCCTTATGCTGCTTGTAAAGGGCGACCTTGCCGTGGGTGTTCTTATCCCCGTAGGAGTTGTAGTTTCCCTGCTTTCTGCGCATATAATGTTCAAAAAAGGAATAGTAAAATAATCCGTACAATTAAAGAACGGGCTGTTCACTTGCAGCAGCCCGCTCTTTTTATTTTGTGCTTGTATATTTATATATAATCTTGTATAATAAACTATGTATGTAACTTGTGCACGGTGGTGAAAAAATGCTCGGAAAATATATCCGTATCCGAATAGATCATCCTATCGGTACGGCAGATGAAAAAACGGGCTATACTTATCCGCTGAATTACGGGGCAGTTTACGGTTACGAAAATCTGAATTCCTTTGTGATGGGCATAGACCATCCCGTTCGTAATTTTGACGGACGAGTTATAGCAACGCTGAACCCTAAAGCGGGCGGCAGGCAAATTTTAATAACCGCGCCTAAAAGCACGCGGTTTATAATCAATGATATTGCTAAATACATTGACGCAAAAAAAGATTTTCCCGCGTATAAACTTGAATGCCTTTATGAAAGCAGCTGCGGCGCTGTTGTTTACAGAGATATAAAGGGTGAAGTGCGCTATCTTTTAATTAAAAACAGAAGATCGGCACACTGGGGCTTTCCCAAAGGGCATATCGAACCGGGAGAAACAAAACAGCAGACAGCTGTTCGCGAAGTGCTGGAAGAAACCGGAATACACGTTAAGCTTATTGACGGTTTTGAAAGCATTTCAAAATATAAAATACAAAACAAAATAGAAAAGGTTGTATCCATTTTTGTTGGCACAACAACAGACACCTCTACCTGTATTCAGCCTGAAGAGATAGAGGACTACATCTGGCTTACTTATGACAGAGCGCTGAGTATTCTTAAATTTGAGAATGACAAAGCCATAATTACGCAGGCTCACAGCTTTTTGAACGAAAACAACTATATTTAAAAAGGTGTTTCAATGAACAGAGAGCAAGAATATCTGATACAGCTTTCGGCGGCGTATCTAAATTCTGATAAAATACGTCTGCGGGAAGATACGGACATCGGTGCGCTTATGGACGAAGCGGCAAAGCACAATCTGTTTTCCGTTGCCTACTGTGCGCTGATGCAGTCCGAAAACTCGGATGAAATTAAAGTCAGCGATATTTCAAAGCGCTACAAATCTCTTTTTACGGACAGCATTTACAACTCTAATCTTACCATGATGGTATACAGTGAGCTTAAAAGCGCCCTCACAGGCGCTGGTATCCGTTTTGTGCCGTTTAAAGGCGCAGTGCTTAGAGAGACGTATCCCGTGCCTGAAACGCGCACAATGGGCGATGTAGACGTCCTCATAGATGCCGACCGAAGAAATGACGCAAGAACGGCACTTGAAAAGGCGGGCTTTAAATGCGTAAACAGCAACGGGCCCGTGTGGGACTATGATAAAAACGGCATACGCGCAGAGGTGCACACTTCTCTTGTAAACGGAAAAACAGGCAACAACTGCGCAATAGAATATTTTTCAGGTGCAATTGATAAGGCTCATTTCAACGGCTTAGAGGGCAGGTTTGACAACAATTATCATTTTGAATACCTTATAGCCCACCTTGCCCACCATTTCTTCTTTTACGGAGCGGGAATTAGAATGGTGCTTGACCTTGCGGTTATGCTGAAATTCAGCGATATTGACATAAACGCAGTGCTGAGCGGCCTTAAAGCGGCGGGGCTTGATAAATTTGCCGAAAATATTCTTACCGTCTGCCGAAAATGGTACGGCGTTGGCAGGGATTTCAAAACGGACACTTCAAAAACAGAGGAGTTTCTGGCATCCCACGGCGCATTCGGTTTCAGCAACAGAAACATATCCGCGGTTATTGAGCGAAAGGATATGGAGGACGGAAAAAAAGCCGGAAAGTTCAGATCGAGGCTCAGACTTCTGTTTCCGCCTTACGAAAAGCTGAAAGAAATACCTTATATCAAATTTATTGAGAACAGACCGTATCTGACGCCTTTTGCGTGGGTATACAGGTTTTTCTATAATCTTAAAAATAAAAGAAAGTTTATGATGAGCGCCGTTAAAGGCCTTTCGGATGAAAGCACAACGGCAGAGGCTCAAAGTGAGCTTGAATTTTTTGAAGAAATAGGACTTGCCTGACGGCGAGCGGAAAATTACTTAACTTCAAAACGGAGGGAAATATGGGATTTTTAATTGCAATTCTTGTAATTCTGGTACTTCTTGTGATAGCGTTTGCCGTATGGTTTATTCTTTACAAAAACAGCGGTAAATGCCCGCTTTGCGCGCTTGAAAAGCTGGTAAAGCCCACCAAGATAACAATGAGTGTTGAAAATGACGAACCCTATTCAAACGGCACCGCGCTTACCCCGCCGATGGGCTGGAGCAGCTGGAATACTTTCCGCCAGAATATAAGCGAAGAGCTTATACTCAGCACCGCAAAAGCGGTTAAGGACAGCGGACTGCTTGATGCAGGCTATCAGTACATAAATCTTGACGACTGCTGGCACAGCTCCATGAGGGACGCAAATGGCAAACTTCAGGGTGATCTGGAAAAATTCCCGAACGGTATACAGTCCCTTATCTCTCAGGTAAACCGAATGGGTATGAAAATAGGTCTTTATTCCTCAAACGGAACGCTCACATGCGAGGACCTGCCCGCAAGCCTTGGCAGAGAAGAGCTTGACGCACAGACAATTGCGGACTGGGGCTGTGAATTCTTTAAATACGATTTCTGCCACCACAAAATAATCAGCGGCGAGGCTCCTGTTATAGAGGCTCTGGAAATAAGCGAACCCGGCAAAACGGCAGAGCTTACGCTCTATCCCGAGGATGCTCAGCTTACAGGCAGAGCAAGAGTTCTGAATGTAAAGAAACTCCCGAGCGGCAAAGGACTCGGAATGCTTAACCATGCGGCAGGCACGGCTACTTTCCGCCCGATGATAAACAAGAGCGGCAAATATGTGCTTACCGTTCTTTATTACAAACAGCTGAGTACAAAAGAGCAGTACCTTCAGGTGATAGTAAACGGAAAAATAAATGAAGTATTCTTCCCGAGCGCCAAAGGTTTTACACCTACCGGAAGAGTGCAGACATTTATAGAGCTCAAAGAAGGCTCAAACGAGATAATTCTCACAAACCCCGTTGTTACAAACGCGGACAGCTCATTCATACAGTACAGACGAATGGGCAATGCCCTTAAAGAGGCGTCAAAAAAGGCGGCAATTGAAAAAGGCATGAGAGAAAAGCCGATAGTCTTTTCCATATGTGAATGGGGCATGGCTTTTCCGTGGCACTGGGGCTCAAAAGCCGGCAACATGTGGCGCACTACACCCGATATTTCCGCAAACTGGAAAAGCATACACATGCTTTACAGCCACAACATAAGACTTTATAAGCACGCAGGTCCCGGCGCATGGAATGATCCCGATATGCTTGAAGTAGGCAACGGAAAACTTACAGACAATGAAAATAAAACACATTTCAGCCTCTGGTGCATGATGGCGGCTCCGCTGATACTCGGAAATGATGTCCGTCTGCTTGTAGGCTCTGACGGTGCTCCGATAGAAAACCACCCGATACTGAAAACTGTTACAAACAAAAACCTTATAGCTATTGACCAGGATAAGCTTGGAAAGCAGGCAAAGCGTCTTAAAAAGATACGCGGAATTGACATTATAGGCAGACCGCTTGAAAACGGAGATATAGCAGTATGCTTCTACAACCCGAGCTCCCACGTAAAAGGAATGTCCGTTGACCTAAACGATATTCTGGGCGATGAGTATCTTGACTTCCCTCAGGAACAGTCTTATCAGCTTCATGAACTCTGGAGCGACGAGCACTTCAACGCAAGAACCGTTTCAGCATCTCTGCAGAAGCACGAATGCAGAGTTTACAGGATAAGCAGGCAGTAATTATGCTTACCAGACTTTATGAGCAGGATTTTGACGCTTTGTATCAAATAATGGAGCAGAGCTTCCCTACTGACGAAATGCGGCCGTATGACGCGCAGAAATCGCTTTTCAAAAATAATGATTTCTTTGCGTACGGAGTAAAAGACACTGACGGGATCTTAACTGCTTTCATTACACTGTGGAAAATGGACGGTTTCACATTTGGTGAAAACTTTGCAGTGGATAAAAGCCGCAGGGGATCCGGATTGGGTTCTGAGATCATAAGCCGTGCCGTTGAAATAAGCAAAGAGAGATTTATTCTTGAAGTAGAGCCGCCCGAAACACAAATCGCAAAGCGGCGAATAGCTTTTTACGAGCGAGCGGGATTTACGCTGAATGATTACGACTACACCCAGCCTCCCCTTGCAAAAGGGCAGAACTCCCTGAAGCTTATGATAATGAGCACCGGCGGCGGACTTGAAAAGAGGGAATTTGACGATATAAAAGCACAGCTTTACAGAAAAGTATACGGTGTGAAATAATATAAAAAGAAAACAGCTGCGGAGAGTTCCGCGGCTGTTTTTTTGCGTGCTTAATCATTTTATTGCCATTTGAATAAAAAAACAGGCACGGAAAACCGTGCCTGTATGTAAAGCATAAATTTATCAGTTGTTGATAAGCTTATCCTCTTCGTTGTTCCAGCTGTAAAGCTTACGTACTTCTGCACCGACAGCCTCTGACGGATGCTCTGAAGCAAGCTTTCTCATAGCCTTGAAGTGAACCTGACGGCCTGCCGGGCTCATATCAAGAAGGAATTCTTTTGCGAAAGTACCATCCTGAATATCTGAAAGGATCTGCTTCATAGCTTTCTTTGTTTCTGCTGTAACGATCTTAGGACCAGTTACATAATCACCGTATTCAGCGGTGTTGGAGATTGAATATCTCATTCCTGCGAAACCTGACTGATAGATAAGGTCTACGATAAGCTTCATTTCGTGAATGCACTCGAAATAAGCGTTTCTCGGGTCATAGCCTGCTTCGCAAAGAGTTTCAAAGCCTGCCTGCATAAGAGCGCAAACGCCGCCGCAAAGAACTGCCTGCTCACCGAAAAGGTCTGTTTCTGTTTCGGTTCTGAAGGTTGTTTCAAGAACGCCTGCACGAGCGCCGCCGATTCCGGCAGCATATGCAAGAGCCATATCAAGTGCATGACCTGTGTAATCCTGCTCTACGGCAACAAGACAAGGTGTGCCTTTGCCTGCCTGATACTCGCTGCGAACAGTGTGGCCGGGAGCCTTGGGAGCGATCATTGTAACATCAACATTTTTGGGAGGCTTGATGCAGCCGAAATGAATGTTGAAGCCGTGTGCGAACATAAGCATGTTGCCCTCTTCAAGGTTGGGCTCAATCTCAGATTTGTAAACATCTGCCTGAAGCTCATCGTTGATAAGGAACATAATTATATCTGCCTGCTTAGCAGCTTCTGCGGTTGTGTAAACCTTGAAGCCCTGCTCCTCAGCCTTTTTCCAGGATTTGCTTCCTTCGTAAAGGCCAATTATTACATCGCAGCCTGACTCTTTAAGGTTAAGGGCATGAGCATGGCCCTGTGAGCCGTAACCGATTATAGCAATTTTTTTACCTGAAAGATAATCAAGATTGCAGTCTGACTGATAAAAGATTCTTGCCTGTGACATAGTTTTTTCCTCCTAAAAGATTATAATATTCTGTCAACAAAATATGTATTTCACATATCTGTTAATGATTTTTATTATAGCCCCTTGCAAAACATTCGTCAAGGCTTTTTTTGCCGATAATTACTTGTAAAACTAACAAAAAAGTAGTAATATAACAGTAAATAATTTATTGATTTTTTAACCTATTTTAACTGTTGCGGCAAATCCGTAAAAAAAGAGGACTGAATACAATGAACAACGCACAAAAATTAAGATTTTATATTGAGGCGCTCTGCGTCTATGATTTGAAAAAAGACGATGTGGTTGCAAGCCTGCTTGACCTTTTGCAGAATGTGGACAGCGAGGCGGTACTTGAAAAGCAGAGCAAGTTTTTCAGAAAGGTAACAAGCCATAATTCATTCAAAGAATATCTTTCAAGGCTTATACTGACCGATGACAACGCTTTTACAAAAGCGGCCGCCGCAGGAAAGGCGGACAGACTGCCCGCCGCCGTGCTCAACGGCGTAAAAAGCGACCTTAAAAAACTTGAAGCGGTTGCCAACATCTCGCCAAAAGATATATATGAATCTGTTGAAAACATTGATTTAAGGCAGGTACTTAAAACCCTGCCCAGCTGGCAGACGGGAGAATCCGTTGCCCCTCTCACTGAGGACTGGGAAAACAGAATAGAAGATCTGATAGAATACCACAAAAAGAACGGCTACGGAATGTATTCAAAATACAATGCTTTTGCGTGGCGCAATCACGGTCTTTACCCAATTTCGGAAACCGACCCGATACAGCTTTCAGACCTGAAAAATTATGAAGATCAGCGCAGAAAAGTTATAGACAATACGGAAAGCTTTGTAAACGGTTACCCTGCTAACAACGTGCTGCTTTACGGCGACCGCGGAACAGGCAAAAGCTCAACCGTGCATGCTGTACTCAACGCATATGCTCCCGAGGGGCTGAGAATGATAGAAATATCAAAAAGCGACATCCCCGATCTTACCATGATAAGAGAAATGCTGTCCGAAAGCCCTATGAAATTCATTATATTTATAGATGATTTAAGCTTTGATTCACACGACGACTCGTTCGGAGAGCTCAAGGCCGCGCTTGAAGGAAGCCTGGGCGGGCGCAAGCACAACACCATCATTTACGCAACATCAAACAGGCGTCATCTTATAAAGGAAAGCTTTTCAGACCGTGAAAACGATATAAACAGAAACGATATAATGCAGGAACAGCTGAGCCTGTCTGACAGATTCGGCCTTTCCATTACATTTATAAATCCGGACAAAAAAGGCTATCTTGATATCGTTGAAAAGATTGCCGAGGACAGAAAGCTTGATGTTGATATGGATCACCTGTGCGCCGTTGCAGAGCAGTGGGCAACACGCAAGGGCGGACGTTCACCAAGATGCGCTCGTCAGTTTATAGATTACGTTGAGAGCTGTGAAAAACGCGGCAAAGAGTGGTAAAAATAGTATAATAGATTATTAAAAAATATTTAACAAATTTCACCATTTGTTAATGCCAAAATCAAATTATGAACAAAAACGGATGTTATTATTTTCCCAAAAGAAAGGAGAATTCCGCTTATGAGTAACAAAATACTTGTGGTAGACGATGACCTCAATATCTGTGAGTTGCTGAAGCTTTATCTTGAAAACGAGGGCTACACCGCCTATGTTGCAAACGACGGCAAAACGGCTGTTGATATGTTCAACGATAAATTGCCTGACCTTGTTTTACTTGATATAATGCTGCCTAAGATGGACGGCTGGCAGGTATGCAGAGAAATACGCAAAACTTCCTCTGTACCTATTATAATGCTTACGGCAAAGGGCGAAACATTTGACAAGGTGCTGGGTCTTGAACTCGGCGCGGACGACTATGTTACAAAGCCGTTTGACTCAAAAGAGGTAATGGCAAGGATTAAAGCCGTGCTTCGCCGCTCAAAGGGCGAGGGAGACAATGCCGCAAACGAAAAGAAAGTAGTTAAGTATGACAAGCTTGAGATCAATATTGAAAATTATGAGCTCAAGGTAGACGGCAAAGTTGTTGACACCCCTCCGAAAGAGCTTGAACTCATTTACCACTTTGCGTCAAACCCCAACAGGGTCTACACCAGAGACCAGCTTCTTGACGAGGTATGGGGCTTTGATTACTACGGAGATTCAAGAACGGTTGACGTTCATGTAAAAAGGCTGCGTGAAAAACTTGAGGGCGTATCAGACAAATGGTCGCTCAAAACGGTATGGGGCGTAGGCTACAAATTTGAAACTAAGGAATAAGTAATATGGCGGCTAAGGCAAAAGCCAAGGTAGACATAGGCAAAAAGATTGAAAACAGAATACTTAAAATTGCCTCCTTACTGCACATTAAGCCAAATATTTTCACAAAATATTTTCTTACCTTCGCGGCGATATTTCTGACAGTGCTTATAGCGCTGGGCTCAACCCTGATGCTTCTTGTAAACAGCTACACGCTGAACGAGAGAACAAGCATGCTCAAGGAAAACGTTTATTCCATAGCAAACACGGTTGAGGGAACACTTTCCGCAAGCGATATGAATGATAAATACACTCTCGGCAAGGAAATTTTATGTGAAACGCTTTCAACAGTGTCTCAATCAATAGACGCTGATGTTTTTGTGTGCGACAACGAAGGAAACATCATCCTTTGCAGAGACAAGGCAGGCTCCCTGCCCGCTCTTGGGTATTTTCCAAGCTGTTCCGTTCACGATAAGATAAGAATAAACAGCAATATTCTGTCACTTGTTTATCAGGAGGGGCAGATAGTTGAGAAGGCTAATATTGGCGGCACTCAATGCTATGTTGTGGGCAGACCGATTTATCAGGACGGCAATATAATCGGCACTGTTTTTGCGCTTTCAAATACGGGAATACAGAATCTTTCAATAATAGTTTTAAGACTTTTTCTTGTATCCGCATTTTTCTGCCTTATTTTTGCCTTTATTTGTATATACTACTTAACAAAGAAAATGCTTTCACCGCTTCAGCAGATGAGCAAGGCGGCCAAGCAGTTTGCTGCGGGCGATTTTTCGTACCGTGTAAAAATTGAAGGCGCCGATGAGCTTGCAGACCTCGGAAAGGCATTCAATGACATGGCAGAGGCGCTGGCAGTGCTTGAGGGCTCAAGAAGGAGCTTCGTTTCAAACGTTTCTCACGAGCTCAAGACCCCGATGACTTCAATTGCGGGATTTATTGACGGAATACTTGACGGCACCATTCCTAAGGAAAAAGAGGATTATTATCTTGGAATTGTCAGCGGAGAAGTAAAGCGGCTTTCCAGACTTGTGGTGTCCATGCTGAACATGAGCAAAATAGAGAGCGGCGACCTTGAAATGAAGCCGTCAAAATATGATATTTCAGACCAGATAATACACATTCTTCTTACTTTTGAGCAAAAGATAGAAAATAAAAATATAGATATACGCGGGCTGGATGAGTTTAAACCTACCTATGTTGTGGCAGATCCGGATATGATATACCAGGCAATCTACAATCTTGTTGACAACGCCGTGAAATTTACTAACGAGGGCGGATACATCCAGGTAAGGCTTACCGAAACAGCCACGCAGATTGAACTGAGCATCAAAAACAGCGGCACGGGTATCAAAGCCGAAGATCTTTCAAGAGTGTTTGAAAGGTTTTACAAGGCGGATAAGAGCCGCAGCCTTGACGCAAAAGGAGCGGGCCTGGGGCTGTATCTTGTTAAGCTGATGATAGAAATGCACGGCGGCAGAGTATCGGCAAAGAGCGAGAGCGAGGACACTGCGGAATTCTCGTTCACCCTGCCAAAGCAGTTCAGTCCTGTTTATTTAAAGGAGACGAGATAATAAATGAACAACGAATATGAAAACGGCTTCACACCGGAAGAAAACAAAACAGCTGAAAATAATAACGCTGAAAGCGGTGTGAACAGCGGCGCTGACAGCAACAGCGCGTACAATCCGTATAACGGCAGCGGCGCATATAATCAAAACACATCTTACAGCAACGGCCAATCGGCAAATGCAAACGGTGACAGCGAAAACGGCACCACATATCACTACGCCTACAACAATGCGGGCCCAAACAACACAAATTACTACACTGCACCGAATCAGCCTAATCAGCAGGAAACAAAAAAAGCAAAGAAACACAAAAAAGAAAAAACTGTTGAATATGACGCAAACGGAAATCCTATAAAGCCAAAGAAAAACAAAACGGCAATAGTTATAGCCATAATAGCTGCGGTTTGCGTTATAGCGGCAATAATAGGAATAGCGGTTTCCGTATCTAAGGGAACTGACGGTTCATCCAAAGAAACCACCACGTCTTCATCATCTTCAGGTGTTCAGATTCAGGACAATACAGGCGATGTTGCGTCAACTGACGGCGAGGGCAACTACACCGTTGCGGGAATTGCTCAGAACTGCATAGATTCCTGCGTAGGAATTACGGTATATACAGAATCCAGCCCTTACAGCTATTTCTACGGATACGGAAGCAGCAGCGGCAGCAGCTCAGGCTCATCAGATGAGCAGACGGTTTCAGGCGAAGGCTCAGGCATAATCATGCTTGAGGAGGGCGGCTACACATATATCATGACCTGCGCTCATGTTATCAGCGACGGTTCGAGTTTTAAAGTAACGCTCAACAACGGCGACGAATATGACGCGGCTATGGTAGGATATGACAATCAGACAGATATAGGCGTTTTGAGAATAAACGCAACAGGACTTCAAGTTGCCGAATTTGCCGATTCGGATTCTGCCGTTGTAGGCGAGCAGGTAGTTGCTATAGGATGCCCCGGCGGACTTGAATTTATGAACAGCGTTACAAGCGGCTATATTTCTGCAGTTGCAAGGCCTGTATCATCAAGCATAGGATATGACCAGGAGTGTATCCAGACTGACGCCGCTATCAACCCAGGCAACAGCGGCGGAGCGCTCTTTAATATGCAGGGCCAGGTAATCGGCGTAAACTCATCAAAGATAGCCTCCACCGAATATGAGGGCATGGGATTTGCCGTACCGAGCAACACAGCTGTTGAAACAGCAAACAGCCTTATTAAAGTTGGCTATGTTGAGGGCAGAGCACAGATAGGCATCACCTATACAAATATTGAAAATTACTCAAACGCAACAGCTATTCTAAGCGCGCTTGACGAACTCGGATACAGCGACGCAAACGGCACTATGGTTATCAATGAAGTAAACTCAGAATCAGACCTTGCCGGCAAGGATATCCGCGAGTATGATATGATAGTTGCAGTAAACGGCGAAACGCTGACAAGCAGCGATATTATGACTTCAACGCTTGCTGACGCAAAACCGGGCGACACTATCAAGCTCACTATTGCGCGTATTGAAAACAACAAGATAAACACCTTTGAGGTTGACTGTGTATTAACAGAATCAAAGGGCAACTGATAAATCAGAATAATCTTTATCAAAAAAGCGTTCCCGCATTTTACGGGAGCGTTTTTTTAGTGTGTGCGCCTTATATATATTTATATAATTAAAAAACAGACCGCTTGTCCGATGATATAAAAAATATTTTTGAAAAACCTTGCATTTATCTGTGAAATTATAGTAGACTGTAAACAGGACGCCACATCTTGTTTCAGAATTTCTGTGCGCATCTTCTTGCATTTGCACAGCGTGGGTTCACTATTATTTACAGTGGGAGTGATAAAGATGTCAAAAAAATCAATTGTCACAATCGTTATTCTGATAGTGGTAATTGCCGTTGTCGGAATAGTTTCAGGTTACTTCATTCTGACTAATGACGGCCCTTACACAGGAGTGGTAACACTTGCGGATACAGGTGAACCTGTTGAGGGTGTAAGTGTTTCAGACGGCAGAAATGTTGTTAAGACAGACGCTGACGGGCAGTTTACGCTTAACGGATGGAGAAAAGCACACTTTATCACCGTTACAGCCCCCGCAGGATACTGGACGGAAGATTATTATATTCCTGTTGATAAAAAGACGGCATCATATAACTTTACACTTGAAAAATCAGAAATAGCGGCAGGCGAAGCACATTCTTTCATTCAGATTTCAGACACGGAAATCGGTGAAAACGGCGTAGGCGAATGGATAGACTACATAAAAGAACTTGCCGCAAAAGAAAAGCCCGCTTTTCTTATTCATACAGGCGATATATGCTATGAAGCGGGATTAAAGCGCCACCTTTCAGATATGAATACCGAAAACATGGGGATTCCCGTGCGCTACACCATAGGCAACCACGATTATGTTGAGGGCGACTACGGCGAACAGCTTTTTGAAAGCATTTACGGCCCTGTGTGGTACTCATTTGAAGTAGGCAATGTTCACTATGTTGTTACTCCGTTTCAGTCGGGCGCCGATTATAAATCTGGATACAGCAAAAACGACCGCTGGCGCTGGCTTGAAAACGACCTTGAGAACACTGACCTTGATATGAAAGTCGTAATTTTCAATCACACAAAGCCTTATTCAGACGATTACGTTATTGAATTTGACCGAAGCGAACTTGACCTTAAACAGCACAATATAATTGCCTGGGTATTCGGTCACTATCATTATAACTATGTTAGAAACAATGACGGAATCCTTGAGATCAGCACAGGCAGACCTGACTGCGGAGGAATAGATGAATCCCCCAGCTCTACAAGAATAATTTCAATTGACAAAGACGGTGCTGTAAGCACAAAACTTTATTATTATGACGAAGCCCGTTTCACCCAGCCTGACAGCGAAAATTTGAGGTTTCTCACCTCCCTGCCCTCAACTGTTTTATTCGGGGACACTGTTTATGACAGCGGCTTTATCTATGCCGCAACAAATGACGACAACTGGCCGCGTGACTGCGCAGTATACTGTATAAACGCTCAAACAGGAGCAACAGTGTGGAAATTTGAAACAGTAAACTCTGTTAAAAACGACCTGCTGCTTGAAAACGGAAAAATAATTGCGCAGGACTGCGAAGGGAACCTTTACTGCATTGACGCTGAGAGCGGCAAGTTATTGTGGCAGACTGAACTTTCCCTTGGAAATTCGCTCAACACCAGCACAGGCATCTGCTCGGACGGGCAAACCGTATTTGCAGGATGCGCCGCCTGCGTAAGCGCAGTTGACATTGAAAGCGGCGCTGTAAAATGGACGTCTGAACGAAACAAGGGCGAATGTTCCGCAGCAGAGTTCATATTGAACGGAAACAGACTTATAATCAGCTCCCACTGGGATTCCCTCACTGCTCTTGATAAAGACAGCGGCAAAAAGATTTGGGAAAACAAAGACGAGGATATACGCTTCAGAAGTTCTACTCCCGCAGTTATTGACGAAAACACCCTGCTTGTAGCGGACAGCGACGCAATAATGACAGTTAACGCCGAAAACGGAGAAATAACACAAAAAACCGACTCCACGGGCTTTAATTTTGCCACTGCTTCAAAACCTGAAATTCAAGATAAAACCGCGTACATAACAACCGCTAACAAAGGCATCGTTGCTTATGACCTTGAAACAAATCAGATAATTTGGAACACGCCTCTCGGTAAAAGCATGGTATACACCGCTTCATATACGAGCGGCGACGTGCAGACGGCGGACGGAAAAATTATTTATGACAACGGCACGCTTGTTTTCGGAGCTTCTGACGGTAATGTTTACAGACTGGACGCTTCAAACGGCAGTATCATAAACAGCCTGACCGTGGGAACGCCTGTTTTAGGCACTCTTGCGCAGAACGGCAATACTTTCTACGCCGCAGGATTTACTGGCGAAATTTATGAAATAAACAATTTATAACAGGCATAGAAAAGCCGCCGGGCACATAAAGTGCTCGGCGGCTTTTGATTTTTTAACATTTTGCTGACACAATTTATGCCGTATTACGGCACAAGATCAAAGCTCAGCTATTACTTCTACCTCACAGAGAACATTTTTGGGCAGAGATTTTACTGCAACACAGCTTCTTGCAGGCTTATTTGTGAAATATCTGCCGTATACCTCATTGAAAGCGGCAAAATCATTTATATCCGCAAGGAAACACACGGTTTTTACCGCTTTATCAAGGCTTGTGCCTGCTGCGGCGCAAACTGCTTTAAGATTTTCGCACACCTGCTGTGTCTGCTCCTCTATAGTCTGAGCCTCCACATTTCCCGTTGCGGGATTGATAGCTATCTGGCCGCTTGTGAAAAGCAGTCCGTTTGCCTTTACCGCCTGGCTGTAAGGGCCGATGGCGCCCGGCGCGTTATTAGTTGATACAAATTCCATTTTCAGCACCCTTTCATTATTTATAATCAGTCGCAAACCTCAAAACCGGCATCCTTCAGAGCCGTCTTGATTGCAACAACATGAGCATAATCTCTTGTTTCAACAGTAATTTTAAGATAGCAGTCCGTAATATTCATATCAAGATCAGTGCTGTCATAATTAACACTCGTAACATTTGCGCCCGTCTGTGAAATTATCTTTGAAACATCTGCAAGCTGACCCGGCTTATCTGAAAGCGCGATAGTGATATTAGCGGTTCTGCCGCTCATTTTCAGACCTCTTTCAATTACTCTTGAAAGAATTGTTACATCTATATTGCCGCCTGAAACAAGGCAGCATACATTTTTGCCTTCAATATCCGGTATCTTACCTGCAAGCACAGCGGCTACAGGTACAGCACCCGCACCCTCTGCAATGAGTTTCTGCTGCTCAAGAAGCGTAAGTATTGCAAGCGCAATCTCATCATCGGAAACTGTAAAGATACCGTCAACATACTGGCTTACCATATCGTATGTATTATCTCCGGGGGTCTTTACGGCAATACCGTCTGCAATGGTCTGAACTTTAGGTAAAGTTTCTATCTTTCCGCCTTTTACGGAGTTAAGCATACTGGGCGCTCCCTGCGCCTGCACGCCGTATACCTTGCACTTGGGGTTTATTTGTTTGATAGTATAGGCAACACCGGAAATAAGTCCGCCGCCGCCTATCGGAACAACAACAGCGTCAACATTCGGAAGCTGTTCCATTATCTCAAGGCCTATAGTGCCCTGACCGGCGATAACATCCTCATCATCAAACGGGTGAATAAAAGTATAGCCTTCCTCATCTCTGAGCTGGATTGCCTTATTATATGCATCATCATAAACGCCCTTTACCATGCACACCTCAGCGCCATAACGCTTTGTTGCCTCTACCTTTGAAATAGGTGCGCCGTCAGGCAGGCAGATTATGCTTTTTATTCCGCTTCTTGTGGCTGCAAGCGCAACACCCTGCGCATGGTTTCCCGCAGAGCAGGCGATAACACCGTGCTTCTTTTCCTCATCTGAAAGCTGGCTTATCTTGAAATATGACCCTCTTATTTTGAAAGATCCTGTAACCTGCAGGTTTTCAGTTTTAAGATAAATTTTTGCGCTGCTGCTGATATTCGGCGCATATATCATATCAGTTTCTCTGATTATTTCTTTTAAAACCCTTGCCGCTGAATAAACTCGGTCTAAAGTAAGCATATCAACATCTCCGATTTATCATTATTGTATGCTATTTTAATACTATAAAACGCTTTTGTCAATCTTACATAAAACCGCGTTAAATTTTGTGCAGTTTGCACATAACCCAAGCTGTTTTTTCAAAGAGTGGGCTACAAGCTTTTTTATTTATATTGACTTTAGAGCTGATTTGATTTAAAATTACATTATTATAAATCTCTTTAAGGGGGATAAAAATTGAAAAAATATATTAAAATTTTAAGCATTTTCCTATGCGCACTTATGATTTGCTCATTATTTGCGGGCTGCGGCACTGAAAGCAGTGAAACATCTGAAATAACAGATGACACCATGCTTATCGCCTATACCGAAGAGCAGGCGCCGTTCCTTTACACAGACGAAAACGGTAATCTCACGGGCTTTGACGTTGAACTGATTGCCGCAACATTTGATTCTTTTAAGGGCGACTATAAGAATTACCAGTTCATAAAGGTAGATGAAGGTTACCGCCTTGGCGAAGATGTTGCTTATACAGACGATGAGGGCAACGAATATGACGCAATTATCTACTGCGCCGTTCATAAGGACACAGGCACAATAAACGAGGACTACAACTGGAGCTCTGATATAATTACAAATGACGTTGTTACACTTGTTTCCTCATCAAGCTCAATCGGCAGTTACAACGACCTTGAGGGCGCAAGAGCAGGCATAGTTTCCGAAACAGCGGCAACGGCACTTGCTGAAAACGCTTCTGTATTCAACGCGCTTGCTTCGGCTCATCAGTACCAAACTGCAGACGAGGCTTTTGCCGCTCTTGACGCAGGAGAGATAGATGCCGTTATTATTGACGATTTTAATCTTTACAAATTTGACGGATACGCTAATTATACCATGCTCAACGGCACGCTTGAGTCTGTTAAACACGGCTTTGCATTTGCAAAATCGAATGATTTTTCAACAGCATTCAATGAGGCTGTGCTTGAGATAAGCTCAACTGATTACAGCGAAAGCGATACACTTACACCGCTTGTTGAAAAATATTTCGGCACCGCTGATGTGCTTTCATTCAACTATGTACCCGAAGAGCAGTAATTCTGTTTTTTAGCTTCAGCGCACAGCGCGGCTGAATTTTATATTCATAAAAATCAAAAACTAACCCCGCCGATACACAGGTATTGACGGGGTTTTTCTTTTAAAAATATATGGGCAATGCACATTGCATATAGCGCCCGCGGATTACTCTAAATCAGTAACCGAGATCCTCATTCACTATTATCACTTTAATTCTGCCCTTGTGGCGCTGATATGCGGTAACAACAAAATTGCAGCAGATACGCTCCGGGCTCAGGCATCCTGCGCAAAGCTCTGAATTATCATCTTTAAGACTGATACACTGCCCCGTTGCCGCACACGGAGTATTTTTATTTAGGCGTACGGTATTTTGAGGCGCCGCCTGCTGCTTTACACGTTTTACAGCGCTTGCAATATCGGGCACTATCTTGTTTCTGCCCACTACCATTATAACCTGCTTAGGCCCGTAAACTATGCATGCAACACGGTTTGAATTGCCGTCCACATTATAAAGTTCTCCGTTCTCGGTTACGGCGTTTGACGAACAGAAATATGCGTCACAGCCGAAAGCATTTACATAGCACTGACGCAATTCTTCACCGTCAAGTCCGCTTCTGTCATAATAAGTATAATCGCCGCTTTTAAGCATATCCATTACGCCTGTTTCACAAAGTGTTACACTTCCGCCGTTTGAAACGGTACTGCCCGCAGGCACAAGTTTTTTTATAATTGCCGCAACATCTTTTCTGCTTTCGGCGTAAAATGCGGAAATATTGTTTTTCTCAAGATTTTTGATTGTCTTTTCAATTATTTCATTCATAATTCCTGCTGCTCCTTAATAGTATTATTCGGTCCAGTATTTCCTGTCCAAGCTCCTGTACTGCACCGCCTGGGCAATATGCTCTGCTTTTATATTATCACAGCCGTCAAGGTCTGCTATGGTGCGTGATATTCTCAGTATTTTATCATAGGCACGTGCAGAAAGACCAAGTTTTTCAAAGCTGAGTTTCAGCAGATTTTCGGCATCGCTGTCAAGCACGCAGAATTCACGCGTCATTCTCGGCGTCATTTTTGCGTTGCACGCTATACCCGTTCCCTCAAACCTTTTGCGCTGAATTTCTCTTGCGCGGTTTACTCTCTGCCGTATCTCGGCGGAACTTTCCTCCCTTTGCTTTGAAGCAAGGCGGTCATAATCAACAGGCTCAACTTCGATATGGATATCAATTCTGTCCAAAATAGGGCCGCTCACCTTATCACGGTATCTGCGCTTTGCCGCATCCGTGCACACACATTCTCTGGTTGGGTGCCCCAAATATCCGCACGGGCACGGGTTCATCGCCGCCACAACCATTATATTTGACGGATAAGAAACAGTGCCCGAACTGCGTGAGATGGTAATGATACCATCCTCAAGAGGCTGGCGCAGTGATTCTTTTGCGCGCCTGTCAAACTCAGGGAACTCATCCATAAACAGCACGCCGTTGTGCGAAAGGCTTATTTCGCCCGGCCGCGGAACCTGCCCGCCGCCTGTAAGCCCCTGCGCGGAAATAGTGTGGTGCGGGCTTCTGAACGGTCTTCTTGTTATCAGCTGCACATCGGGCGGAAGCTTTCCCGCTATTGAATATATTTTTGTTGTTTCAAGTTCTTCCTCAAAACTCATTTCAGGCAGAATTGACGGCAGCCTTTTTGCAAGCATTGATTTACCCGTGCCGGGAGGGCCTATCATGATACAGTTATGCCCTCCGGCGGCAGCTATTTCAAGAGCACGTTTGGCGTCCCCCTGCCCTTTCACATCTGCAAAATCCAGAGTTTCATCATAAGTTGCAAGTTCCGAAGCAGGAGTATAACACGGCTGCAGCTTTTCCTCACCCGTGATATGGCGTATTACCTCACCTATATTATTTGCGGCATAGACATCTATCCCGTTTACGGCGCCTGCTTCTGTTTTGTTGGCATACGGTATAAAAACGGACGGTATGCCTTCTTCCCTTGCTTTGAGAAGCATAGGGAGCACGCCCGTACAGGCGCGTATTTCGCCGTCAAGCGAGAGTTCGCCTATAAAGGCATAATCATCTATTTTTTCTTTCAGCTGCCCTGTAGCGGCAAGCAGAGCTATCAGAATGGGCAGGTCATAAACCGGGCCTTCTTTTTTTATGTCTGCCGGCGCAATATTAATCGTTATACGCGAAACGGGGAAATCGAAGCGGCAGTTTTTAATGCTTGCGCGCACTCTTTCACGGCTTTCCTTTACAGCGGTATCGGGCAGGCCGACTATATCAAAACGCGGCAGACCCTTGCTGATATCGGCTTCAACCACCACTCCGAAGGCGTCCATACCGTAAATACCCAGACTTTTTGCCTTTGCAAACACAAACTTACCGCCTTTCTTTTTTGTTTACTCATTTGGAAATATAATTTAACTAATTACAGTATACTAAATATAGCTTTGGGCTGCAAGCTATAATTATCTTACAGAAATTAATAAAATGTTAAAATGCATATTATTGACAACGCTTTTTAATAAGTTTACAATAATCATGTACCGAAAGGTAAGACCCAAATTTTTAAGGGAGCGATTTTATGGAAATTAAAAAACTTTACGATGAATGGCTTAAAAACGCCAATGCCGACCCAGACCTTATTGCGGAGCTCAAAGAGATCGGCGGCAACGATGAGGAGATAAATGACAGGTTTTATACCGAGCTTGAATTCGGCACGGCAGGTCTGCGCGGTGTTATAGGAGCAGGCACCAACCGAATGAATGTTTACACGGTTTGCAGAGCCACTCAGGGCCTTGCGGACTTTCTGAACGCTCATTACGAAAACCCCAGCTGCGCTATCGGCTACGATTCAAGAATTAAAAGTGATTACTTTTCAAAAGAAGCGGCAAAAACGCTTGCCGCAAACGGTATCAAAGTTTATATTTATGAGGAGCTTGAACCCACTCCCTGCCTTTCCTATGCAATAAGAAAATTCGGCACGCAGGGCGGTATTATTCTGACTGCTTCACACAACCCCGCAAAATACAACGGCTACAAATGCTATGATTACAACGGTTATCAGATGACCGACGAGGAAGCGGCCGAAACTTATGAATATATCAAAAAGGTTGATTATTTTACCGGCATTAAATCAATGGATTTTGACGAAGCGGTAAACAGCGGCCTGATTGAATATATGGGTCAGGACGTTATTGAGAGCTTTCTTGATGAGGTACAGAAGCAGTGCGTAAACCCCGGCATATGTGAAAAAGCAGGCTTAAAAGTTATTTACACACCGCTTAACGGAACAGGCAACAAGCCCGTGCGCCGTATCCTCAGCAGAATAGGTGTAAAAGATATTTATATTGTACCTGAGCAGGAAAATCCTGACGGCAATTTCCCCACCTGCCCTTATCCGAACCCTGAGATTAGGCAGGCATTCGAACTTGCGCTTAAAGTTGCAGAGGGCAACGACGCAGACATTCTTCTTGCCACCGACCCGGACTGCGACAGAGTAGGAATTGCAGTAAACGACGGAAACGGCAAATTTGAACTTATGAGCGGCAATGAAGTAGGCGCAATGCTGCTCAATTACCTGCTTTCTCAGAGAAAGGCAAACGGCACTCTGCCCGAGCACGCCGTTGCGGCAAAATCCTTTGTTTCCACAGACCTTGCACAGGAAATTGCAAAGAAATACGGCTGTGAATTCAAGAACCTGCTTACAGGCTTCAAATATATCGGCGAACTTATCACAAAGCTTGAGGCAGAAGGCAGAGCAGACGATTTCATTATGGGATTTGAAGAATCCTACGGCTACCTTGCAGGCACACACGCAAGGGATAAGGACGCAGTTGTAGGCTCAATGCTTATCTGCGAAATGGCCGCTTACTACAAATCCCAGGGCAAGACTCTGCTTGAAGTTATGGCAGACATCTATGCCGAGTTCGGATATTACTGCAACACGGTAAAAAGCTATGAATTTGACGGCGCTGCCGGCATGAAGAAAATGCAGCAGATAATGGATAATCTGCGTAAAAATCCGCCGAAAGACCTTGCAGGAGCGGAAATAACCTACACGGCTGATTATGAAACAAGCGTTGAAAAAGACCTTGAAGCAGGCACAGAAAGCAAGATAGACCTGCCTAAATCAAACGTGCTTGCATACAAGGCAAAGGGCGGCAGCGGACTTATCGTTCGCCCAAGCGGCACAGAGCCCAAGATAAAGGCGTATATTACAGCTATCGGAACAGACAAAGCCTCTGCTGAGGAAAAAGCCGACAAGCTGATTGCCGAGGCAAATTCCATTATGAACACGGAGGCATAAAAATGTACAGCAGAAAATGGGTCAAGGTTACTGCTATAATTCTTGCCGTTCTTATGGCGGGAAGCGGCCTCGGAGTAGGTATCTGGGCGCTTTTCGGAATGTAACAGACCCACTAAAATAACAGCAAAACAAAACTCCTGTCTTTTTCAGACAGGAGTTTTTTTATTTAAGTATTATATTAACCCACAAATTCCTTTGTGTTGCTTCTTCCAACAAGATAATCAAGCGATACATTATAATATTCGGCTATCTTAATAAGCATATCCACCGGCACGTTTATTCTGCCGTTTTCATAATCGGAATATGTGCTTTAATCCACAGAAAGATATGAGGCAAGATCTTTTTGCTTTAAGTCATTATCTTCCCTGAGATCTCTTATTCTTTCAAACATCTTATCACCCAAATAAATTATATAATATGGGTAATACCCATATTGACAATTATGGGCGATACCCATATAATATAGTTATGACAAGTATTTTTAAAATAATGCAGACACGGTTAAACTTTTTTACGTCTTAATAATCAAAACCAATAAATATAATCAGCATTTACCTTTATATATTCAGATTTAAAAACATCTAAATATATAATGCTCATTGTTATTCAGAGGTATCAGTTATGAAAAACCAAACACTGAACAACACGCTTTATATGATAAAAAACTGGGCGGCATGGGACAGACGCAGTATTTTCTATTTTATTGTCAGAATACCTGCGCTTGTGCTCAATCCAATCATTACGGCATATATACCAAAAGCAATGATAGACTGTATAAACCAACAAGTGTCAATAGGCAAGCTTGCCGCAACGGTTGCAGGGCTGAGCGCGCTTGTTGCCGTAACAACATGGCTGGCGCCTTTTATGCAGGAGCTGTTATTAGGCAGTGCGCGTATTATAAGGATGCGATACGCCGTTATTGCGTTTGATAAAAACCTTAATGCTGATTATGTGCAGATAGAAAGCCTTAAAGGGCGGGAAATGAATCAGCGTGCAGGTGATTTTTACAGAAGCTATTATTCGGGCAGTGCGGATTTTCTTGATACGCTCAATATGATTTTTGTTTCTCTTATAGGAATAATAACTTCCGCCGCACTCGTATATAAAATAGATTTCTATATTATATTACTAATTCTTGCCACCTGCGCAGTGGAAGCCGTTGTGCTTCATTTAATTAACAAAGCAGGGCTGAAAACACGCGACAAAGAAAGCAATATCATAACAAAATTCAACTACTTTTATAAACAGAGCAAAAACACAGATGCCGGCAAAGATATAAGAATATATTCACTTGGAGACAGATTTGTAGCCATTATGGCACGGCTTGTTTACGAAACAGAAAAACTCGTCAGCTTTTACACAAAAATGAATTTATCTGTAAGCGGCGTACGTGCGTTCATGAACCTTCTGCGTGAACTTGCGGCATATGCCTATCTTACGTATCTTGCCGCAACAGGGCGGCTTTCCATTTCGGACTTTATATTCTATTTCGGTATCATAACGGGATTTTCTTCTTGGATAGTAAACCTTGTTTACTCATTGTCAAATCTTGAAAGCTGCTGCGATGAGTGCCATAGATACAGGGAATATATTGAGAATTCCGATAACGGCAATAAAAGCTCAGAAAAGAGCGCTCCTGAAAATGTTGAGGAAATAGAATTTAAAAACATCTCTTTTACATACCCCGAATCTGATGAGCCCGTTTTAAAAAACATATCATTTAAAATCACAGCGGGCGAAAATATAGCCGTTGTTGGTGAAAACGGCGCGGGTAAAACAACCCTCATAAAGCTGCTGTGCGGTCTTTATAAAACCGACAGCGGCGAGATCTTTATAAACGGCACAAAAGCGTCTGACTTCGGACGTGACGAATATTTCAGTTTATTTTCACCCGTCTTTCAGGACTATTCATTTTTGCCGCTGACTGTTGCTCAAAACATTGCCGCAAGCAACAGCTTTGACACCGAAAAAGTTATTTCAGCTCTCAAATCCGCAGGAATTTATGATAAGATAAATTCCCTGCCGGACGGTATCAACACAAAAATGATAAAAGAAGTAAACAAAGACGCTCAGGATTTTTCAGGCGGCGAAAAGCAAAAGCTTCTGCTTGCAAAGGCAGTATTCAAGAACGCTCCCGTGCTGATACTTGATGAGCCCACTGCCGCTCTTGACCCGATTGCAGAAAACGAACTCTACCTGAAATACAACGAACTTACAAAAGGAAAAATATCGTTTTTCATTTCCCACAGGCTCTCCTCCACCCGCTTTTGTGACAGGATATTCTTTATCTCTGACGGAAAGATTGCAGAAAGCGGAACACACGAGGAGCTGATGGCTGCTAAAGGAAAATATTACAGAATGTACCGGCTTCAGAGCTACTATTACAGAGAGCAGGGGGTGCGTTATGAATAATCTGAAAATTGCGATAAGATCGCTAAAGGAAATGCACCATCTTGAAAAAAGACTTTTACCTTGCACGGCAGCTAACGCTGTTACAGCAGCGTTTCTGCCCTTCGTAAACATAATTTTTTCATCAAAAATAATAGACGCTCTCGAAAACAGCGCTCCGATTAAGACACTCATATTCCTTATAGCCTCAGCCGTGCTGCTTAATTTCGTTCTCGCAATAACAAGCAATTTCACAAACAACGTATACTACTCATACCGCCGGCAGATGTATAACAAGGAAAAGCAAGCCATTGCAGACAAACTGTTTACACTTGATTATGAAACTCTTGAAAGCAGTGATTTCAAAGAGCTTCTGCACAAACACACAGAGGCGCAGGACAGAGTTTTTTCCGCATTTACTCAGTTTGCGTGGATGACAAAAGATTTTATTACCGGCCTAATCATGCTCGTTATATCCGTTGTAACGCTTGTTCCGCTGTTTAAGATAGGATTTACAAAAACGGGAGACAGCTTTTTTGAGCGGCCGCTTTTCCTGATTATAATAATAGCTTGCGTTGCTATTATGGCTGTTGTTATTCTGCTGATTTCCACAAAAATGAATAAGATGTGGTTTGAAACAAATGACGAGTATTCAAAATTAGACAGATTTTTCATGTACTTTCTCAAAATGTTTGAGAATTACAGCACAGGCAAGGAAATACGCCTGTATAAAGAGCAGAGTATGATAAGACATTCAGCAACAGACACTCTTCTCACTGACGGAGAAAAACTCCTCAGAAAAACATCCGCGCGCTCAGCCGCCACAAGCTCCACTATTGCACTGCTCGGCGCCGTGCTTGGGTTCGGAATATATCTGTTCATAGGCGTAAAAGGCTTGTTCGGGTTACTGTCAACAGCTTCGCTCGTTCTTTACTGCGGCACTTTTATGCAGGTGATTGCGGCAGTTATAAAAATTGCAACCACTTTCGGAAAAACCGCGGAAATGTGCCCCCTTGCACAGTACTATTTTGATATTACGGGCACGCAGAGCAAAATGAAATACGGAAATTCCGATTTAAACGATAACAACTATGATATAGAATTTAAAAATGTTTCTTTCAAATACCCCGGAAGCGAAACATATGCATTAAGGAATATAAATTTAAAAATAAACAGCGGCGAAAAGCTTGCTGTTGTGGGAAGAAACGGCAGCGGAAAAACAACTTTTATAAAACTTATGTGCCGCCTTTACGATGTTACAGGCGGTGAAATTCTTATAAACGGCAAGAACATCAGCCAATACAGCCGTGAAAGCCTTATGAAACTTTATTCCGTAGTGTTTCAGGACTTTAGTTTGTTCTCACTCACTGTTGCAGAAAATGTTGCTGTGAGCGACACTCCGGATGCAGACCGTCTATACGCCTGCCTTAAAGAAGCCGATATTCTGCCGCGCATCATGAAAATGGAAAAGCGTGAAAACACCATAATTTACAAGGACACGGATAAAAACGGAGTTGAAATATCCGGCGGTGAGGCGCAGAAACTTGCACTTGCAAGGGCGCTTTATAAAAACGCACCCATCGTTGTGCTCGACGAACCGACTGCCGCTCTCGACCCGATTGCCGAAAATGAAATATACAAAAAATTCAACTCATTTGTGAGCGGCAAAACAGCAATTTATATTTCCCACCGCCTTTCAAGCTGTGTATTCTGCAACAGAATAGCTGTATTTGATAACTCACGCCTTGTTCAGACCGGAACACATGAAGAACTGCTTAATGAGGACGGCAAATACTCTGAACTATGGCACGCACAGGCGGAATATTACTTAAATTAATAGTATATAGACAAAATCCCCCGTATAGTTTATAATTAAACTGCATACTGCGGGGGATTTTCATATTCAATTATTTTTACAGAATTTAAAATAAGCAGTTATCTCCCTCCATCTTACACGGAAAGGCTGTGTTTCTATGAATAAAAACAAGAAAATCGGCATTACAGTCGCTGTAATTATCATTATTGCAGCTGTGGCTGCTGCGGGTATTTATGCATATCTTCGTCATCAGCAGGTAGAGCAATACAACGCCGTAATGACCGAAGTGGAAATGATAAATGACATAACAGGTCAGGAATACACAGGAAATATTGACAGAGAAGAATTAAACTCTCTGTTGGAAAGACGCGTTGCCGACGGCAAATACGGTCAGGTTGAAGATGCTTTCAAAAGCTATATGTCTGATCTGTATACCATAGTTTATGATACAACAGACACGGCAAAAAACAGTTCTGTGTCATCATTTCTTACTGCTGAAAACATAGAGAAAGACGGCCCGTCTTTTGAAACTTCAAAAGCAACTGCGGACTCTGTTATTACAAAACTTCAAGCCTACAAAGAAAGCTACAATAACATGGTAAATGCAGACGCTGTCAGCTCATATGCGCAAAGAGCAGGTCTTGAAGGAAAATATCTTGACCTCTACAACAAAATTCTCAGCGCGCACTCAGCATCTGATTCAAGCGAAAGCAATAAATTCACAGCTTCAATAGACTCTACCGTATCAAAGCTGACCGCTGCAAAAGAAGCAATGGACTTTTTGAGCAGCCATCAGGACTCATGGAACCTGAAAGACGGAAAGATAGCATTCACATCAGAAGAAGTTTACAAGGAATTCACGGAAATAGAAAGCAAGCTTTAATAAAATACCGGGTTAATTCCATATAAAATAAAAGCTCCTGTATGTTTTACAGGAGCTTTTTTATTAGAACTATCGTTTAAACATAGTATGGATTTGGCTTAGTTAATATAATGATTATATCAACGATCCAGCCTATACCGAACAGGCCGCATGTGAACAAATACAATATTCCCATACCGACTTTACCCTCATAAAACTTATGAGCACCTAAATAGCCTAAAAAGAGGCAAAGGAAAAAGGCAGTCCACTTACTCTTTTGCCTGCCGCCGAAACCATTAGCTGTTGCACTAGCATAAGAAGAAGAATACGAATTGCTTGAATTATTTACAACAACAGTCGGCTGAGGCTGCTGATTATTAGCAAAAGCTTCTACCTGCCTGCCGCAATGTGTGCAAACAACGGCATCAGCCGGTATAATTGCACCGCAAAACTTACAATACTTAGTGTTGTTATTTTCCATTTTTAATTCTCCTGTATTTTTACAAAATTAATAACAATTTCACTATTAGTTTACAACACAAAAGAATATATGTCAATATATGTCAAATAAATAAGAATAGATAACAAAAATAAAGCCTTACTCGAAATGAGTAAGGCTTAGAAGATGTCAGCGTCGACCTATTTTCCCGGGCGGCTGCCCGCCAAGTATTTTCGGCACTGAAGAGCTTAACTACCGTGTTCGGGATGGGAACGGGTGGACCCTCTTCGTCATAGACACCGACTATGTAAACTGCACATTTGATGCAGTTCTTTGTGTGACCTGTTGGCATATATCCTAAAGGTCTGTGGTGACCCGTAGGAGAATCGAACTCCTGTTTTCGCCGTGAGAGGGCGATGTCTTAACCGCTTGACCAACGGGCCACAGATGGTACACCATCACGGGCTCGAACCGTGGACACCCTGATTAAGAGTCAGGTGCTCTACCAACTGAGCTAATGGTGCATAGCTCATGCTCTTTTGAATGCACCCTCAAAACTGAATACAAGTATCTGTGTTTCTTTGAACGCTTTTGGCTTTTCAAGGTCAAGCCCTCGACCTATTAGTACTGCCAAGCTAAATACATCGCTGTACTTACACACGCAGCCTATCAACCTCATAGTCTTTGAGGGGTCTTAACTGTAAACAGTGGGATATCTTATCTTGGAGATGGCTTCACGCTTAGATGCTTTCAGCGTTTATCCAATCCGCACATAGTTGCTCGGCCGTGCCATTGGCATGACAACCGATGCGCCAGCGGTGCGTCCATTCCGGTCCTCTCGTACTAGGAACAGCGCTCCTCAAATATCCTACGCCCACGGCAGATAGGGACCGAACTGTCTCACGACGTTCTGAACCCAGCTCGCGTACCACTTTAATCGGCGAACAGCCGAACCCTTGGGACCGAATACAGCCCCAGGATGTGATGAGCCGACATCGAGGTGCCAAACCTCCCCGTCGATGTGGACTCTTGGGGGAGATCAGCCTGTTATCCCCAGGGTAGCTTTTATCCGTTGAGCGACGGCATTTCCACTCACATACCGCCGGATCACTAACTCCAACTTTCGTTACTGCTCGACCCGTCAGTCTCGCAGTTAGGCTCACTTCTGCGTTTGCACTCTTGGGCATGGTTTCCGTCCATGCTGAGTGAACCTTTGAACGCCTCCGTTACTCTTTTGGAGGCGACCGCCCCAGTCAAACTGCCCACCTGACAATGTCCCCCGACCTGATTCAAGGCCGCAGGTTAGAATTCCAATACTCTAATAGCGGTATCCCAAGGACGACTCCGCCAGCACTGGCGTGCTGGTTTCTCTGTCTCCCGCCTATCCTGTAAATAGAATACCGAAACCCAATATCAAGCTGCAGTGAAGCTCCATGGGGTCTTTCCGTCTTGCCGCGGGTAACCGGCATCTTCACCGGTACTACAATTTCGCCGGGTGGATTGTTGAGACAGTGTCCAGATCATTACACCATTCGTGCGGGTCGGAACTTACCCGACAAGGAATTTCGCTACCTTAGGACCGTTATAGTTACGGCCGCCGTTTACTGGGGCTTCAATTCGGAGCTTGCACCCCTCCTCTTAACCTTCCAGCACCGGGCAGGTGTCACCCCCTATACGTCATCTTACGATTTAGCAGAGAGCTGTGTTTTTGATAAACAGTTGCCTGGACCTATTCACTGCGGCTCACTCTCGTGAGCACCCCTTATTCCGAAGTTACGGGGCCAATTTGCCGAGTTCCTTAACAATCCTTCTCCCGTTGGCCTTAGAATTCTCTTCCTGACTACCTGTGTCGGTTTGCAGTACGGGCACCCTAGCTATATACACTGAGCTTTTCTCGCCACCGTCCAAGCATACTTCCCTACTAATCTTCGTTCCCTTACGCCCGGGTCAACCAACGCCCGGGTTATGCCCTTTCGATGTGTCCCTCAGTTTAAATTTAAGGTGGCTACGGAATCTCAACCGTATGTGCATCGACTACGCCTCTCGGCCTCGCCTTAGCTCCCGGCTAACTAGAAGCGGACGAACCTTCCTTCTAAAACCTCAGTCTTTCGGCCATTATGATTCTCACATAATTCTCGCTACTCATTCCGGCATTCTCACTCGTATACAGTCCACTACCGCTTCCGCTGTAACTTCACCCCGTATACGACGCTCCCCTACCATGTCTAAAGACATCCCAAGCTTCGGTTATATGCTTAGCCCCGTTATATTTTCCGCGCAGGGTCACTCGACCAGTGAGCTATTACGCACTCTTTCAATGAGTGGCTGCCTCTAAGCCAACGTCCTGGTTGTTTTCGCAACCCCACATCGTTTTCCACTTAGCATATATTTGGGACCTTAGCTGTGGGTCTGGGCTGTTTCCCTCTCGACAATGAAACTTATCTCACACTGTCTGACTGCTGCACATCAATTATCCGGCATTCGAAGTTTGATAAGGTTCAGTAAGCTCATCGCCCCCTAGCCAATTCAGTGCTCTACCTCCGGTAATCTAATGCAACGCTAGCCCTAAAGCTATTTCGGGGAGAACCAGCTATCTCCGAGTTCGATTGGAATTTCTCCGCTATCCACAGGTCATCCGCTACTATTGCAACAGGAGTCGGTTCGGCCCTCCAGTGAGTTTTACCTCACCTTCAGCCTGCCCATGGATAGGTCACCCGGTTTCAGGTCTATGGCAACTGACTTCATACGCGCTATTAACACTCGGTTTCCCTTCGCCTCCGCGACTGAATCGCTTAAGCTCGCCAGTTACTATAACTCGCCGGACCATTCTACAAAAGGTACGCCATCACACTTTAACGTGCTCTGACTGCTTGTAAGCACAAGGTTTCAGGTGCTATTTCACTCCCCGCCAGGGGTTCTTTTCACCTTTCCCTCACGGTACTGCTCCTCTATCGGTCATCAGGTAGTATTTAGGCTTGGAGGGTGGTCCCCCCGGTTTCCCACAGGGTTTCACGTGTCCCGTGGTACTCTGGATCCAGTCCACTAAGAAATCGTTTTCGACTACAGGGCTCTCACCTTCTGTGGCGGGCCTTCCCAGACCCTTCGTCTAACCATTTCTCACTTCTTGACTGTCCGCAACCCCAGTGAATAAATCCACTGGTTTGGCCTCTTCCGCGTTCGCTCGCCACTACTGGCGGAATCTCGGTTGATTTCTCTTCCTCGCCCTACTTAGATGTTTCAGTTCAGGCGGTTCCCCGCGTACGCCTATTTGATTCAACGCACGCTGACAGAGTATTGCTCTGCCGGGTTTCCCCATTCGGAAATCTGCGGGTCAAAGCTTATGTGCAGCTCACCGCAGCTTATCGCAGCTTGTCACGTCCTTCGTCGGCTCCTGATGCCAAGGCATTCCCCTTGCGCTCTTTCTAGCTTGACCTTGTAGAACAGTCTCATCTCTGAGCTGTTCTCAAAATCATGAATTATGCAGGCATCACAGAAGTTTTGCAATTAGCTCCATTGTTTTTACCCTTACTAGAACGGCTTTCGCCATTCTATCTTAGTTCCACAACATTGCTGTTTTGCCCTCTGTTGCTTGCTCTTGTACTTTCGATCTACATTGTTCAGTTTTCAAGGTGCCGCCTTCCAGCCTTTAAGGCCAGATTTTAACACTCAATCCCTTGAGTGTTAAAATCCATTCTTAAATTGGTGGAGGTTACCGGACTCGAACCGGTGACCCCCTGCTTGCAAAGCAGGTGTTCTACCAGCTGAACTAAACCCCCGGACGGCCTTCCTTTTAGAAAGTGGTGGGCCCAAGTGGACTCGAACCACCGACCTCACGATTATCAGTCGTGCGCTCTAGCCAGCTGAGCTATGGGCCCTCGTCGTCGCAATGTACACCCTCTAAATTAAACAACGTGAAAGCCATTTGCTCCAGAAAGCTGACCTTAGGACGTTACAACAGAAAACTACTTCCGTTGAAGTCTCCTTAGAAAGGAGGTGATCCAGCCGCACCTTCCGATACGGCTAACTT
>UQBX01000016.1 GCA_900539425.1 uncultured Oscillospiraceae bacterium | reverse complement strand
GGGGGCTCTTTTTGAACAGTTTATTTATTTTATTAAAAATCTTTGTATTTTCAATTTTTGTGTTGAACTTTTTTGCATAATAATGTATTATAATTAATATCTTAAATTTAGATATTAAAAATATAGTATAAATATAGCTTTCAGTGGTTTTATTTAAACGTAAATTTTTATGAGCCGTGGAGACATTCGGTATGGAAAAAATCACAAGCAGATCTAATAATTTAATAAAGCATATCAAAAAGCTTTTCACCTCTCATAAATACCGCACTGAAAATTTTCAGTTTGCTCTTGAGGGTGCAAGGCTTTGTTTTGATGTTCTGAATTCCGAATGCGGTGCAGATATACTGTTTTTGACGGAATCGGCAGATTGCAAATATGCGGATAAATGTTCTCAGCTTGTAAACGGATTTGATAAGGTTTTCTATATCAGCGATGAGCTTGCCGCTTATTTGAGCGAAACAAAAAATCCCCAGGGCGTTTTTGCTGTGTGTTCCCAAAGAACAGGCAGCTTTTACCCCGAAAGAGGAAAGAAATATATAGCACTTGATAAGATACAGGATCCTGCAAATCTCGGCGCGATAATACGAACTGCTGAGGCGCTTGGAGTTGACGGCGCCGTTTTAAGCGGCTGCTGTGATCTGTATAACCCCAAGGTTCTGCGTTCTTCTATGGGAGGCGTGCTCAGACTTCCGGTTTTGCAGTGTGATGATCTTGCTAAGGAGATAAGAAATCTCAATTCACAAGGCTTTAATTCATATGCCGCTGTACCCGATTCGTCAGCGTCAGATATCAAAGATATATCTTTCAATGGTTCAGATATCTGCGTTATCGGAAATGAGGGTAACGGCGTTTCGGATGATGTAAAAGAAGCGTGTTCGGGTCTTTTGACCATAAATATGCTCGGCAGAGCGGAAAGTCTTAACGCTTCCGTAGCCGCAGCCATAGTAATGTGGGAGATGCTCGGTTGAATAGTAATACACCTTATTGGATATGGCTTCAGAGCGCACTCGGCGCAGGAGCAAGAATAAAAGAAATAACTGAATATTTCGGCGGTGTTAAAGAGGTATATGACGCGGGAGAAACTCAGTGGAAAATGTGTCCCGTGCTTGTGCCCCGTCAGGTTGAGCACCTGAAAAACTGTTCGCTTGCGCAGGCAAATGATATTCTTACGGTCTGCAGACTCAACAGTTGGCAGGTAATAACTCCGTATGATGAGAATTATCCGCGCCGCCTTTATGAAATAGATAATCCGCCTGCCGCGCTTTATGTTTCTGGCAATCTGCCTGATATTGACAACAGTGTGGCAATAGGCATAGTAGGTACAAGAAAAGCAAGCGATTACGCAATTAAAGCAGCCGATGTAATGAGCAGGGGAATTGCAAAGCTTGGTGCAGTTGTTGTATCCGGCGGTGCTCTCGGAGTTGATACCGCCGCACATAACGCCGCCATTCTCAGCTCCGGCAAAACGGTTGCCGTATTAGGCTGCGGTCTTGGAACTAATTATCTTATGGAAAATAAACCGCTTAGAGATTCAATTGCCGCCAACGGTGCTCTTGTTACGGAATTTCAGCCGTTTACAAAAGCGTCAAGGTACACTTTTCCGGTGAGAAACAGAATTATAAGCGGGCTCTCATTGGGCGTGCTCGTTGTTGAGGCGGGCATCAGAAGCGGCAGTCTTATTACTGCAGGATATGCTGCCGATCAGGGCAGAGATGTTTACGCCATTCCCTGTTCCATTTTGGAGCCTGAATACGCAGGAACAAATAAACTGATAGACCAAGGGGCTGTTGTGGCAACAAAACCTCTCGATCTGGTTTATCCTTATGCAGAGCGTTACGGTATAGATGTCAGCGGCGCAAAAAGCGTAGGCGCCATAATGAAAGAAACTTCGCATAAAACCGTAAACGCAAAGGAAACAAGCGGCATTTCGTTTGAAAATCTAAACATCAGCAGAGAAAAACGTGCCGAAAGGCAGAAAGCCGCCGCACAGCTCAGCGGAAATACGCTTACGGTATACAGAGCGCTCGGCGAAGATTATATGCACGTTGATGAAATCGCCGCAAAAACCTCACTCGGCACGGGTGCGGTACTCACAGCGCTCACTGCTCTGGAGATCGCCGATCTCGTTCAGAGCGCCGGAGGAAAAAGATATAAATTATCCTGAAAGGAATAAATCATATATGTCAAAACTTGTAATAGTTGAGTCGCCTGCAAAGGCAAAGAATATAAAAGGCTATCTGGGCAAAGGGTATGAGGTAGTTGCCTCTATGGGTCATGTTAGGGATCTCCCGTCTGCAAGGCTGTCGGTTGATATAGAACATGATTTTGCCCCAAAATACGCAATCATTAAGGGCAAGGAAAACTTTGTTAAAGAACTTCAGAAAAAAGCGGATAAATCAGATTACGTTTATCTTGCAACGGACCCTGATAGAGAGGGAGAAGCAATAAGCTGGCACCTTGCAACTATTCTTGGTCTTGACCTGAAAGAAAAAAACAGGGTAACATTTAACGAGATCACAAAGCACGGCGTTGAGCAGGGGATGGAACAGCCTCGAAGCATTGATATTGATCTTGTAGATGCTCAGCAGGCAAGGCGTATTCTTGACAGGCTTATCGGTTATAAGCTTTCTCCGTTTATCAGCCAGAAAATAAGGCGCGGTCTTTCGGCGGGCAGAGTTCAGTCCGTAGCGCTCCGCCTTGTTGTTGACAGGGAAGAGGAGATAAGAGCATTCAAGCCCGAAGAATACTGGTCAATAGACGGCAAGTTCACAAATCCCCCAAGCAAAAAGACTTTCTCAGCCGCCGTAAACAGCAAGGACGGCAAAAAGATAAAAATAACCTGCAAAGAGGAAAGCGACAAGATTTTAAACGATCTTGACGGCGCTGAGTATATCGTAACATCAGTTAAAAAGGGAACTCGTAAAAAGAGCCCCACACCTCCGTTTATCACTTCCACACTTCAGCAGGAGGCTTCAAGAAGACTTTCATTCCAGGCAAGAAGAACAATGAAAGCCGCTCAGGAACTTTACGAAGGCGTGGATGTTGAAAACCTCGGAACAGTCGGTCTTATAACCTATATGCGTACCGACTCGCTTCGTATCTCTGATGAAGCACGCGCGGCAGGAAACCAGTTCATTCTTGAAAATTACGGAGAAAAATATCTTCCGAAAAAGCCGAGATTCTTTAAGTCAAAGGGCAATATTCAGGACGGACATGAAGCTATACGCCCGTCTATGCCGGGTGTAACACCTGCTCAGGTAAAATCGTCCCTTACAAACGATCAGTATAAGATTTATAAGCTTATCTGGGAACGCTTCATAGCTTCTCTTATGGAAAACTGCCTGCAGGAAACCGTTAGAGCAGAAATAACGGCAGGCGATTATGTATTTACCGCTTCGGGTTATACAGTCAAGTTTGACGGCTTTACCGTTCTTTACGAGGAGTCAAAGGATGATTCCGCAAATGATTCCTCAGCTCCGCTGCCTGAGATTAAAACAGGAGATAAGCTTAGGCTCAAATCACTTGAGGGCAACCAGCACTTCACACAGCCGCCCGCAAGATATACGGAAGCAAGCCTTACAAAAGCGCTTGAGGAAAATGGCGTCGGCAGACCGTCAACTTATGTAACTATCACTTCAACAATCGTTTCGCGTGAATATGTAAAGCGTGAAGGCAAGCAGTTTGTGCCCACAGAATTGGGTGAAGCGGTAATAAAACTGCTTAAAGATAAAATGCCGAATATCGTAAATGTAAAATACACCTCAAAAATGGAAGAAGATCTTGATAAGATTGACAGCGGCGATAAAAATTATATAGATATGATACGCCGCTATTACGATGATTTTGAAAAGCCCTTGGAAAAGGCAAAAAAAGAAATGCAGGGCGTCAAGATCAAGCTCAAGGAAGAGGAAACGGACGAGATTTGTGAAAAGTGCGGCAGGCGAATGGTTGTCAAAGTCGGCAGATTCGGCAAATTCCTTGCATGCCCCGGCTATCCTGAATGCAAAAATACAAAACCGCTCGTACTTAAAACAAAGGCAAAATGTCCCCGCTGCGGCGGTGATGTTATTGAAAAGAAAACCAGAAAGGGCGCATCTTTCTACGGCTGTTCAAATTATCCCGAATGTAATTTTATGACATGGGATATGCCAAGTGATGAGGTTTGCCCACGCTGCGGTAAATCACTGTTCAGAAGAAAAGGAAATGTGCTTTACTGCCCTGATACTGAAGGCTGCGGTTTTACAAAGCCTGCCAGAAAAAAGAAAAGCGAAGAATAAAGTATGAAATTTAATGTTATCGGCGCCGGCCTTGCCGGCACGGAAGCCGCATGGCAGATAGCAAACGCAGGCGAAAAGGTAACTCTTTTTGAGCAAAAACCGCTAAAAAGATCACCCGCCCATAAATCTGATGATTTTGCCGAGCTTGTATGTTCAAATTCCCTCAAAGCCGCAAGGATAGATTCCGCTGCGGGTCTGTTGAAGGAGGAAATGGCGCGTTTGGGTTCGCTTACCGTTCCCGTTGCGAGGGAGTGTTCAGTAGCGGCGGGTGGCGCTCTTGCAGTTGACAGAAATATCTTTTCATCCTGTGTTACCGAAAAAATAAGATCACACCCAAATATTACAGTTGTTAATTCTGCTGTGGAAGATATCCCCGCTGATGACGGCTCTGTAACGATAGTAGCCACAGGCCCGCTTACTGACGGAGCCATGAGCGAAAGTATAAAATCGCTGTGCGGAGATTATCTTTCCTTTTACGATGCTGCCGCTCCCATAATCACGGCGGACAGTATCGATATGGATATCGTTTTCGGAGCGTCCCGCTACGGCAGAGGCGGCGAGAGCGATTATCTCAACTGCCCGTTTAATAAGGAGCAGTATGAAAATTTTATATCTGAACTTGTAAATGCTCAGGGTGCGGTGCTTCATGATTTTGATGTATATGAAGGCTGTATGCCGATAGAAAAACTCGCAAAGCGGGGAGCAGATGCCCCTCGTTTCGGCCCGATGAAACCTGTAGGTCTTATTGATCCGAAAACCGGTCACCGTCCGTGGGCGGCTGTTCAGCTCAGGCGGGAAAATTCGGCGGGCACGATGTTCAATCTCGTCGGATTTCAGACAAATCTTAAATTCGGCGAACAGAAAAGAGTGTTTTCAATGATCCCGGGGCTTGAAAATGCCGAGTTTGTAAGATACGGCGTTATGCACAGAAATTCATTTCTTGATTCGCCGAGACTGCTCAGCAAAACCTTTCAGCTCAGAAAACAGCCCAATGTGTTTTTCGCAGGGCAGATAACCGGTGTTGAAGGTTATATGGAATCCGCGGCGTCGGGAATCATAGCAGGTAAAAACGCAGTGCGCGCGGCTCACGGAAAATCCCCGCTTGAGCTTCCGCCTGTCACAATGACGGGAGCGCTCTGCTCGTATATAAGTGATGAAACAGTCAGAGACTTTCAGCCTATGGGCGCAAATTTCGGCATACTTCCGCCGATAGAGCCTAAGATAAAGGATAAAAAACAGCGTTACGCCGCTTTGGCTGAAAGAGCACTCAGTGCTTTGGAAAGGATTATAAGCAATGAAGATTATTGTTGACGCGTTCGGAGGAGATAATGCACCGCTTGAAATAATCAAAGGCTCTCAGATGGCAGTTGATGAATTCGGCACGGATATTCTTCTTGTGGGCGATGAAAGCAAGATCAGCAAATGCATAAAAGATAACAATATAAAACTTAAAAAAACAGAGATAGTTAACGCATCCGGAGAGGATATACTTATGACGGACAGCGCAAAGTCCGTTTTGAAAGAAAAATCCGATTCCAGCATGGGCACAGGCTTCAGATTGCTCAATGAGGGTGCGGGAGACGCTTTTGTTTCCGCGGGTAACACGGGTGCCATCACTGTGGGCGCAACTCTTATCACTAAAAGGATAAAAGGTGTCAAAAGACCGTGTATCGCTTCCGTAATGCCCAGCGTCAACAAACCGTTTCTGCTGCTTGACTGCGGCGCAAATACAGAGTGCAGATCAGATTTTCTCTATCAGTTCGGTTTGCTCGGCAGTCTTTATATGCAGCATATTCTCGGATTTCAAAATCCGCGCGTAGCTCTTGTAAATAACGGAACAGAAGAAACCAAAGGCACACCCGTTGTTAAAGAAGCTTACGCTCTTATGAAAAATGCCGATTATAATTTTATCGGCAACATTGAAGCGCGGCAGATTCCGTTCGGAGACGCAGATGTTGTTGTTGCGGACGGATTTTCGGGCAATCTTGTTCTCAAAATGTATGAGGGCGTTGCAAAAGCGCTTATGAATGAAGTTAAATCCGTTTTCAAGAAAAACATATTTACAATGCTTTCGGCTGTCGGCGTGCTCGGCGGGATAAATGATATGAAAAAGCAGTTCGATTACAAGGAGTACGGCGGCGCTGTGCTTCTCGGTGTAAAAAAACCCGTCATTAAGGCGCATGGCAGCGCTGATGCCCGCACTTTCAAAAATGCGATAAAGCAGGCAGTTTGGTTTCTTGAAAACGATCTTATAAATGAAATTGAAAAGGCGTTTGATGTAAATGAACAGTAATTTATCTTCACTTGAAAACAATATCGGTTATGTTTTCGAAAACAAATCGATTCTCAAGCAGGCGCTTACCCACAGCAGTTACGCAAATGAAAACAGAAATTCCGGCCCGTTTAACGAAAGACTTGAATTTCTCGGAGACGCAGTTCTTTCTCTTATTTCTGCTGATTTTCTTTACAGAAGATTCCCGTCTATGCCGGAGGGTGATCTTACCAAATTGCGCTCGGGTCTTGTTTGTACCGCGTCACTTTCAGAATATGCGCGTCAGATTTCGCTCGGTGATTTCCTGTTGCTCGGCAAGGGAGAGGATGCAAACGGCGGAAGAGAGCGCAATTCAAATCTTGAAAACGCTTTCGAAGCTGTTATAGCGGCTGTTTATCTTGACGGCGGTATCGAGTGCGCAAGAAAATTCGTTCTGCGTTTTCTTGATGTGTCTGTTGAAACACGTCATATCAATTTCAAGGATTATAAAACAAAGCTGCAGGAGATAGTTCAGGAAAGTCACGAGGAAACATTAAATTACGTTGTTACCAATGTCAGCGGCCCTGATCATGATAAGCGTTATGAGATAGAAGTACATCTAAATTCAAACGTGATCGGCAAGGGTACAGGCAGAAGTAAAAAACAGGCTGAGCAGGAGGCGGCTAAACAGGCTTTGGAGTTGATGGGTCTATGAGAAAAAGCAATATTTCTATTTTCGTGCCGCATATAGGCTGCCCTCATAAATGTTCTTTCTGTAATCAGAATACCATCACGGGGCAGACGTCAGCACCCACTGCTCAGGATGTGAGAGATACTGTGGAAACGGCGCTGAAGTCTAACGGGGACAGCAGATTTGAATATGAGATCGCTTTCTTCGGAGGTTCCTTTACCGCGATAGACAGGGAATATATGGTTTCTCTGCTGGAGGCGGCTTATCCCTATGTTAAAAACGGCAGTGTGAAAGGCATAAGAATTTCAACACGTCCCGATTTTATAGATGACGAGATACTTTCAATTCTTAAAAAATACGGTGTCACTTCAATAGAGCTTGGTGCTCAGAATATGAATGACAAGGTGCTTGCGGCAAACCTGCGCGGCCATACGGCTGAGGATGTCAGAAACGCCGCTAATCTTATAAAAAAAAGAGACTTTGAGTTAGGTCTTCAGATGATGACGGATCTTTATATGTCAAACAGGGGTCTGGATTTTGCCACAGCAAGGGAGTTTGCAAAGCTCAAACCCAAAACAGTCAGAATCTACCCCACGGTTGTGCTCAAAGGTACATATCTTGCAAAGCTTTACGAAAGCGGCGAATATAAGCCGACTCCGCTGAAAAAGACCGTTGCTCTCTGCGCCGATCTTGTGGAGTTCTTTGAACAGCACGATATAGATGTTATCAGAGTTGGTCTCCATTCCAGCTCGGACGTCAAAGAAAATATGCTTGCCGGCGGCTATCACGAATGCCTCGGTGAGATGGTAATATCAAAAATGATGTTTAACCAGATTTTGAGAACTCCGCCCGGTGAACATCAGGTCTTTATAAATCAAAAATCTATTTCAAAACTTCTGGGCAATAAGAAATCAAATCTTGCGGAGCTTGAAAAGGCAGGCTATAAGCTTGAAATCAAGTATAACAACGCTTTAGGGCCCAATGAGCTGAGGATAATTTAAATGATATTAAAAACACTTGAAATGCAGGGCTTCAAGTCCTTTCCCGATAAAACTGAGCTTTCTTTCGGCAGGGGAATAACTGCCGTAGTAGGCCCTAACGGTTCGGGAAAAAGTAATATTTCGGATGCGGTTCGCTGGGTATTGGGAGAAACATCCACAAAGAACCTCAGAGGTTCAAAGATGGAGGATGTTATCTTCGGAGGTACTTCCGCAAGAAAACCCGTTGGCTTTGCGCAGGTTCGCCTTACACTTGACAACAGCGATAAAGCGCTTAAAGATAAAGGCGATACCGTAACAGTTTCCCGCCGCTATTACAGAAGCGGTGAAAGCGAATATATGATAGACGGTGAAATCGTAAGACGCCGTGATATACATGAACTGTTTATGGATACGGGTCTCGGTGCAGACGGATATTCAATAGTCGGTCAGGGTAAGATAGATTCCATTATATCTGCAAAAAATGAGGACAGGCGTGAGCTTTTTGAAGAAGCCGCGGGTATTTCCCGTTTTCGCCATAAAAGAACAGATGCACAGCGCAGGCTTGACCAGGCGCAGGAAAATCTTGTGCGTCTGCTTGATATTTTGGGTGAGCTTGAAAGCCGCGTAGGCCCCCTAAAGGCTCAGAGCGAAAAAGCCGCTGAATTTTTAAAACTTTCAGAAGAAAAGAAAACGCTTGAAATAGGCGTTTGGATAAATAAGATAAATAAATTCACAAATGAGCTTCGCAAGCAGGAGCATAAAATAGACGCCGCAAACGAATCTTATAATATCTGTGAAAATGAACTGAAAAGTATCGAAAACGATATTGAAGCGGCGCTTGAAGAAACTGTTAAGATAAACGCATCAATAGACGAAATCAGAAATACCGCTGCGGGTTATGACGAGGAAGCCCTTAAAAAAGACGGTGAAGCATCTGTAATAGAGGCTAATCTTGAGCATAACGAAGAAACAGTAAAAAGACTTGAAAACGATATAGAAACAGTTGCCAAAGGCAATGAATCAATAGATGAAAGCATAGCGCAAAAACGCGCGCTGATAGAGCAGTGCGATAAGAAATCGCAGGAATTAAGACAGCAGCTTGAAAATGTAACAGGCGAAACTCAGCAGCTTTTAAATTCAAATGAGGAATTTTCAAAGCTTTCCTCACAGCTCAACAGCACTCTTGCTTCCCTCACAATGAAGCTTTCAGATTACAGGGTAAAGCTTACTCAGGCACAGTCAAGTATTGATGAGATAGAGGCAAGAAAAGGAGATGTGGATTCTGCCGTTTCACAGCTGCAGTCTGAGGTGGATGCAGAAAACCTGAAAAAAGCCGAAAGTGAAAAACTGCTTTCAGAGCTTCAGGAAAGAATAGAAGAAAACACAAATGCCGTAAACGGTTTTACTCTTAAACTCAAAGGCAAGACCGATAAGGCACAGAAACTAAAGGAACAGCTTGAAAAAGCAACTTCTGCGCTTTCCGAAAAGCGTTCCCGCGCAAAAATGCTCTCGGATCTTGAAAAGAATATGGAGGGCTACTCGGGAGCCGTAAAAGCCGTTGTGCGCCGTTCTCAGTCAGGCGCTCTCGGAGGAATACACGGTGTCATCTCTCAGCTTATTCAGGTTGAAAACGAATACTCAACTGCCGTTGAGGTAGCTCTCGGCGCCGCTATGCAGAATGTTGTTACTTCTACTGAGGCGGACGCAAAAAGAGCAATCAATTATCTTAAATCGAATAATCTCGGCAGAGCCACTTTCCTGCCTATATCAAATATCAAGGGAAGAACGCTTGACGAAAAAGGGCTTGACGATAATCTCGGCTTTATTGCCGTAGCAAGCGACCTTGTTGAGTGCGATGCAAAATACAAACAGATAATAAGCAATCTTCTGTCACGTGTTGTTATAGCAGATGATATGGACAGCGCTATCGGTATTGCCAAAGAATATAAAAACCGTTTCAAGATAGTTACTCTTGACGGTCAGGTAATAAATCCTGGCGGCTCAATGACAGGCGGCAGCCGTGCAAAAGGCGCAGGCATACTGTCACGTTCCAACATGATAGAAGAACTGCTTTCTCAGGCTAAAGAACTTGAAGCAGAGGAGCAGAAACTTTCTGCCGATTATAAATCTGCTTTTGAGGAGGCAAACAGGTTTGCCGCTCAGATGCAGGCTGCTCAGGCAGATCTTATGACAGCAAAAGAAGATCTTATCCGTGCTGAGGGCGAGGATAAACTTATCGGAGATAAACTTGCGACTCTGAAAAGCAGACTTGCAGACCTTTTGGCTGAAAAAGAAACCGCCGGCAGCAGAATAGCAATGTTTAAAAAAGATTATGACGAGGCTCAGGCAGGCGCTGCCGAAATTCAGGCTCAGATTGATAAGACTGAAAATGAGATAGAGCGTGTTTCGGGCGATGCAAAGGGCACTCAGGAAAAAAGAGAAGAACTTCGCCAAAAAGCAGAGCAGATAAATCTTGAGCTTGTAACGCTTGCTAAGGATTCACAGGCGGCAAGTCTTTCTATTGAAGAACTTGAATTAAGAAAGTCCACACAGTCCGGCAGAGTATCTGAAATTGAAAACGAGATATCGTTAATCAATTCAAAAAGCGAGGAGCTGAAGGCGCAGATAGAGCAGATAATGGCACAGGCTCAGAAACTCAGAGAAAAATCTGCTTGCTCTGCCAACGAGATAGAATCCCTTATAGAAAAGAGAAACGAGCTTGACAAACGCTCAGCAGATCTTCGTACTCTTGAAAAAGCTAAGGGCCAGGAAAGAGAAAAGCTTTCTGCTGAAATGGTTCGCCTTGACGAACGCAAGATTGCGATGCGCAAAGAGTATGATGAACTTAACGATATGCTCTTTGAGCAGTATGAACTTACAAGGCGTGAGGCAGAAGCACTCAATATTCAGATAGAGAATATGGAGGAGGCTAAAAAACGCCTTCACGAAATAAAAGTTGCCATCAAAAAACTCGGCTCGATCAATGTAGGTGCAATTGAGGAATACAAAGAGGTATCCGAAAGATATGAGTTCCTTAAAGCTCAGATCGACGATATTGAGAAGTCAAAATCCGAACTCAGCAAGATCATAGATGACCTCACCTCATCAATGAGTGAGAAATTTATGACGCAGTTTAACCGCATAAATGAAGAGTTTAAAAAATGCTTTGCGGATTTCTTCGGCGGCGGCAAGGGCGAGATAATACTCGATGAGCCCGATAACTGCCTTGAAAGCCCCATAGAAATAAAAATACAGCCTCCCGGAAAATCAGTTCAGAATATTAACCTGTTTTCCGGCGGTGAAAAGTCTCTTGCCGCACTTGCACTGCTTTTCAGCGTGCTTCGTGTTACTCCGTCTCCGTTTTGTATCTATGACGAGGTTGAGGCTGCGCTTGATGATGTAAACGTAGAGCGCTTTGCAAAGTATATGCGTAAAATGACCGATAAAACGCAGTTTATTTCAATTACCCACAGACGAGGCACAATGGAAGAGGCTGATGTTCTTTACGGCGTAACAATGCAGGAAAAAGGCGTTTCAAAACTGCTTGAACTTCAGTCGGCCGAACTTGCCGCTAAAATGGGACTTGAAGCATAATAACCTTACTTATAAAGAAAGGCGTTTAAAATATGGGATTGTTTGATAAATTCAGAAAAGGCCTCAGAAAAACAAGAGAGCAGGGAATTACCGCTCAAATAAACGAGGTCGTTGAAAATTATGAGGAGATAACCGATGAGCTTTATGATGAGCTTGAGGAGATCCTTATAATGGGCGACGTGGGTTTCCCCACTGCGGAAAAAATTATAAAGAGCCTGCGTGAAAAGGTTGAAAATGACGGAATTACAAATGTCAAAAAAGTGCGTGAAACGCTTAAAGATATTGTTTCAGGTATTGTATGGGGCGGCAGTTATTTAAGACTTCGCACAAAGCCCTCCGTAATCCTTGTAATCGGTGTTAACGGCGTGGGCAAAACAACTACTATAGGCAAGCTTGCGCTCAGGCTCAAGGATCAGGGCAGAAAAGTTATTCTCGGTGCCGCGGATACATTCAGAGCGGCGGCTATAGAGCAGCTCCAGGTTTGGGCAGACAGAGCTGAAGTGGATTTGATTAAATCAGCCGAAGGTTCAGACCCCGCATCCGTAGTGTTTGATACTATTCAGGCGGGTAAGGCAAGAGGCGCAGATGTTATTATCATAGATACCGCCGGCAGACTTCATAACAAGAAAAATCTTATGGATGAGCTTAACAAGATAGGCAGGGTAATAGACCGTGAACTGCCCGATGCGTCAAAAGAAGTGCTTCTTGTGCTTGATGCAACCACGGGTCAGAACGCTGTAAATCAGGCAAAGGATTTCAAAGACGCTGCGGGTATCACCGGCATTGTGCTTACAAAGCTTGACGGTACGGCAAGAGGCGGCGTTGTGCTTGCTATAAATAATGAACTTGACGTGCCCGTAAAATTTGTGGGCGTTGGCGAACAGATAGACGATCTTCAGCCGTTTGATGCCGATGCTTTTGCAGCAGGTCTGTTTGATGAAGAGGAGAAATAATGGATTTTATTTTAGCAACAAATAACATGAAAAAACTTGAAGAGCTTCAGAGGATACTTTCTCCGCTCGGCGTAAATGTGTTAACAGCAAAAGATCTCGGCATAACTTTGCCGGAGGTTGAGGAGAACGGCACTACCTTTGAGGAAAACGCTCATATCAAGGCACAGTCTGCATGCGATATAACAAATCTGCCTTCAATAGCTGATGACAGCGGACTTTGCGTAGATTATCTTGACGGTGCGCCCGGAATTTTCTCTGCAAGATTTGCGGGCGAGCACGGCAATGATGAAAAGAATAACGATCTTTTGCTTGAAAAGCTTGACGGCGTTTCTCAGGAAAAACGCACAGCGCATTATGTTTGTGCTGTGTGCTGTGTTTTCCCTGACGGCCGTGAGATAACCGTGCGCGGAGAGTGCCCGGGTTATATCGGCTTTGAAAGGGACGGCAACGCCGGTTTCGGTTATGATCCGCTGTTTATAGTAAACGGCAAATCATTCGGAAGATATTCGGCTGAGGATAAAGATAAAATAAGCCACAGGGGCAATGCCCTCAGACTTCTTAAAAATGAACTGGAGAAAATTTTATGACTTCTAAAGAAAGAGCCGCGCTCAGAGCGGCGGCAAATCCGCTTGAGCCGATATTTCAGATAGGCAAAGAGGGGATTTCAGATAATTTGATTTCCCAGCTTGATGACGCGCTTGATTCACGGGAACTGCTGAAAATAAGAGTGCATCTTGAAACATCGCCGAAAAAGCCGCGCCAGCTTGCAGATGAACTTCAGACAGCGCTCGGCGCGGAGGTAATTCAGGTCATAGGCGGGGTAATCGTTCTTTACAGAAAAGCGGATGAAGAAAAGATAAAGGCAAAAAAAGCCGCTGCCGCTAAAAGCAAAAAGCCTGCAAAAAAACATGTAAAGATAAAAGGCATGCGCAGCAGGTACGCCCGTGAGGAAAATATAAAAACATACAGGGGCAATGCCAGAGGCCGAGGGGAAAGACATTGAGACTCGGTGTTTTCGGCGGGGCGTTTAACCCCGTCCATAACGGGCATGTAAATCTTGCGCAACAGTATATCCGAATTTTAAATCTTGATATGCTTTATATAATCCCCACAGCCAATCCGCCGCACAGAACAGGCAGCGATTTTGCCCCGGCAGACGCCCGCCTTGATATGCTCAGAGCAGCTTTTGCGGGAAACGGTAAAGTTGTTGTTTCAGATATGGAATTCAGGCGGGAGGGCAAAAGCTATACTTATGACACCGTTCAGATTCTAAAAAGCCAATACCCGGGTGCGGATATTTTCCTCATAGTAGGAGAAGATCAGCTTTTTAAATTTGAAGAGTGGTATAGGTATACCGATATTCTGAAAGATGTTACACTTTGTACAGCGGCACGCGGTGAAAGCAGCCGCAGAAAAATTGCGGACTTCTCAAATCAGCATTTCGGCTCGGCAAACGTTTTTATAGCCGATATTGAGCCCGTTGTTGTTTCAAGCAGCCAAATCAGGGGCAAAATTAAAGCAAAAGATGATATTTCGGGTCTTGTGCCCGCGTGTGTTTTGGATTATATTAATGAAAAGGGGCTTTATGTTGATTGATTTTGATAAATATACGGCAATTATCGAAAGCCGCCTTAGACCGGAAAGGTTCAAACATTCGCTTAATGTTGCGGATTGTGCCGCAAAGCTTGCGGAAAAGTACGGCGCTGATGCTGATAAGGCACGTCTTGCGGGGATTTTGCATGATATTACAAAGCAAACGCCTCTTGAGGAGCAGTACGATTATATTATCAGCGCAGGCAGTGAGCTTTCAAAGCTGGAGCTGAATAATCCGTCTGTAATACACCAGAAATCGGGAGAGGCGTATTGCCGCACCGTTCTGGGAATAGATGATAAAGATGTGCTTGGCGCAATAAGGTATCACACTACGGGAAGACGCGGTATGACACTGTTTGAAAGGATAGTGTATACAGCCGATTTTATATCCGCTGACAGAAATTATCCCGACGTTGATAAAATGCGTGCTCTTGCCTCACAGAGCCTTGAGGACGCAATGATATATTCGCTTAAATTCACAATAAACAAGCTTGTGGGTGAAACACAGCTTATTCATCCCGATACGCTTGAGTGTTATAATTATTTGCTGGAGGAAAGAATAAAGGATTAGTATATGACTTCACTTGATATCGTAAGAATTGCCGCAAAAGCGGCAGACAGTAAAAAAGGCCATGAAATTCGTATTATAAAAATCAGGGATATTTCCGTTCTTGCGGATTATTTCGTTTTTGTAAGCGGTGATTCTAATACACAGACACGTGCTATTGCCGAGGAAGTGGAATTCAAACTCGGCGAGGCGGGCGAACAGCCGCATCATATTGAAGGGCGCCAGTCAGGTTGGATATGCCTTGATTACGGCTCTGTGGTAGTTCATGTTTTCCATAAGGAGCAAAGGCAGTATTTTCAGCTGGAGCGCCTTTGGGAGGACGGCGAGGAGATAGATCCCGCAACTTTGCTTGAAAACTGAAGGAGGATATATATGGATTACAATTTTAAACAGGTGGAAAAAAAGTGGCAGGATATATGGTATTCACAGAATACCTTTGCCGCAAAGAATGATTATTCGCTTCCCAAGTTCTATTGCCTTGTTGAATTCCCTTATCCCAGCGGTCAGGGGCTTCATGTAGGTCACCCGCGTTCTTATACCGCGCTTGACATTGTGGCAAGAAAGAAAAGACTTCAGGGATATAATGTGCTTTATCCCATGGGCTGGGATGCTTTCGGACTTCCTACCGAAAATTACGCAATCAAAAACCATGTTCACCCCGCAGAGGTAACAAAGCAGAATATTGCGCATTTCAAGAGCCAGCTTCAGTCACTCGGCTTTTCATTTGACTGGACAAGAGAAATTAACACCACCGACCCCGATTATTACAAGTGGACTCAGTGGATATTTATACAGCTCTTCAAAAAGGGCCTTGCTTACAAAAAGAAAATGGCGGTAAACTGGTGCACATCCTGTAAGTGCGTTCTTGCAAATGAGGAAGTTGTAAACGGTGTGTGCGAACGCTGCGGTTCCGAGGTTATCAGAAAAGAGCAGAGTCAGTGGATGCTCAAAATCACAGATTACGCTGACCGTCTTGTAAAAGACCTTGATGACGTTGATTTCATTGACCGTGTTAAAGTTCAGCAGAGAAACTGGATAGGCAAAAGCCACGGCGCCGAAGTCGATTTCGGTACAACTCTCGGCGATACGCTGACTGTTTATACCACAAGGTGCGATACTCTTTTCGGCGCAACTTATATGGTTATTTCTCCTGAACATCCTTATATTGAAAAGTGGGCACCCAATATCAAAAATATGGATGAGGTGCGCGCTTATCAGCAGGAAGCCGCTAAAAAGAGCGATTTTGAGCGTACAGAGATTAATAAGGATAAAACAGGTGTCAGACTTGACGGCGTTATGGGTATAAATCCCGTTAATGACAAAGAGATACCGATATTTATATCAGACTATGTTCTCACGTCTTACGGCACAGGCGCCATTATGGCGGTACCTGCTCACGATACACGTGACTGGGAGTTTGCAAAGAAATTCGATCTTCCCATTATCGAGGTAGTAGCAGGCGGTGAGGATGTACAGAAAGAAGCGTTCACAGACTGCGCAACAGGTAAGCTCGTAAACAGCGGATTTATCACAGGCATGAGTGTTGAGGACGCTAAAAAAGCAATGACCGAGTGGCTTGAAAAAGAGGGCAAAGGCCGCGAGAAAGTAAACTTCAAGCTTCGTGACTGGGTATTCAGCCGTCAGCGTTACTGGGGCGAGCCTATTCCGATAGTTAAATGTGAAAAGTGCGGCTATGTTCCGCTTCCCGAAAGCGAACTTCCGCTCAGACTGCCCAATGTTGATTCATATGAGCCAACAGATAACGGAGAATCTCCGCTTTCAAAGATGACGGATTGGGTAAATACAACCTGTCCGTGCTGCGGAGGCCCCGCAAAGAGAGAAACTGATACAATGCCTCAGTGGGCAGGTTCTTCATGGTATTTCCTGAGATATACCGATCCACACAACGATAAGGCGCTTGCTTCAAAAGAAGCGCTTGAGTACTGGACTCCCGTTGATTGGTATAACGGCGGCATGGAGCACACAACGCTTCACCTGCTTTACAGCCGTTTCTGGCACAAATTCCTTTATGATATCGGCGTAGTGCCAACTTCAGAGCCTTATATGAAGCGTACCTCACACGGTATGATACTTGGCGAAAACGGCGAAAAGATGAGTAAATCAAGAGGCAATGTAGTAAATCCCGATGAGATAGTAGACCGTTACGGCGCTGATACAATGCGCCTTTACGAAATGTTTATCGGCGATTTTGAAAAGGCAGCGCCTTGGAATTCTGATTCAATTAAGGGCTGTAAGAGGTTTGTTGAACGTTACTGGAATCTTCAGGAGATAGTTGCAGACGGCGACGGTTACAGCAGTGATCTTGAGGCTCTTATGCATAAAACTATCAAAAAGGTAACTGAGGATATAGATAACCTCAAGTGCAATACGGCAATTGCCGCTATGATGACTTTGCTCAATAAAGTATACGAGAAAAAGAGCATCACAAGGGCTGAACTGCGTGATCTTACGATTATGCTCAATCCTTTTGCTCCTCATGTTACCGAAGAACTTTGGGAAAAAATGGACTTCGGCGGCGCTGTTCATGACGCAAAGTGGCCCGAGTATGATGAGAGCAAAACAGTTGAAAACAGCGTTGAGATAGTTTTGCAGATAATGGGCAAAGTGCGCTCACGTATGACTATTCCCGTTGATATGCCTAAAGATGAAGTAATTGCCCTTGCTAAGGCTGATGAAAAAATTGCGGCGGCAATAGAAGGAAAGACCATCAAAAAAGAAATTTACGTTCCCAATAAACTTGTAAATATAGTTGCAGTTTGATTTTAATACGGGCGCGGCCTTATAAGCGCCGCGCCTTTTTACGAGGTGCCGTTATGAGTGATAAAAAGAAGATATATACCGTTGCCACAGCTCACCTTGATACTGTATGGAGCTGGGATTTTGAAAAAACAGTTTCTAAATACATATATAACACGCTTGTGGATAATTTTAAGCTGTTTAATAAGTACAAAACATATAAGTTCAATTTTGAGGGCTCTTACCGTTATGAACTTATGGAAGAGTATTATCCTGAGCTTTTTGCCGAAATGAAAAAATATGTTGAGAGCGGCAGATGGAATGTCTGCGGTTCGGCATTTGAAAACGGAGACACTAATATTCCGTCCCCTGAGGCGCTCTTCAGAAATATTCTTTTCGGAAATTCGTATTTTGACAAAACTTTCGGAAAACGTAGCAAAGATATTTTTCTGCCCGACTGCTTCGGTTTCGGATGGGCTCTGCCGTCAATAGCTCACCATTCAAATCTTCTGGGCTTTACCACTCAGAAACTTGCCTGGGGCGGCGCTTACGGAGTGCCGTTTGATATAGGTAAATGGTACGGTTCAGACGGTAATTATATTTACGCAAACACAAATCCCCATGATTATTATTTCACTCTTACTCAGCTTAGGAAGTGGAATTTTGTTCAGAAAAAGCTCAAGGAAAACGAAAAGTATGATTTTGACTGGACTTACATTTTCCACGGTATAGGCGACCGCGGCGGCGCGCCCAAGGAAAAATCCGTTGCGTTTGTTGAAAACGAGGTTAACGGCAATAAGGACAGTAATATTGAGGTATATGTAGCTGAGGCTGATGAAATATTCCGTGATATAGAGAATAAACTCACAGATGAGCAGAAAAACAAGCTCCCGGAGTGGAAAACGGAGCTTGTCATGCAGAACCACGGCGTTGGCGGCTACACTTCAAGAGCGTGCGGCAAAAGGTGGAACAGGCGTTGCGAGGAACTTGGAAATATAGCGGAGAGAAACAGTATTGAAGCTGAGTATTTCGGAGTTTCCGATTATAACAGACCTGCCCTTACAAGAGCGTGGAAACGCGCTATTGCGCATCAGTTTCACGATGATATGCCGGGCACAAGTGTTCAGCGTGTATATCGCCGCAGCTGGAACGATCTTGCTCTTTCCGCAAATCAGTTCACATCAGAGCTTGAAAACGCATCATGCTCCATCGCTTCTCTTATGAAGACTGATTTTTGCCAGGGTACTCCAATAATGGTTTCAAACCCTGTTGAGGCTGATATGAGCGGTGCGGTAACAATTTATCTTGACGGAATTAAAACTCAGTATGTCCGCGTTTTTGATGATGCCGGCAAAGAGGTTAAGAGCCAGGTTAATTCAGAAGAAAACGGCGTTAAAGAAATTCTTTTCATAGCGGATGTCAAAAGCCTTGGAAAGCGTGTTTATGATGTTCGCCCGAGCAGTGTGCCATGCAGACTTGAGTCGGATCTTAAAATCAATACCGAAAATGTTATTGAAAACGAAAAATATGTTGTAACGCTCAATAAAATGGGCAATATTGCTTCAATTATTGATAAAACTTTAGATGAAAAAGAGCTTCTTAAAGAACCTGTTGTTCTCGGACTTTTCAAATATACGGGTTCAAAACAGTGGCCTGCATGGGAAATGAATTTCAAGCAGGCAAATAAAGAGGCAGACAGAATTCCGAGGCTTGTAAGCGTGTCAATAGAGGAAACAGGCCCTGCGAGAGCAGCGTTCAAAGTTGTTCAGCAGGATAAGAATCGTTCTCGCTTTACATACATTATTGCCCTCACAAGCGGCGGCAAATGCGTTGAGGTGTATTCTGAGATCGAATGGCAGAATCTCTGCACAATGGCAAAACACAAATTCTCATTTACATGCTCAAATAAACAGGCTACATTTGATCTGGGTCTCGGCGTTATCAAAAGAGATAATATGAGCGAAAAGCTGTTTGAGGTGCCGGCTCAGAAATGGGCGGATATAACAGATGAAAGCGGCGAGTACGGCGTTTCGGTTATAAGTGAGTGCAAATACGGCTGGGATAAGTTCAATGACAATACTCTGCGCCTTACTGCACTTCATACTCCGCTTAAAAATTACAGAATAGATTCAATGCAGTCTATGATGGATATAGGTCTTAACAGATATTCTTTCGCGATTTTCAGCCATTCAGGCGCAGACCTTTCCGAAACACAGCTTGAAGCGCGCAAATTTGTTCAGCCGTTTACTGCGTACGAGTGCACAAAGCACGCAGGGGCTCTTTCAACTGATTACAGTTTCGGCAGTGTTTCTACAAATGATGTAATCATCAGGGCAATCAAAAAGGCGGAGGACAGCGATGAGATAGTTGTCCGTCTTAATGAAGGCGCCGGCAGAAATCACGATAAGTTTACACTTACTCTCGGTGAGGGTGTGGAAAGCGCAAGAGAGATATACGCAAGTGAGGAGCCGCTCGGCGAAGCAGTTGTTGAGGACGGAAAACTTGTAACTTCCTTTGCACCGTATCAGATACGCAGTTTTGCGCTCACTCTCAAAAAGAGCGGCGTAAATGCGCAGAAAGAAATTTCAAGACCCGCACAGATTGAATACGATAAAAATATTTTCACCAAAAACGGTGAAACAAACGGAGATTTCGAACTCACCATACCTCGTGAACTCGCTCCTGAAAAGGTTACCGCAAACGGAATTACATTCGATATATCAGCAACTGATAAAAATGCCTGCATAATGAAAGGGCAGACAGTCAGAATTTCTTCGGGAACTGATAAACTTTGCCTGCTCTGTGCGTCATTCGGCGGCGATAAAACTGCCGAATTTGATGTTGACGGTGAAACTGTTACACGTGTGATACTGAGCGCAGATGAGCCTTTTGCAGGCTGGGATCTGCCTGATCTCGGCGACATTGCTTTTGTAAAGCACGGCAAACTCGGATGGGAGGCAACCCACAGCCATACAAACGGAAAAGACAATATGGCAAAAGGACTTTGCTTCTATATTACAGAGATAGACGTAAAAGGCAAAGAGGCTGTAATACTGCCTGTCGACAAGGATATAGTAGTTATATCTGCTTCTGAGGTAACAAACAGAAGCGGCAGGATTGTTTCAAGAACCTTTGATGAGGTTGACGAGAATCGTGAGCAGACGTTTTATATGACTTTCGGCGAATTTTTGCGCTATTGCTGGTATAAATGCGTATGGAACCTCAATGATAAGGATGAATTTATTAAAGCAATAAACAGAGGTAGAAAAAAGTGAAAAACCCGTTTGAAAGTAACTGGACAAATGATAATAACGGCGTGCCGCTGAACTCTCCCGAAGTGGACAGGCTTATTTCCGTTAAGCCGTCAAAAAGGCAGCTGAGCCTTGCTGAAAAGCCGTTTTACCTGTTTATGCACTTTGGTATGAATACTGCAACAGGCAGAGAGTGGGGCGTAGGAACAGAAAAGGCAACTGATTTCACAATTAAGAAAATCAACGCCGCGCAGTGGGTAAGGTGCGCTAAATCTTCGGGCGCAACAGGCATTATTCTTACCTGCAAGCACCATGACGGCTTTTGCCTTTGGGAAACGGAATATTCGTCTTTTTCTGTAAAGTATTCAGATTTTAAGGGCGATATCGTAAAAATGGTTTCAGATGAATGCCATAAAGCAGGGCTTGATTTCGGTGTGTATCTTTCACCTTGGGATATGCATGAGCCGACTTACGGCACACCTGATTACAACGATTATTTCTGCAATCAGCTCACCGAGCTTCTGACAAATTACGGAGAAATTTCAGAGGTGTGGTTTGACGGCGCCAAAGGTGCAGACGCTAAAGCTTTTGAATATGACTGGCAAAGATATTATAAGCTTATCAGAGAGCTTCAGCCGGGCGCAAATATAGCAGTCTGCGGGCCCGATATCAGGTGGGTCGGCAATGAGGGCGGCAGAACACGTAAATCTGAGTTTTCTGTTGTTCCGTCATATCTCACTCTTGCAGAAACAGTGTCAAAGAAAAGTCAGCATGCAACAACTGACGCAGGCGCTATGAAAAAACGTACATCTACAGATGAGGATCTCGGCAGCCGTGATTTTCTCAGAGACTGCCCTGAACTCTGCTGGTATCCTGCCGAGGTGGACGTTTCAATCCGTAAAGGCTGGTTCTATTCGCCTAAAAGCAATCTTACGGTTAAAAGTCCGTCAAAGCTTTTTAAGCTTTATTTGAATTCGGTCGGCAACAACTGCACTCTTTTGCTCAATGTACCTCCCAGTAACAAAGGTATTATACATGTTAACGATGCTTTTGCTCTGCGCGGCTTGGGCAATAAGATAAGAGAGATGTATTCAAAGCCCGTTATCGTTGAAAAGTTTGGTATGCTCAAAGATACGGACGGCGTTATAGATTTTAATTTTGACAGTGAAAAGAAAATAAAATATGTAATGCTTAAAGAGGATATAAGATATTCACAGCGTGTTGAAGCGTTTGATATTTTTCTCAGAAAAGAAAACGGAAATTATGTGCACGTTTACTCCGGAACTGTTATAGGCTCACTTAAAATAGCTAAAACAGGCGGTAAAAAATGCGTTGGCGCAAGGGTTATAATTCGCCAGAGCAGAAGCACACCCGTGATTTCCGAAATAGGATTTTATGAGTAATTTGCATAAAAAATCCCTGTCTGATTTTCAGACAGGGATTTTTTATTATTTAAGTTCTATTGTATAGCTTTGCTCAACATCATCGCTGAATATAATTGAAAGGTCAATTTCAACAGAAGTTGATGTATCATACAGTTCATAAGCTTCCTGAACTTCTACAGTCACACCGGGTTTTATTTCACTGTTACTTGTAGTGAAATCATATCCATCAATTCCGTAACTTGAATATACATCACCCAGTTCTACACCATTTTGGTAAGCTTTGTCATCAATAGTGTATACAAATGCCCTTGGTTCGTCATCGTTGTTGGTGAAACTGTATGTAACGACTAATATATCATCACCATTTGAATCTTCAGTAATATAAGAATCAACAAGTTCAACTTTGTAATTGCCTACATTGTTTTCGTTTTCAGGATTTGTTTGAGCTGTTACAGTAGCTGAGTCCTGCGCATTATTAGTGCTTGATGAATTACTACTTGAATCACTGCTGTCACCAAAGATTGCACCCATTATAATCAATATTACAAATATGGCGATCGCAATTAAAATTGCAGTCAAACAGCCTTTTTTCTTTTTCTTTTGTGGTGTGTAAGGCGGCATATTGTTAGGAGTTTGGTATTGACCGCCAGGCATTTGGTATTGCGGTGCTGAGGATTGATATTGAGGAGGTTGCTGAGGATTTATGTTTGTGTATTGCTGTTGAGGCTGTGCTTCATTAAAAGGTACACCGCATGAAGTGCAAATAACAGCGTTATCTTCATTAGGTGCATTACATCTTGGACAATTCTTCATTTTGTTCTCCATTTCAAATTATATTGTTATAAATATTATAGCACATATTGAAGAATAGTCAAGAAATAGCATATATTTAGCTATTAATTGTTATAATTACGAAAAACATGTAATACTCATCTGCAAAACACTTAATAAAAAAATCAGATATCCATGATTACTCTATTTATACAAAATAAATTTAGAGAAAACAATGAAAAACTTATATAATAATGATTATCAATTATATTATCCTATAAAAAAACGCGGTTTTTAGACTTTTTACAGTCTTGAAACCGCGTTTAATACTCTTTTTTTATCAGCGCTCCATAAAGGAGCTATCAGATCCTTTTTTGCTCCGTCTCCCGTCAGACGGTGGATAACAATATTTTTCGGAATGATATCAAGGCAGCTTTTCAGTATGTCAAGATATTCGTCCATAGTGAGCACTTTGAATTTTCCGTTTCCATAGTCTTTAGCCAGATCTGTGCCTTTCAGTACATGAAGCAGCTGCAGTTTTATTCCGTCAATCCCGCTTTTGCAGGCGTAATCAACGCTTTCAAGCATATCCCTTTTTGTTTCTCCCGGCAGTCCGAGTATGATGTGGCAGACTACCTCTAATCCTGCCACCTTGAGCCGTTTAACAGCGTTGTCATAGCATTCAAGCTTGTATCCCCGCCGTATGTATTCGGCGCTTTTTTCATGTATCGTCTGAAGCCCCAGTTCAACGCAAACGGGATTGATCTCGTTCAGTTCCTTTAGTAATTCAATTACTTCTTCGGGCAGGCAGTCAGGCCTTGTAGCAACGGAAAGCATAACTATATCAGGGTGGTTTATCGCTTGTGTAAACTTTTTCCTCAGCGTTTCAACAGGCGCATAGGTATTTGTAAATGCCTGAAAATAAGCAATGTACTTTCCGCTTTTAATTTTGTTTTTTACTCTTTCTTTCCCTTTTTCTATCTGCTGTGTTATTGAAAGTTCAGGGCTTTCCGCAAAATCTCCGCTTCCGCCTGCAGAGCAGAAAATGCAGCCTCGCGTTCCAAGAGTGCCGTCCCTGTTCGGGCAGGTGAAGCCGCCGTTTATGCTTATCTTGTAAACTTTGCAGCCGAATCTCTCACGCAGATATCTGTTAAAACTATAATATTCCATCAGCGATTTTGTAAAATTCGTCAAGATTTCTGCCGCCGGAGCATACATAGGACTGCAGCTTTGTCAGGTCTATGTCTTTTCCGTCTGCCGTTTTGCATATGCCGCCAGCTTCTCTGAGAATTACGGTAGCACCCGCAAAATCCCACGGACGCAGTATAAGCTCATAATAAAGATCGGCTTTTCCTGCGGCAACATAGCATATATCAAGCGCAGCAGAGCCTGCGCGCCTTACTTCAAGGCAGTTATAAAATACTTCCTCTGTAAGTTTAAACGTCTTGTGTGCAAGTTCGTGTTCATACGGGCAAGTTCCGAAAAGCACAAGACTTTCTTTAAGCGAGCAGTCTGAAACGTGTATTCTGTTTCCGTTCAGATATGCACCTTTTCCTTTTTCGGCATAAAACAGATTATCAAGGTCGGGGTCAAGCACAACGCCTGCAATAAGTTCTTTATCTTTTGCAAGTCCAACGGATATGGCACTGTGCTGAAATCCTTTAACAAAATTTGTTGTTCCGTCTATCGGGTCTATTATAAAGCAGTAGCCGTCTGTAAGCTCCTTGTCGCCCGCGCCTTCTTCACCAAGAAATGAGCACCCCGGTATTATTTCTGAAAGCTTTTCAAAAAGGTGGCGCTGTATCTCTGCGTCATACTGTGTAACAAGGTCAACATCAGAACCCTTTGTTTTAATGCCCAGATTTCCGTGCGCGCTTTTGTATATCTTTTGCGCAGAGCGTACGGCTTCTATTATTTTTTCAACCATAAAATCCCCGCCTTTGCGTTTATTTCATAAATATTCTATCATAATAAAAAATATATTCAATATAATTTATTATGATTATTACAATTATTGTTGCCGCCGCAAAGCTGTGCGAAAAACTTCTGCGCCTGTTTGGCAGGGGCGCAACTACTTTTCCCGGGAAATTGGCGCTCTTTTTAAAAAAAGATATACTCAGCTTTCTTTCGCGCGGCGTAAAAGTTATTGCCGTAACGGGCACAAACGGAAAAACAACTACAGCACGCATAATTGAAACGGGACTTAAAAAGGCGGGCAAATCCTGCTTTCTGAACCGTTCAGGAGCAAATCTTATTACAGGTGTAACGGCGGCTTTTATATCAAACTGTGACATTCACGGCAGGTGCAGATATGAATATGCCGTTCTTGAATGTGATGAAAATGCACTAAAAAAAATCAGCTTATACGTTGACGCCCAAATACTTGTGGTAACAAACATTTTCCGTGATCAGCTGGACAGATACGGAGAGGTTTCGTCAACTCTTAATGCCATTAAAACAGGTGCTGAAAATATGAAAAACGCCCTGTTCGTACTCAATGCCGATGACCCGCTGTCTTTCAGCTTAAGCCGCACAGGACGGCAGTATGTTTCGTTTGGCATTAACAAACCTCTGTCCCTCGGCGGAAAAGGGGAAAGCGAGTTCTGCGTGTTCTGCTCTACACCGTATAATTATTCGTTCAGAACATATTGCCAGCTCGGCGGATTTTCATGCCCTTCGTGCGGATATTCAAGAGAGGCCCCCGATTATTCGGCGGAAGAGATTGTTGATGAAACTCCCGATAGTTCGACAATTTTCGCGCAGCTGCGCGGAAAATCTGCCCTTTTGCCTATAAATCTCGGTGGAGTTTACAATGTTTACAATGCGCTTGCCGCCGCAGCAGCGCTCAGCGAATGCGGTATATCGTCCGGCTGTGTTGAAAACACACTTTCCTCGTTCGGCGGAGCTTTCGGCAGAATGGAAACATTCGGCAATGTAAGAATGCTTCTTGTTAAAAACCCTGCGGGTTTTACGCAGACCGTAAATTATCTTAAACCGCTTAAAATCAATAATCTTATCTTTGTTTTAAACGATAATGACGCTGACGGCAAAGATGTTTCATGGATCTGGGACGCGGAGATAAATATAGGCAAAAACGTAAAAAATATTTACACTTTCGGTATACGCTCCGGGGATATGGCGCTGAGGCTCAAATACGCGGGCGTGGATGTTGCCGTAATTAAAAATTACGATCAGTTCATCAAAATAACCGATGAGCCTGATACGGTTATTGTGCCTACTTATACGGCAATGATGGCTCTTCGCCCGTATTTTGCACGCAAATTCGGAGGAAAGGAGTTTTGGCGTTGAAACTCAGTGTCGCACACTTATACCCCGATCTGCTCAATCTGTATGGCGATTCGGGTAATCTTCTATGCATAAAAAAACGCTGCCAGTGGCGCGGAATAGATTGCGAAATAACTCCGCTTGTAAGCGGGCGTGACTTTGATTTTTCGGACTATGATTTGATTTTCATCGGAGGCGGGCAGGACAGAGAGCAAAAAGTAGTCCTTTCCGACCTCACCGTTTCAAAAAGGGATTCACTTTATGACGCTGTGGAGAACGGTGTAGTTGTTCTTGCCATATGCGGCGGCTATCAGCTTCTGGGTAAGTTTTATGAAACGGCAGACGGGGAGCGCCTGGATTTTACGGGAATACTTGATTTTTATACGGGTTCAGGTGATAAACGCCTTATAGGAAACTATGAGTTCAAAACTGATGAAAAGATACGCATTATAGGCTTTGAAAATCATGCGGGGCGCACTTTTCTGGGAGACGGTGTTCGTCCTCTCGGAAAAGTAATTAAGGGTTTCGGCAATAACGGCGCTGATAAAACGGAAGGCGCAAGGTATAAAAATACATTCTGTACCTACTGCCACGGCCCCATGCTCCCTAAAAACCCCGATTTTGCCGATATGCTGATTGCAAAAGCGCTTTTACGTAAAAATGACAGTGTTGAACTCAGTGCGCTTGACTGCTCATTGGAGATACTTGCCCGCCGCCAGGTGCGTGATCTCTATATATAATAAAATAAATTAAAATTTTTCTTGATTTTGTCACTCCATTATGGTAATATATTTCAGCACGGAATACTGCCGTGCAATCCACACGCAGTGCCTGCGTTCCCTGGTGATAGTTCGGGGCGCATTGCCATAGGCGCGGCGGAGGAATAACCTAAAGGAGGAATTTTATAATGGCAAATGTAGTTTCTATGAAACAGCTTCTGGAGGCCGGCGTTCATTTCGGTCACCAGACAAGAAGATGGAACCCCAAAATGGCTCAGTACATCTTCACAGAGCGTAACGGCATCTATATCATCGACCTTCAGAAAACAGTAAAGAAGCTCGATGAGGCTTATATGTTCGTTCGCGATCTTGCCGCAGAGGGCGGTTCAATCATTTTCGTCGGCACAAAGAAGCAGGCTCAGGAATCCATCAAGGAAGAGGCTGAACGCTGCTCAATGCCTTACGTAAATGCTCGTTGGCTCGGCGGTATGCTCACAAACTTTAAAACAATCCGCGGTCGTGTTGCTCGTCTTGCTCAGCTCAAGAAGATGAGAGAGGACGGCACTTTTGACCTTCTTACCAAAAAGGAAGCAGCAGGCCTTGAGCTTCAGATTGAAAAGCTTGAGAAGTATCTCGGCGGTATCACCGAAATGAAGAAAGTTCCGGATGCTATGTTTATCGTAGATCCCCGCAAAGAGAGAATTGCCGTATCAGAGGCAATCAAACTCGGTCTTCCCATCGTTGCTATCGTTGATACAAACTGCGATCCCGATGAAATCGATTATGTAATTCCCGGAAATGATGACGCTATCCGTGCCGTAAAACTTATTGCAGGCGCAATGGCTTCAGCAGTTATCGAAGGCAGAGACGGCAGTGACGTTGCTGAGGATGCAGAGGCTCCCGCAGAGGAAGCTCCCGCAGAGGCTGCAGAGGAAACAGCTGCTGAATAATCAGATTTTACGTAAATTTAATAGTTTGGAGGAATTGTAATGAATTTTACTGCTCAGGATGTTAAAACTCTCCGCGAAAAAACAGGCGTCGGCATGATGGAGTGCAAAAAGGCTCTTACAGAGGCTGACGGCGATATGGATAAGGCAATTGACTATCTCCGTGAGAGAGGTCTTGCCGCAGCTCAGAAAAAGGCAGCAAGAATTGCTGCTGAAGGTATAGTTCTTTCCTATGCAGACGAAGCTGCTAAAAAGGGTGTTGTAATCGAAGTTAACTCAGAAACAGACTTCGTTGCTAAGAACGATAAGTTCGTTAACTTTGTTACAGATTGTGCAAAAACCATCATCGCAACAGGTGTAAGCACTGTTGAAGATCTTGCAGCTGCTGAGTATATGGGCACAGGCAGAACGGTTTCAGAAACTCTTAACGATCTTATCCTTGCAATCGGCGAGAATATGAAGATCCGTCGTTTTGAGGTTATGGAAGGCGCTCTTGCAACTTATGTTCACGCAGGCGGTTCAGTAGGCGTTATGGTTGGCTTTGACGTTGCTGATGAAGCAAAGGCTTCAACTGCAGAGTTCAAGGAAATGGGCAAGAATGTTGCAATGCAGGTTGCAGCTATGAGCCCTGCTTATCTTGATGAAGCTTCTGTTCCTCAGGAGATCATTGATCACGAAAAGAGCATCCTTGCTTCTCAGATGAAAGAAGATCCGAAAATGGCTTCTAAGCCTGAGGCTGTTCTTGCAAAGATCGCAGAGGGCAAAATGGGCAAGTACTATAAAGAGAACTGCCTTGTTGACCAGGAATTTGTTCGCGGTGATCTTTTTGACGGCAGTGTTAAAGGTTATGTTGATTCAGTTGCTAAAGCACTTGGCACAGAAATCAAGATCAATGCCTTTATCCGCATGACAAGAGGCGAAGGCCTTGAAAAGCGCCAGGAAAACTTTGCAGAGGAAATCGCAAAGCAGATCAACGGCTAATCAAAAATAATTTAGAGGTTGTCTTATGGCAACCTCTTTTTTTATTGTAATTAATATTTATTTTAAGGCTATCTGATATATAATTGCTGTTTCGCATGCTGTGGACTTTAATTTTGAATTATGCTATATTATTTTTGAGAAGATTTTATATTAGAGGATATGTCTATGCCAAAGAATGAAAATGTTGTGCTTACCAATATGTGTATGATATATGATGATAAGGGAAATATCGTCGTCCAAAACAGAGTCGATCCCGAGTGGTCTGGAGTTACATTTCCTGGCGGGCATGTTGAACTTGGCGAATCCTTTACACAGTCAGTTATACGCGAGGTTTATGAAGAAACAGGGTTAACAATATCACAGCCAAAAATATGCGGCATAAAACAATTTCCGTCAAAAGATGGGGCGCGGTATATCGTTTTGTTTTATAAAACGGATAAATTCAGCGGTGAATTGCGCTCGTCTGATGAGGGAAAAGTGTTTTGGATAAATGAAAAAGATCTTTTCAACTACCCGCTTGCAAAAGATTTTGAAGAGATGTTCGAAATCTTTAAAAACGATGACCTGCAGGAATATCAGTGGGTCAGAGAAGGTAATGAATGGGTGAAAAAGATATACTGAAAAATTTATAAACAGGTGTATTATGTGGAAGTATGAAAAAGACAGTTCGGCTTGTATTATTACGGCTGAAAAACATATTGAAAGCTGCCACAGTTCTTTTACTCTTAAAGAATTGCCTAAAACTGCAGTCTTGTTTTATATGCGCGGCGGCGAGGAATATACGTGTAAAAACTACGATACCGTAAAATTATCAGAGAAATTTCCGAGATTTCTTAATGCCTGCCCTGTTTACAGGTTTTGCAATCATGACGTATGCTTTCTGGACGGCGGAAGAGGAGCGCCTCAGGCTGCGGACACAATTGAAACACTGGGTGCTCTTGGGGTTGAGAATGTTGTTTCAGTGGGGATGTTCGGCGCCTTTTCCGATGATATAGAACACGGCAGTATAATTGTTCCGAATAAGGCTTTTGTTGAGGAGGGAACTTCTCTCCATTATTATTCCAAAATTGATTATTCTCAGCCTGACAGCGAATTGTGTAACGCGGCGGTGAAAACCGTAAAAGGCTCAAAATCTCTGCCCATAGTTTCAACCGACGCCGTCTATCGTCAGACTTTTTTCAAGGAAGAGATGTGGAGAAAACAGGGCGCCGTGTGTGTTGATATGGAAACCTCCGCGCTTTTCAGTGTTGGAAAATATCTGAATATGAAAGTCGTTTCCATACTGATTGCGTCAGACAAACATCCGTTGTCTGAAAACGGGAAAGCATGGAAGTGGTCGATGAGTATGGAAACAAGATTTTCATTTTTTGAAAAGTGCATTGATTTTTCATTGCAGACTGTCAGTTCAACATCTGAAGAAAGGGTAAAAAATGACTGAAAAACTGAATGCTGATAAAATGGTAATGCCATATGGTCCTTTGCACGATCAACTGCTGTTGTCAGTTAAAAATGACGGTAATAAAATAACTTTCACATTTGATGTATCGGTAAGTAAAAACGATTATTCAGATGAAATTTTCAATAAGTACGGCGCTTTTTCAAAATACGATATGATCATTGAACTGAAAAAAGATGCGCTGATTGATATTGCTTTTGAAACTGCCGTTAATTATAAAACAAATAAATACCAAGGTCTTGAACTGAATGAGAAAAAATTTACCGAGTATATGAATTGTTGCGAAAGAGCTGAATTTTTGGATTGTATGGTCGGTGAAACGATGTTTACTGTTAATATCTCTTTAATGAAGTTCACAAGTAAATACAGAAAACTTAAAAAGTATTCATCATGCAGAGCATCATTTGAATATGAATCTGTATCCTGGAATTGGTATTGATCTTTGTTTACAAGGGCGGTCATTATGATCGCCCTAAACTTATTTCCGAATATAAACAGCAAAAACAAATATACCGCTTATAGGGTATACAAGCTTTTTCCTGCATATATTACAAAAGTTTATTTATAACAAATTTTTGTTTGTTGTTTACATAATTTTACGTTTGTGATATAATAAATTTGTATATATTTGTTTTAAATTGCTTAAGAAAATTCAAAGAGGTTTTTTTGTATGACTGCCAAAATCAGTAAGAAAAAAAGAGTTTTGTCCGTATTTTTGTCTGTTGTTCTGTGCCTTATTTCGGTGTTCGGAATATTTTCAACGTCAGTGTTAGCTGCGTCAAGCGGCAGCTGCGGAGCCACGGGCAGCAGTGTAAGATATGAGTACAACAGTGATACTAAAACTTTAACTATTACGGGCACGGGCGCCATAAAAGATTTCAGCGATATCCAGATAGGCAGCGGTAAAGTGCCGTGGTCGGATTACAGAGGGGAATGCACTTCTGTTGTTATAGGTGAGGGTGTAACCCGTATAGGAAACAGGTCATTCTATAATATGACGGCTATGCAGAGCATTTCACTTCCGTCTACTCTTACCGAGATAGGTGAATATGCTTTTTCCGGCAGTACAAGCCTTACGGATTGCAAACTTCCAGCTAATTTGAAAGAAATAGAAATTTACGCTTTTCAGAATTGCACAAGCCTTGAAGATGTTGTTTTTCCCGAAGGGCTTACCACAATAAGAGCATTTGCTTATTACGGCAGTGGTATAAAAAGCGTTGATTTTCCTGACAGTCTTACAAGTCTCGGAAAACAGGTGATAATCTTTTCTGAAACTGAAGTAGGATCGGTATTTTATAACTGTAAAAATCTTGAAAGTGTTACATTCGGTTCAGGGCTTACTGCTACGGGTATAAATAACTTCAGCGGCTGCTCAAGCCTTAAGGAACTGGATCTCGGCAGCAGCATAACAACCGTTTCTTCAAGTTCTTTTTTAGGCACATTTATAACAACTTTGGTTTTACCCGAAAATGTAACAGCGGTTGAAACACTTGCTTTCTCCGATATAGGCACGCTTTCGCATGTATATGTTTATAACAGTGAGTGCGCTTTTAACGGATTGCTTGACAGTGATCCGTTTAACGGCAGCCAGCAGAGTGTTGTATTTCACGGTCATTCGCAGTCAACTGCGCAGACTTATGCAGAGGAGCATGGATACGCATTCGTTTCCATTGACGACTGTGCCCACGCCAATATGTATGAAGACATAACTCTTGAACCAACCTGTACCGAGGAAGGTTCAAAAAATATTATGTGTTCTGACTGCGGTGCGATAGTAAGAACGGAAAGCATTGCGGCTTTGGGGCATGATTTTGTAACTGACATGACTGAGGATAAAACAGAAGAGGACGGCCATGTTTATGAGCACCAAACATGTTCAAGGTGCGGCGAAGAGAATACTGTTTATACTCACAACGAATGGGTAGAAGGCTGTTATACAGTAAATTATACAATTACTCCCACCTGCACAACAGGCGGCCTTGCAACAAAAACCTGCACTGTCTGCGGTCAGAAAAGTCTGCCGGAAATAGTTCCTGCAAAAGGCCATAATATTGAAAATTATACAGAACAGGTGCTTCCAACCTGCACAGAGGACGGGCATACCACAGGCAAATGTACGGAATGCGGAGAAACCGTGACTGTAACTGTTCCTGCACTGGGTCATAATGAAACTCTTGTAAGTACTTCCACTGATGAGGACGGAGGGCATACCTACAATATTTATCGTTGTGAGACCTGCGGTCAGGAAAGGCAGGAGTGTGTTCATAACGAATGGATAGAGGAAAGCTATACTGAAACAGTTGTTTCTCAGGCTACCTGCACCACTATGGGCAGTGTTGAAAAGAAATGTACAGTCTGCGGAAAAACAGAGACCACAAATATTATGCCCACGGGGCATGAACGTGATGATGGTGTTGTAACTAAGGAACCCACATGCACCGAAACAGGCACCACTACATATACCTGTATTAAATGCGGAGATGAACTTAATGTTCCCATTCTTGCACTCGGCCATGACTACAGTGTAGATAATGTTCTTCAGGAACCAACTTGTACACAGTCAGGAACAGGTCAGAAAAAATGCTCAAGATGCGATTCTTTCACAACTTATGAGATACCGGCACTTGGCCATAATATTACCGATGCTCAGGATTACACCGTTGTAACTCAGCCTACATGTACGGAACCGGGCACTGCCGCCGGCACATGCGCTAACTGCGGCGAGTATGTGGAGGTTGAGATACCTGTAACGGGGCATACTTTTGACCCTGCGGCAACTCAAATAATCAAAGAGGCTACCTGTGAAGAGGACGGAACTGCGCTTGAGACCTGCTCAGTCTGCGGTGCCCAGCAGGAAACCGTGATACCGGCAACGGGGCATAATTATGAGTATTCACACCACTATGTAGGAACCGTAGGCACTTATCTTGCTTATTTCTGCACTGAGTGCGGCGATGAGCACGATGAGCTGAAAACAACTGTTCAGGCAGGATTTATGCTCAATTTCAATAAGCTTTCTTCAGATGTGAATAACGGCTATCTTTATGATGTGAATTGCGACGGACATATAAATTCACGTGACTATGCAATAATTGCCCAGTATCATATAATAAGTCAGTAAATGTTAAAAGGCGGTAAATTTTTACCGCCTTTTTTACTTTATCTATTTACTTTATTTTTAAAATATATTAATATATTAATTAACGGAAATACCAAAAATAACGGAGGTTGATTATGAGCGCTGTTTATAAAAGGATACTCCTTAAATTGTCCGGCGAGGTGCTTGCCGGCCCCAAAACAACGGGTATTGATAATGATACCGTTGTAACGATCTGTAAATCCATAAAAGCTGTTGCAGATCTCGGCGTTGAGGTTGCAATAGTAGTGGGCGGAGGAAATTTCTGGCGCGGCAGGTCAAGCGACGGGATGGACAGAGCAAGGGCAGATCATATAGGAATGCTTGCAACTGCAATGAATTCACTTGCTCTTTGTGATGCGCTGGAGCAGCTTGGCGCCGATGTCCGCGTGCAGACCGCAATTGAAATGAGGCAGATAGCAGAGCCTTATATCAGAAATCGTGCAATACGCCATCTTGAAAAGGGCAGAATAGTTATATTCGGCTGCGGCACAGGCTCTCCGTTCTTCTCAACGGATACCGCCGCCGCGTTAAGAAGTGTAGAAATGAACGCAGACGCGCTTCTTAAAGCTACAAATGTTGACGGTGTATTTGATATGGACCCGAATAAATATCCGGATGCGGTAAAATATGATTGTGTAACATTCAAAGAGGTTATAAACAGAGATCTTAAAGTTATGGATTCAACTGCGTTTTCTCTTTGCAAAGATAACGATATGACAATTATTGTATTTAACCTGGATAATCCTGATAATCTTGTGGATGTTGTTTCAGGAAAAAATATCGGCACAACCGTTACTAACTGATTAATGGTCAAAAGAAAGGTGAACATATTATGGAAACTGTATTCAATAAAACAAAAGAAAAAATGAATAAGTGCCTTGACGCTCTTGAGAGAGATTATAAGGCAGTTCGCGCGGGCAGAGCAAACCCCGCTGTTCTTGACAGAGTTACCGTTGATTATTACGGTTCGGCAACACCTATTAATCAGGTTGCCGCTATAAGCGTTCCCGAACCCAGAATGCTTATGATTCAGCCTTGGGATGCTTCTATACTCAAAGAGATCGAAAAAGCTATAAATACTTCTGAAATCGGCATCAACCCAAATAATGACGGCAAGGTTATCCGCCTTGTATTCCCTCCGCTTACTGAGGAGCGCCGTAAGGACCTTGTAAAAGATATCTCAAAACGCGGTGAGGAAGCAAAGGTAGCAATCAGAAATATTCGCCGTGATGCTATGGATGATATCAAGAAGCTCAAGAAAAATAATGAGATCACAGAGGATGATCTTAAAGACGGTGAAAAGAAACTTCAGGACATCACCGATGATTTTGTTAAACAGGTAGAAGAGATGGAAAAGAAGAAGGAAAAGGAGATTCTTTCCATCTAACCAAATCCGCTTTCGGGCGGCAGATTGCAGTTAAGGCGGGGAACACTCTCCGCCGTTCTGCGTTTTTAAATGAGTTATTTAACCGCGTGTTTAAAGTATGCGCAACAGGCTTTGCGCGGCAAATATAAAGCGCACGGCGAAAGGCAGAGTGATCTATATGGCTATCTTCAGTAAAAACAATACACAGACGGCTGAGTTCTCCGTTTTGCCTCATCACCTCGGCATTATTATGGACGGAAACGGCAGATGGGCAAAAAAAAGAGCCCTTCCGCGCACTGCCGGCCATAAGGTTGGGGCTGACGTGTTCAAAAAAATTTCAAAGGAATGCGGCAGATTAGGTATTGAGGAAGTTACCTTTTACGCTTTTTCTACGGAAAACTGGAAACGCCCCAAAGAGGAAGTTGAAACGCTTATGCGCCTCTTTTACGATTATCTTATTGATGCTAAAAACGATTTGCAGGCAAGCGGTAATCTGCGCGTAAGATTTGTGGGCGAAACTCAGGGTATGCACCCAAAGCTTCTTGAACTTATGAGAGACGCGGAAAAAGAAACTTCATCAAGAACCGGTACGCTTATTAACGTAGCTGTCAATTACGGAGGCAGGCAGGAGATCGTTTCGGCGGTAAATAAGCTTATCGCCGAGGGCAGGGAGAGTATAACGGAAGATGATATAAGCTCTTTGCTTTATACTTCGCCCGATTGTGATCTTATCATCCGCCCCAGCGGCGAACAGCGTCTTTCAAATTTCCTGCTGTGGCAGTCAGCTTACAGTGAGTTTTGGTACAGCGATGTGCTGTGGCCTGATTTTACTGAAAAAGATCTGTATCAGGCGCTTGCGGATTTTGAAAAACGCAACCGCAGATTCGGAGGTTGATTATGAAACAAAGAATAATTACCGCATTGGTTTTACTGCTTGTTCTTGCGCTTGTGGTGTGGCAGATAAATACACCGCTTTTCGTGCTTGTAATAGCGTTTCTCAGCGCTGTTGCCGCAAATGAAATTATGCGATGTGCCAAAATTTCAAATAAATTCATACTTGTGTTCGGCACAGCCGTTGCCGCGGTTTTCCCGTTTTTCGCAAGCCCCAAGGTGCTGGAGCCCGTTGTTTCGGCTGATACGTGGGGTCTTGTGATATCTGCGGTGCCGTCACTCGTATATATTATCGCAATAGGATTAATAATGTGCCTTGCAATGCTTAAAGGATATTCTCACACAAAGTTTGAGGACGTCGCCATCGCTTTCTTCGGAAGTATATGCGTGCCGTTTGCCTTTTCAGTTTTTGTAAGACTTCGCGATATGTTTATAAATGAACAGTTCGGCATATATCTCATCTTCTTTGCCCTTATCTGTGCTCTCGGCACGGATGTCGGAGCTCAGCTGGGCGGCATGGCCTTCGGCAAACATAAGATGTGCCCGAACATTAGCCCCAAAAAAACTATTGAGGGCGCCGCCTGCGGTATCGTTACCTCAATAGTATTAAATGCTGTGGCATTTTTGCTCTATAATCGTTTGGCCGATGCCACGCTGGATGCTTTCGGCGCAACGGTTATCCTTATCTGCTGTGTTCCCATTTCATTTATGGGAATGATGGGGGATCTTACAGCTTCAGTTTTAAAACGCAATTTCGGCGTTAAGGATTTCGGTAAGATATTCCCTGGGCACGGCGGAGTTATGGACAGATTTGATTCCGTTTTATTCACACTTCTTCTTACATACGTTATGGCGCTCGCGGCATTTTGCTGAGCGCGGAAAGGCGGTATGAAATATGAAAACTCTTTCAATTCTCGGATCAACAGGATCTATAGGAACTCAGTCCCTTGATGTCTGCCGTATGCATTCTTACAGCGTAAAATGCCTGACGGCAAATACCGATGTTAAAAAAATGGAAGAGCAGGTACGTGAGTTTAAACCCGAACTTGTTTGTATGATGAATGAGGACGCGGCTCACGAACTTAAAACCAGAGTTGCCGATACTGATGTTAAAGTTACCGCAGGTATGCAGGGACTTATAGAGTGCGCCACATATTCGGGTGCAGATACAGTTCTCAATTCCGTTGTAGGAATGATTGGCTTGATGCCGACTCTTGAGGCAATAAAGGCTAAAAAAACCATTGCCCTCGCAAATAAGGAAACACTGGTGGCAGGAGGCAGTCTTGTAACAAGTCTTGCAAAGGAAAACGGAGTTTCTATTCTGCCGGTAGACAGTGAACATTCCGCCATATTCCAGGCGCTTCAGGGCAGCCCGTCAAAGGATGCAGTTAAAAAGATTATACTTACCGCTTCAGGCGGGCCGTTCTTCGGTAAAACTCTCAGTGAACTTGAAAATGTTACCCCGCAGGACGCTTTGAAACATCCAAACTGGAGCATGGGTGCCAAAATCACCATAGATTCTGCTACTATGATGAATAAAGGCCTTGAGTTTATTGAGGCTAAATGGCTGTTTGATATGCCGAATGACGCTATTGAAATAGTTGTTCACCGTGAATCTGTAGTTCACTCCGCAATAGTTTATAAAGATAATTCAGTTATAGCACAGCTCGGTGTGCCGGATATGAGAATTCCCATTCAGTACGCTCTTACTTATCCCCAGCGAGAGGAAAGTCCGGTAAAAGAGCTTTCACTTGCCGATTACGGCAAACTTACTTTCTTTGAGCCCGACTATAAAACCTTTAAGTGCATAGATGTATGCAAAAAAGCTATTGAAATGGGCGGACTTCACCCCGCCGCCGCCAACGGCGCAAACGAGGAAAGTGTAAAGCTTTTCTTAAACGGTAAAATTAAATTCACGGATATTGCATATCTTAATGAGGAGGCAATGCTCAATGCGGCTGATAAATCCGATTTTACATTGAGCGATGTTCTTGAGGCGGACAGAATTGCCCGCGAATTTGTAATCAATAATTATCAGTGAGGCGATTGAGTGAATTTAAGTTCAGTTTGGAACACGGTGTATCCCATAATAATTGCGATACTGTTTTTTGAGCTTGTTATCATAATCCACGAGGCGGGTCACTTCGGTGCCGCAAGGCTTATGAAAATAAAAGTCAATGAGTTTTCCGTAGGCATGGGGCCGAAGATATTTTCGTTTACCAAGGGGCAAACGAAATATTCACTCAGATGGATACTTTTCGGCGGCTACTGCGCTATGGAGGGTGAGGATGAGGATTCCGACGACAGCGGCTCGTTTTCTAAAAAAAGCGTAGGCGCGCGTATGTTTGTTGTTGCGGCAGGCGCAATAATGAATCTTATTCTCGGATTTCTCATAGTTGTCTGCATTGTTTCAAGCGGTGATCTTATAGGCACCACCACGGTTGCAAAGTTTGATGATAACGCAGTAAGCGCGGCAAGCGGGCTTCAGGCAGGCGATACCATAAAAAGCATAGACGGTATGCGTGTTTTTACTGCAACTGATGTTGAAACGGGCCTGAGCCGCTCTCCGGACGGCAATGTTCAGATGGTGGTTGAGCGAGACGGTGAAAACGTTTCACTTGATGTAAAATTTGATATGCAGGAATATGAGGGTACTCAATATATAAACATGGATTTCTGGCTGCTTGGTAAGGATAAAACAGTAGGCGGCGTGCTTGAAAGCAGCTGCGGTATGTTTGTTTCATATATGCGTATGATATTCCTTTCGGTGGCGGATCTGCTTTCAGGCAGGTACGGAATATCCGATCTCAGCGGCCCCGTAGGTGCTGTTTCGGTAGTTTCTACGGCAGTAAAAACAAGCTTTACCTCAATGTTGCGCATTATGGCGCTTCTGACTATTAATATAGGTCTTTTCAATCTTTTCCCGATTCCCGCGCTGGACGGCTGGCGCTTCTTTATGCTTATTGGAGAGGGAATATTCAAAAAGAAACTTCCCGCAAAATGGGAGTATATTATAAATGCCGTAGGCCTTGTTCTGTTGCTGGGGCTTATGGTTGTCGTAACATTCTCTGATGTTACAAAATTATTTTAGCAGTTAAAATTTCGCCGCTCATGCGGCAGTGAGCGCGCCCCTTAAAAGGGGCTGCGCCGAAAGGCAGGGTTACTTATGATAAACCGCAGAAAATCAAAGAAAATAAAGCTCAAGGATACATATATCGGCGGAGATTCGCCCATACTTGTTCAGTCAATGTTAAATATACCGGCGGCTGATATAGAAGGTTCGGTAAATCAGGCAAAGGAACTTGCGGCGGCAGGCTGTCAGGTAATTCGTTTCGCTATTCCCAACGAAGATGCGCTCAATCTTATCGAGCCTATAAAAAAGGCTGTTGATGTTCCTCTTGTTGCGGATATACATTTCGATTATAAGCTTGCAATCGGTGCGGCCGAAAGAGGTATAGACAAGATAAGAATAAATCCCGGCAATATCGGCGATGAGGCAAGAGTTAAAGCTGTTGCGGATATATGCAGGCAAAAGCAGATACCTATCAGAATAGGTGTAAACAGCGGCTCACTCGAAAAACATATACTTGAAAAGTATGGCACTCCTACACCTCAGGCAATGGTTGAATCGGCGCTTTATCATGCGTCACTGCTTGAAAAATTTGATTTTGACGATATAGTTATTTCAATTAAATCTTCTGATGTAAATACAATGATATCCGCTTATGAACTTGCCGCACAGCAGTGCGATTATCCGCTTCACCTCGGTGTTACAGAAGCAGGTACGGAGCGTATGGGCATAATCAAATCGGCAATAGGTATCGGCTCTCTGCTGACACGCGGTATAGGCGATACAATAAGAGTAAGCCTTTCTGATACTCCCGTTAAGGAAGTATTTGCCGCATTTGATATATTAAAAGCAATAGGCCTTAAAAAGGATTGTCCGTATCTTATTTCGTGCCCCACCTGCGGCAGAACAAAGATAGATCTTATAGGTCTTGCAAAACAGGTTGAGGAAAGACTTCGTGACTGCAAAAAGCCTATCAAAGTTGCGGTAATGGGCTGTATTGTAAACGGCCCCGGAGAAGCACGTGAAGCAGATATAGGAATCGCCGGCGGTGACGGCTGCGGACTTATTTTCAAAAAGGGCGAGATACTCAGAAAAGTGCCCGAAAACCAACTTCTTGATGAATTGATGAAAGAGATAGATAAATTATAATGAACTTGTTTCAGGATTATTTTTCGGAATATGTTGATAATTTTCAGCTTTCCTCCCTTGGAAGCGGAGAGATAAAACGCTTTGCCGTAAAGCGCAAAGAGAGAGAACTTACAATCGTGCTCTCTCTTGAAGAGCTTGTTGATTATTCTGTTTTTAAATCGGCGGAGGAAAGCATAAAAGAAAATATGGCGCTTAAAAAGGTTTCTATAAAGCCCCGCTATGTAAGCGGACTTTTTGAGCCGTCTTATCTTCCGAGTGTTGTGGAATTTGTAAAAAAGAACAATCCCGCCGCAAACGGATTTTTTGACGGTGCAGACGCAGACCTTAATAACGATGTGCTCAAAGTAAACCTTAAAAAAGGCGGCAGGGAAATACTTGTTGCACAAAAAGTGCACGAAGAACTTGAAAGCGTTATATTTGATCTTTTCGGCCTTGATCTCAAGATCGAACTGGTGGAAACTGAAAATTACGACATAGAAAAAGAAGTCAAAAAAGCATACGAAAAACTGCGTGCCGATAAAGAGCAGGAAAAGATAGAGCAGGAGAAAAATGTTCAGCACAAACTGCTCGGCGATATCCCTATTTATATCGACACAAAGAAAAATATATACGGAAAGAATATCAAGGAAAAGCCTAAAAACATTGCCGACATCAGTATTGATGACGGTGTTGTTACCGTCTGGGGCGATATGCTGAAGTATGAGGTCAAGGAGACCAGAAGAGGCGGCAACAAGATATTTACTTTCAATATTACGGATTATACTTCATCTGTAACATGTAAAATGTTTGATTCGAACAATGTTATCGATTCAATAGTAAACAGGCTTTCACAGACAAAAACAATTATGGTAACAGGCCGCTACCAGCCTGATAAATATACAAATGAATATATGATTTCTCCGGACGGCATCGCCTCGGTTTTAAAAGCTGAAAAAGAGGATAATGCCCCCGAAAAACGAGTGGAGCTTCATCTTCACACTTCACTTTCCGCAATGGATGGCATATCTTCTCCCACATCTCTTGTAAAGAGAGCGGCAAAGTGGGGGCACAAGGCAGTAGCCGTTACTGACCACGGAGTTGTTCAGGCGCTTCCGGAGGCAATCAAGGCGGCAAAAAGCTCGGGTATCAAGCTTATATGCGGTATGGAAGGGTATCTTGTTGATGATGAAAAATACCCTGATTTCATGAATATGAAATCGCGCGATTTCAAGCGTTACCATATAATTTTTCTCATAAAAAATCTTGACGGCAGAAAGGTGCTTTATAAGCATATTTCAGCCAGCAATATAAAATATTATAAAAACAGACCGCTGATTCCGAAATCAGCTCTGCGTGAGCACAGAAACGGTATCATTATCGGCTCTGCCTGTGAGCAGGGCGAGGTCTATCAGGCAATACTTAACGGCGCAACGGATGAAGAACTTGATGAAGTGGCTTCATTCTATGATTATCTCGAAATTCAGCCGAACGGCAATAACGAGTTTATGCTCAGGACAAGCAATGAAGAATACGTTCTCACCAAAAAAGGCGAGGAGCGTAAAAATATTTACTGGCGTGTCAGAACAGAGCAGGATCTTATTGATATAAACAAACGTATAGTTGACTGCGCCGACAGGCTCGGCAAAATGACGGTTGCAACGGGCGACGTACATTTTCTTGATGAACACGACGCAAAGTTCAGGGCTATTATAATGGCGTCTAAAGGATTTGAGGATGCCGATATGCAGGCTCCGCTGTATTTCAAAACAACGGATGAAATGCTTGAAGATTTTGCCTGGGCGGGGGACAGAGCAAAGGAATTTGTTATCTACAACCCGAATAAGATTGCCGATATGATCGACGACGATGTTGTTCCCATTCCTCCAGGAACTTTCCAGCCGCACATTGACGGCGCGGAGGAAGAACTTACGGAGACCTGCTGGAAAAACGCCAAGGAAAAATACGGCGATCCCGTTCCCGAAGAGGTAGGCCCTCGACTTCAAAAAGAACTTGATTCTATCATAAAACACGGCTACGCAGTACTTTACGTAATTGCGAAAAGGCTTGTTAAAAACTCTGAGGAGCACGGTTATCTTGTAGGCTCAAGAGGTTCCGTAGGTTCATCACTTGTTGCACACCTCGGCGGAATTTCAGAGGTTAATCCGCTCCCGCCTCACTATGTGTGCCCCAACTGTAAACACAGTGAATTCATCACGGACGGATCTTACGGCTCAGGCTTTGACCTGCCGCCTAAAAACTGCCCGCACTGCGGTACTCCTATGGACAGGGACGGCCATGAAATCCCGTTTGAAACGTTCCTTGGTTTTGACGGCGATAAAGAGCCTGATATCGACCTTAATTTCAGCGGTGATTTTCAGTCGCAGTCCCATAGATTTACGGAAGAGCTTTTCGGCAAAACGCACGTTTTTAAGGCGGGTACCATGTCCACCGTTGCAGACAAAACCGCTTACGGATATGTTAAAAAATATCTTGAAGAGCGCGGACTTAAAGTGCCCAGAGCTGAGGAGGACAGACTTACCGAAGGCTGTACGGGTATCAAACGAACAACGGGTCAGCACCCCGGCGGAATGGTAGTTGTTCCCGAGGAGTATGAGGTTGAGGATTTTACACCAGTTCAGTATCCGTCTGATGATGCTTCAAAGGGAACTTTGACAACTCATTTCGACTTCAAAAACGCGCTTCATGATACTTTGCTGAAGCTTGACGAACTCGGCCACGATGTTCCCACACTTTATAAATTTATTGAGGACGCCACCGGTATCCCTGTTATGAAAGTTGATATATGCGATCCCAAGCTTTATCAGATGATAACTTCAACAGAGCCTATCGGTGTTTCTCCCGAGGATATAGATTGCCCCACAAGCACGCTTTCAATTCCCGAAATGGGCACTCCTTTCGTAATCGGAATGCTTGTTGAGGCAAAGCCTAAAACATTTTCAGATCTGCTTCAGATATCGGGACTTTCCCACGGTACCGACGTATGGCTCGGCAATGCTCAGGATCTTATCCATAACGGCACCTGCACCATTTCCGAGGTTATCGGATGCCGTGACGGTATTATGACATATCTGATACATAAAGCGGAAAACTATGAGGAGAGAACAGGAAAAACTTCTCCTCTTTCCAAAAAAGACTGTTTCCAGATAATGGAATATACCAGAAAAGGCAAAGCGCCGAAAGAACTCCCGCCGTATGAGGAAAGAATGAGGGAGATAGGTGTTGAGCAGTGGTATATAGATTCCTGCTATAAAATTAAATACATGTTCCCCAAGGCTCATGCCGCAGCTTATGTTATAGCGGCGCTCCGCCTCGGTTGGTATAAGATTTATTACCCCGTTGAGTATTACAGCGCGTTTTTCACCGTGCGCGGCGGAGATCTTGATGCTGTTGCCGCCGTTGCGGGTAAAAAAGCCGTAAAGGCAAGAATGGCGGAAATAAAATCACATAAGGAAAACGGCACTATAACCGCCAAGGAAAGCGACACTTATGTAATTCTTCAGATAGTTGTTGAAATGCTTTGCCGCGGAATTGAATTTCTTCCTGTTGATCTTTATAAGTCAGACTGGCGTGTCTATAAGATTGAGGACGGAAAAATCAGACTTCCGTTTACCGCTATCGACGGTATCGGTGAAAACGCCGCAAAGCAGATAACTGCCGCAGTCAATGACGGAGGCGGCGAATTTATTTCCTGTGATGATCTTATGGCACGTGCGGGAATCGGTCAGAGCGTAGTTGATTCTTTAAGAAGATGCGGCGCTCTCGGCGATATGCCGGACAGCAATCAGATTTCTCTGTTCTGATTTTTGTTGACAATATTGTTTTAATGTGGTAGCATATTAAAGCGTTAACACGCTAAAGTATATTATCGGAGAAAGTAAATGAAAAAATACGCAAAGGGCACTCCGCAGGGCAGCAGAGATCTGCTTTTTGAGGAGTGCGACGACAGAAAGAAAATCGAAACAACCCTTTCCGACCTCTATAAGGAAAGAAATTATCGTAAGGTGATTACACCCGCAATCGAGTATATAGACGTGTTTGAAAACGATTCGGGTATGGAATCTGATATTATGTATAAACTCACGGACGCTTACGGCAGAACAACCGTTTTGCGCCCTGATAATACAATGCCTATTGCCCGTCTTGTTGCAACAAGGCTTCGCAGCGAGGATTTTCCCGTAAGGCTGTATTATAACCAGAATGTGTTTGCCCGCAACAAAGCATATGCAGGCAGAACGGATGAGATTCCGCAGAGCGGTATAGAGCTTATTGGCGACGGCTCTGTAGGTGCAGATCTTGAAGTGCTCTCTATGGCTTTTGACGCACTTGACCGTTCAGAACTTAATTCGTATTCGCTTGAGATCGGACACGCCGGTTTCTTCAATGCCATTCTTGATGATATGGATATCGACGCATCCCAAAAGGCGGAGATATGTTCACTTACCGAAAGCAAGAATTTTGCCGCGCTGAGCGATCTGCTTTCCTCAATAGGTGATACAGTGCAGACAAGAGTGCTCAATACTCTGCCGCGCCTTTTCGGCGGCAGGGAAGTTCTGAAGCAGGCAAAACAGCTTTATTCATCTGAAAAGTCTGATGCCGCTCTTGATTACCTGGGAAATATTTATCAGAAACTTTGTGAAATGGGTCACGGCGATAATGTTTTGATAGACCTCGGCCTTGTAAACAGAACAAATTATTATACAGGCGTTATTTTCAGAGGTTATGCGGAGGGATCAGGCGTCAGCGTCCTTTCCGGAGGCAGATACGATAATCTTATCGGAAAGTTCGGGCTTGACGCTCCTGCTATCGGCTTTGCGGTTGATATAAATGCGCTTTTTGATGTTATGCACGAGGTAATCAATGTTGAGCGGCCGCTTAGAATAGCGCTCACAAAGGGCAGACTTGAAAAATCGTCTGTCAAGCTCTTCCAGAAAATGGGACTTGATACCTCACAGCTTGAAAACAAGGGCAGACGTCTTATATTGCCCGTGGACGGATATGAGGCAGTGCTTTCAAAAGCTCCCGATGTTATCACTTATGTTGAACACGGTGTATGCGATATAGGAATAGTCGGTAAAGATACTATCGTTGAGCACGGCAGTTCTTTTTATGAGGTTTTGGATCTCAATATCGGCAAATGCCGCTTTGCGCTGGCGTGCCCTAAAGGCAAAGACTTTTTCAGCGGCTATTCAAGAAAAACGGTAGCTTCTAAATATCCTAAGGTTGCAAAGGAATTTTTCCAATCAAAGGGTATGGATGTGGATATTATAAAAATAGAAGGCAGTGTGGAGCTTGCTCCTCTGCTCGGTCTTGCAGACGGAATAGTGGATATTGTTGAAACGGGCTCAACCCTTAAAGAAAACGGGCTTGAGGTTGTTGAAGAGATATTGCCTATCTCCGCAAGGGTAATTGTAAATATGGCTTCAATGAAACTCAGAAAGCAGGAAATTGAATCCTTCCTTTCGGATTTGGAGCTTGCAAGTAAAGTGTAAAAGAGGTCTTTTAATGAAAATTACAAAAGCTAACGGAAAATCAGAGTATGCCGTTGTTGAGAACCTTAAAAAAAGAAGCGGCGAAACAGACCCTAAGATAGTTGAGATAGTCACATCTATCTTAAAAGGCGTCAAGGAGGGCGGCGACGAAGCTGTGCGCGAATACACTTCGCGTTTTGACGGCAGCGTGCCCAAGAAAATCGTTATTGAAAAGGACGAACTTCAGTCTTATCTTGATGTTGTTGACGAGGAATTTATCGGCGCTATTACACGTGCCAAGGAAAATATATACCGTTTCCATCAGAAGCAGGCTCAGCAGAGCTGGCTTACAACTGAGGAAAACGGCGTAATAATGGGTCAGCGTATAAGAGGTCTTAATAAAGTCGGTATATACGTACCCGGAGGCACTGCTGCTTATCCCAGTTCTGTGCTTATGAATGCCGTTCCCGCAAAGATAGCGGGTGTAAAGGAAATAGTTATGGTAACGCCTCCCGGCAGTGAGGGCAATCCAAATCCGTATATAATGGCTGCCGCGGCTATCGCAGGTGTAGACAGAGTATTTCTCTGCGGCGGAGCTCAGGCAGTTGCCGCTCTTGCTTACGGCACGGAAAAAATACCCAAGGTTGATAAGATCGTAGGCCCGGGCAATATCTTTGTTGCTACTGCAAAAAGGCTTCTTTACGGAGTTGTTGATATAGATATGGTTGCCGGCCCCTCCGAAATTCTTATCGTAGCGGATAAATCGGCAAAGCCTTCATTTCTTGCCGCTGATCTTATGAGTCAGGCGGAGCATGATAAAATGGCTTCTGCAATTCTTCTAACAACGTCTGAAACTATTGCCCGCGCAACAGTAAAAGAGATCGAAAGGCAGATAAAATATCTTGAGAGACAGGAAATAATCGAGCGTTCTCTTGAGGATTACGGCGAGATAATCGTCTGCGAAAATATTGAGCAGGCTATAAAATTTGCTAATGAGCTTGCTCCGGAACACCTTGAAATGTGTGTTGAAGAGCCGCTTAAATATATTGGTATGATAGATAATGCCGGCTCAGTGTTCCTCGGCAACTGGTCTCCAGAGCCGCTCGGCGATTATTACGCAGGCCCGAACCACGTTCTTCCCACAAGCGGCACCGCAAGATTTTTCAGCCCGCTTTCAGTTGACAGCTTCATTAAAAAATCTTCTTTCATTTACTATACTCAGAAAGAACTTGAAAAGGCTAAGGATGATATTATAAATCTTGCCGAAACAGAGGGGCTTACCGCTCACGCAAACAGCATAAAGGTAAGATTTTAATATGAAATTGAAACGGATAACGGCGCTGTGCGCCGTGGTCTTAATGACATTTCTGTGCGCTTGTTCCGCGCCTGTCAGTTCTGATAATGACGTCACTCTTCCCGTGCAGGCACAGGACGGTGAACTTGCTGTTCATTTTATAGATGTCGGCCAGGGAGACAGCGAGTTTATAGAACTTCCAAACGGCGAAACAATGCTTATAGATGCGGGTGAACGTGAATACGGCGAGACTGTTTCTGATTATATTTCAGCTCTCGGTTACAGCGAAATAACTTATCTTGTTGCAACACACCCGCATTCAGACCATATCGGCGGTCTGCCTCAGATATTTGATGATTTTAATGTTTTAAATGTCTATATGCCCGATGCTGAATCTTCGTCTGCCATATACGGCGAATTTTTAGACAAAGTTGAGCTTGAAGGCTGTCCCGTAACACAGGCTTGCGAGTCTGTTACCGTTGTTGATGCTGACGGAATTTTGGCTTATTTTGTAGCGCCGTGTTCATCGGGTTATGGCAGCCTCAATGATTATTCCGCAGTTTTAAAACTGGTTTACGGCAGCAATTCATTCTTGTTTATGGGTGATGCAGAGGAAACTTCGGAGAATGAGATAAAAGCAGACGTTTCGGCAGATGTTATTAAAGTGGGGCACCACGGTTCCGATACGTCTTCATCCCAGCAATTTGTAAGCCGTGTATCACCGCAGTATGCAGTTATAGATGTTGGCGAGGATAATTCCTACGGCCACCCGAGCAGTGAAACGGTAACACGCTGGCAAAATGCGGGGGCACAGGTGCTGCGTACTGACAAACTCGGCAATATAGTAATCGTGTCAGACGGTACAAATATCATTGTCAGCAGTGATGCTCAGGGAAATGATATATCAGGTATTACTCAGAGTGAGAGCACATCTGCTGCTCAGTCACAGCAGAGCGAAAACGCTGATTATTCATATGTTTTGAATACGTCAACCAAAAAGATACATACACCGGATTGTTCGGCTGTTTCCACTATTTCCGAGGAAAATATTGAGTATTCTGATAAATCTCTGCAGCAGCTTGAAAGTGAAGGATATAAGCCGTGCGGATTGTGCGACCCCAGATAGATATGAGAATTATTATAAACAGAATTGAAAATGATATTGCCGTTTGCGAACTTGAAAACGGCAAAACGATAAACGTCCCAAAGTGCATTTTTGAAAACGCGCACGAGGGAAAAGTGTATGATATTACAGCAGATGATAAGCAGGAGGAGATTTTAAGGCAGAAAAACGCCTCAAAGCTTAAACATCTGTTCAATAAATAAGTTTAATTCGGAGGGCAAAATGAGAACTGCTCAGATAACCAGAAAAACTAAGGAAACCGATATAAATCTTTCCTTTTCTCTAGACGGCGGAGAGGTTAAAATCAGCACGGGTATAGGATTTTTTGATCATATGCTCACCGCTTTCGCCGTTCACGGCGGATTCGGGCTCGTTGTTGATGTTAAAGGCGATCTTGAGGTCGATACTCATCACACAGTGGAGGACACGGGAATCGCTCTTGGCTGCGCTATAAAGCAGTCGCTCGGAGATATGAGCGGTATAAATCGCTACGGCTCATTTTATATTCCTATGGACGAAGCGCTTGCTCACTGCGCGCTTGATATTTCAAACAGACCGTTTCTTGTTTTCAATGCCGATTTTGCTGAGGAGAAGTGCGGCGATTATGAAACTTGCTGTACGGTTGAGTTCTTCCGTGCAGTAGCCGTAAATGCAGGAATAACACTCCATTTAAACGAAATTTACGGAAGCAATTCACACCATATTATCGAGGCGCTGTTCAAGGCTTTCGGGCATGCTCTCGGTATTGCTTCAGCTGAAAACTCAAGCGGTGTGCTTTCTACAAAAGGAGTTCTGTAATGGTAATTTTACCCGCAGTGGATATAATGGACGGCAAGCCCGTGAGGCTCTATAAAGGCGATTTTTCAACTGCTCATCAGGTTGCAGAGGGAGCGCTGAAAACTGCTCTTGATTTTGAAAAGGCAGGCGCTGAGTGGATACATATGGTGGATCTTGACGGTTCTCTGATGAAAAAACGCGTAAATGAAAAGATATTTCTTTCCGTTGCCGAAAATACTGCGCTAAAAGTTGAGGTGGGCGGCGGTATAAGAACTATGCAGGATATAGATTTTTATATAAGTTCCGGAATATCCCGCGTGATTCTCGGCTCAGTAGCCCTTAAAGATCCTGAACTCGTAAAAAAAGCCGTAAACGCGTACGGAGATAAAATAGCCGTCGGCATAGACGCCAAACACGGTTATGCCGCCGCCGAGGGCTGGACGCAGACGTCGGATATATATTTCACAGACCTTGCGAAAAAAATGGAGCAGTGCGGCGTGAAAACAATAATCTATACGGATATTTCAAAGGACGGCACTCTTTCAGGGCCGAACCTTGAACAGCTTGATGAAATAAACAACGCCGTTTCGTGCAATATAATTGCTTCGGGCGGTGTTACAGATATTGATGATATCAGGGCGCTTAAATCGCTTGGTCTTTACGGCGCAATATGCGGCAAAAGCATTTACAGCGGCAGCCTTGATCTGAAACAGGCGCTGGAGGTGTGCAAAGATGGAAATTGATATTGAAAAGTATTTTAAAAAGGCGGATCTTATACCGGCTATAATTCAGGAGCACGGCACCGGCGAAGTTCTTATGCTTGCCTATATGAACAGAGAGTCACTCAGAAAAACTCTTGAAACAGGATATACCTGGTTCTGGTCAAGAAGCAGGCAGGAACTTTGGAATAAAGGCGCCACAAGCGGTCACCTTCAAAAGATTGTTTCCGTTTACGGTGATTGTGATGATGATACGTTGCTTATAGATGTTATACAGACCGGCGCCGCCTGCCATACGGGCAGCCACAGCTGTTTTTTTAATAAGATAAAGGAATTTGATTGATATGGATTATATTAAAAATGAATATCAGGTAATTATAGACAGAAAAAACGAAAAAGCAGAGGGCTCTTATACAGCCTATCTTTTTGAGCAGGGAATAGATAAAATTCTCAAAAAAGTAGGTGAGGAATGCACCGAAACAGTAATCGCCGCTAAAAATAACGATAAAGACGAAACTGTTTACGAAATTTCCGATCTGATTTATCATATCCTTGTTATGATGGCATATCAGGGAATTACACCTGAAGATATCGAAAAAGAACTTCAGAAAAGAGCCGAAAAGCGCTCTAATTTAAAGAAATTTCACGTGGTGGATAAGAATTCATAATGGCGCACAAAAAATGGTTGATTGCAAACGCGGATAAGGAAAAAGCCTCCGCAATAAGTGAAAAATTCAATATGGACGCATTTGTTGCGTATCTGCTTGCCGCAAGGGGATTTGACGACGAACTTAAAGTTTCTGAATTCATTTCCTCTTCTGTTCGTATTTCAGACCCTTTTGAACTTTCGGGTATGGATGGCGCGGTAGACAGGATAGAGCAGGCTGTTTCCCTTGGCGAAAAGATAACCGTTTACGGCGATTATGACTGTGACGGAGTTACCGCAACAGCGCTTTTGTATTCGCTTTTAAGCGATATGGGTGCCGAAGTGGATTACTATATACCGTCAAGAGAAACAGAGGGCTACGGTCTGAATAAAGACGCGATAAAGAAGATAGCCGACAGTTCTACCAAGCTTATCATTACGGTAGATAACGGTATCAGCGCCGCACAAGAGGCGGAATATGCCCATTCGCTGGGATTAGATCTTGTTATAACAGACCACCATCAGGTTCCCAAAGATATCCCGCGCGCAGCAGCAGTAGTAAATCCTCATCTTCAAGAGGGAGAACTTGCGTTTACTGATTTTGCGGGAGTCGGCGTTGCTTTCAAACTTGCATGTGCGCTTTACGGGGATACAGACGATATCCTTTACCGCTATGCGGATCTTGCCGCAATAGGAACAATTGCCGATATAATGCCTCTCAGCGGGGAAAACAGAGCAATTGTAAAAGCAGGCATAAAACTTATAAATGAGTATCCACGCCCCGGTATTGCGGCGCTTTTAAAAGCAGCAGGCGCCGATTCAAAAGAGATAACTTCAACGGATATAGCGTTTACCGTTTGCCCCAGAATAAATGCTACGGGCAGAATAGAACATGCCGCTAAAGCGGTTGAACTGCTTGTTGCTTCAGACGCCGAAAGAGCG
>UQBX01000015.1 GCA_900539425.1 uncultured Oscillospiraceae bacterium | reverse complement strand
GGCTTTTTATTTATCCTATTTATATTATCAGTACTCCTCAGCGTCTTTTTTTGTTTTGTGTACTGTATCACACGGATGCTGGGGAGGAGCGTATATTGAATAAAGCTTGAGCGGCGTGCTGCCTGTATTTATAATGTTGTGCCAGTAACCGGCAGGTATCACAATACCGCAGTTTGCGTCTGCTTCTCTGCATAATTCAGTTTCATTTTCACATTTGCCCATAATCACTTTGGCTGTTCCGCGCTGAATTTTTATAAACTGATCCACGTCGCTGTGCATCTCTTTGCCGATGTCACACCCGCACGGAATACTCATAAGCGTTATCTGTAAATGTTCTCCCGTCCACAAAGCTGTTCTAAAATAATTGTTCTTTTTTGAACAGCAGTTTATATTAAAAACCAAAGGTTCTTTTTTATAATGTTTTTTGCATGTGCAAATTTCACCTTTTTTCACCTTATCACCTCCGAATCGGGATTCATACCATTATATGAATATAAATGCCGATCCGTTAAATGTTCGGTGGTGCTCAGTATCAGTCCTGATCATATGCCGCAAGTACAGCGGCTTCAAGGTTTGCTAAATCGTTGCTGTCAGGGTGGCTTTCGGCGGCGTCAAAATTAGCTATAAGTATATGCTTCTGCGCTGTGTCTTCCATTGCCTCATATCTTTTTCTAACAGAGGCGGGCATCTTTCCCTGACACATAAATTCGCCTGCTATTATGCAGCTTTCCGAAATGTTTTGTTTTACTGCTGAAAGTATCTTGTCAAAATAGTCCTGAGATCCTCCGAAGCCTGCTGTGCCGAATAAAAATAACTTCTTTCCGGCTGCAGATTGCAGAAATTCTCCGAAACCTTCATCGCAGGAGCCTTTGTCCGTCCAAAATCCGGCAAAAATCATATCAGCGTCCAGCGCCTTTTTATCTGCTTCACCGAAATATTCACACTCCCCGCTCGGAAGAATGTTTTTTATGTGTTCTGCAAGCGCTTTTGTGTTTCCCGTTTTACTGCTGTAAACTACCGAGTATTTCATTTGAAGGCTTCCTTTCTTAATCAAGATGTTTTGCATATGAATTTGCGGTTATGCGGCGAATTGTATTAGTCTTACGCCGCAAACCGATTATATCATAAAGCAAAGCTGTTATCAATCTGTTGCAGTGTGGAAAACTTTTCATTAACATAATCAGACAGAAAACGCAAAAACTGTGCGGTTAACAGCAAAATAAAGAACCCCAAAGATAGCTCTTAGGGGTTCTTTTAATGTTTCGTATTAACCTGATGTTATGCTGTTACAGTTTCCTCTGCGATTTCTCTTGCGCGGATCTCATTATACAGTTCTTTGATCTCATCAAAGTGAGTATAATTTTCTGCCTGTCTCAGCAGGTTACGCGCGTCAAGATACGGCTTTGCAGAACGGTTGTAGTTTGTGCGGTGGTTCTGCTCATCGCGGATCTTTTTGTTGAGCTCTCTGAAATCGCCCTTGAGCACTTTGATATCAGCCTTGATATTTTTGATCTCGTCTTTGTCTTTTGCTTCCTGAGCTTCATAAAGCTTCTTGTAAAGAGCATCTTCTTTTTTATCGTACTGTTCTTCTGTTTCAAACAGTGCGTTGAGCTTTGAATCATCCGGAACAATAATATTGCCGTCACTGAAGTACTTTCCTTCATATTTTCTTGCAGTAAGTCTTGTTCTTGCAAAATGAATTGAATACTGGCGGAATTCTTTTTCGTCTTCAGTCTTCTTAGGAAGCTTCTTTGCGTCTTTGAGTTTTCTTCTGAGTTCGCTTGTGCTGTGATTTGCAAGACCTTCAAGGCCTTCATCATATATCTTCTGTGCGTGCTCAATCTGAAGTTTGCCGAGTTCGCTCTCAAATCTTGACATTTCTTTAAGCACGAACGGTGCAAGCTTGATTTCCTGATTGCGCTGAAGTGCTGCTTTTCTTTCTTCTTTTGCTTTCTTAACAGCTTCTTTTATCTGTTCTTTAGTGCCATTAGTTGCCTTTGCGGCTTTTATGCCGTCCTTGGTAACTTTAGCAGGTTCTTCGTTTATAAGTTTCTTAGCTTCCTCAACCATGTCAACAACTTCAACCAAGTTGTCATCGCTCAGGGTGTTGTTGCCGAAGTCTTCAAAGAATGCGCGGATTTTAAGAACTCGTACCATACCCTGCTGTTTAAGTTCTGTAAGGTCATAGAAGAAGTAAGGTACAACGTTGATGAAAGCACCTGCTATTGAGGCGAGAATAAGAACGCCGCAAATAGTCTGGAGAACATCGCCGTCATAAAGAGAGAAGTAAGAGATACTTGAGGTGTCTGCCTGTGCTATTACATCTTTTACAACAGAGCCGTTTCTGAGCACCTTGTTCATTACTTCGGGGTTGTTCATTACCTGTTCAGCGGTTTCAATATTGATACCGAACTTGTCATAAAGGAGGTTTACAATACCGCTGCTGGCAACGGTAACAAGTCCGCCCACGGCAGTGATGGTTGAAAACATTCCGTCAATTCTTTCACCGCTTACATACTGCTGATAATCTCTGATATCAGCGTTTACTGACGGTGTAAGAATCTGCATGAACGCATTCATAAGGTTGTTCATCCAGTAGCATACAACAAGCAGGATAAGAGGCATCCATGTGTGAAGAGCGCTTGTGCTCTCACCGGTCATATCGATTGTTTTTACAACGGGGAACATAAGTGCAATGAACACGATGTTCATAACATTTGTGCTGATAAGCACGAATCTCTTGCCCCATTTTCTGATAGCGAACGGAGCAAGCAGCATACCTACAAGGCCGGCGTTCTGGCATATAAGAGTGATTATTGAATATGTAGTACCGTTGCAAATACCGCCGTAGTTATACAGCCAGCCGAGTACAACGGTCATTGATGACTCAAGGAAACCGAGCCATGTTGCCATAGCGATTACCCAGAAATACTTGTTGCGAAGTACTTCGCGCAGGGAGTCCATAAATTTGATCTGGATAACGTGGGTTTTTGCCTGAACAATCTTTTCCTTTGTGTTAACGTAAACAACGATGCTGAGCATAACGGAAAGTATGGCAAGAGGAGGATAAATGTATCTGTAAAGCCTGATGTCATACATATTGTTGTTTGTAAACAGCTGTGCAAAAATAGGCATCGCAAGGTTCAGGATTGAAGGTGCAAGCGAGTAGATAACGCCTTTGATGGTTGAAACGTCAGCTCTTTCCTGAGTGTTGGGGGAAAGAACGTGAATGAGGTTATCATATGCCTCGGAGAAGAAATAGTAGAAGAAATTCTGAATGAAGTTGAATATCAGAATTATGGCACAAGTTATAACATAAGCCCTGTCTTTTCCGAAGAAAGTGCCCTCGCCGAAAAGCGCGCCGAACTGATTGTACGGGAACCATACGAAAAGTATAGTAACTATGGCGCTGGGGATACCCATCTTAACTATGTAGGGCCTGTATTTACCTTCTTTACTTCTGGTGTTGTCTATTATATTCGCCCTTATACCGGAAAGAGGAATATTTACAATAACAGAAATAAAATACATGATATACATATCAATCGGTTCAACGCCGAGTGTGTTTCCGATCAATACGTTGGTTGCGGAAAGAATCATATTCGTTGCCATAACGGCAAGGAATTTTACGCCTATGCCTCCGCCGGCGTAGGATAAAACTTCTTTAAAGGGCATGTAGTGCCCTTTGGGCGGCTCGTTCCAGTACATTTTAACGTCTTTTGCAAGTCCGCCGATTTTCTTGACCAGGTTTGCCAAACCTTTTACCCCCTAAAATTAAAGCGTTTCCGCTCTTGATTACGCTTCATTCCCTTTTATCCATTCTGTTGAAAATGATGCGAATTTTATTTCCCTGCATTCATTGTCCGGCTCAAACAAAACGCCTATTTTTCCGTTTTGCATCTGTGCCGCGGCACTGTATACAAAGTCACCGTCTTTTATCTGCCTTGACCAGCCAAAGGTTTCTCCGTCATCTTCGGACAAACGCACTGTTCCGTTTCTGCGTTTTTGCCTGTCGGCAGGGTTGATGAAAATAACCGTCGGTTTTTCTGTGCCTTCAAGCTTAATAACGCTCATCTGGCAAATCGGCTGGGGCAGATTTTCGTCCAGCCTGTAATCATACCAGCTTTCTCCTCCGTTGTCGCTGTAGGCAACGGCTGTGCTGCGCTCTTTGCCGTGGTTGCGCATAAAGTATTTAAGTCTGCCGCCCTCCTGCTCAATGAGCTGAGATTCGGTCAGCATGTCCTGCTGTTTTATCGTCATGCAGTCTGCGCGTTTTCCGTTTATCATTCTTGTGTTGTTGGGTGTTTCACCCATTGCCCAAGTTTCACCGCCGTCGTCGCTGTAAATCACGGTGCATGACAGCCTAAGCGGAAAAGTTCTTGTTCCGAAATATACGGGCACAACAAGACGGCCCGCATATTTACCGCTTTTTATTTCAATTCCGCAGCCCGGTCCGGGGCCTATAAAGCTCATGTATTCCTTTTTTACCATTTTATTCAGAGAGCGGGGAGCAGACCATGTTTTTCCGTTATCGTTGCTGTATACCATCATAAGGTACGAAGTGCTCTCTTCTTTGAAACGGCCGCCTGTGAAAATGTTGCAAATGGTCTTTCCGTCTTTAACAACATCGCCGTTTTCTTTTACTGTGTAGGGCGTTTGAGCTCCGCTTCTTTTATAAAGCCTGTTGCCTTTTAAAATGTATTTTGAAAATCTGCCGCGTATGTATTTGTTGCCGTTTTCATCTTCGCCGCGGCTGACCTTGCTGTTTCTTATTCCTATACCGGCGGGAGTGTGCGAGTAAATAAGGATCACCCTGCCGCTTTTTTTGCTGTATACCATAACAGGGTCGATTGCGGCGGAAGATTTCATCTGCTTTGTGCCGTGCTCTTCAACGGCAATTACAGCGTCTTCCCAAGTTTCTCCGCAGTCAAAACTCCTGCGGATTACTTTGTCTATCCTGTTTGGATTGTCCATTCCGGAACAGTAGCGCGCGTCTGCGCAGGCGATAAGTACGCCGTCTTTTGCGGTGATAAGTGAGGGTATTCTGTAAAAATTTGACGGCCCTTTTATTTGAGGACCGAATACAGTTTTGAATTCCATCTGCGCGCCACCCCTTCTGGCTTTTAAACATACTGGTGATATTATAACAAATGGAGCTCTTTATATCAAGAGTTAATATTGTATAATATTAATTAAAAATTTTTAATTCTATTATGTAATTTTAGAAAAAACAACTATCACGTATTATGGCTTTCTCCGCTTGACTTTGAATGCATGGTGTGATATTTTTACAGCAGTTGAAAACAGAATTGTTACGCATCTTTTGGAGGCTTTTATGAACAGACAGGAAAGACAAACTGAGGATTTTAACAGGATTTTGCAGGTTCTTGATGAATGCAGAGTGTGCCGTATTGCTCTGAATGATGAAAATGCGCCGTACATCGTGCCTCTCAGCTATGGTTACGAGTCCGTTTCTGACAAGCTTATTCTTTATTTTCACTGCGCGCGCAAAGGCAAAAAGACTGATCTCATAAGGAAATGCCCGTCGGCGGGCTTTGAAACGGACGTTTTCCGCCTGCTTGTAGCAGCTGAAAAAGCTTGCGGCTATACTGCAAAATATTCCGGTATTGTCGGTTGGGGAAATATTGAGTTCGTTGAAGACAACTCCGAGAAGGAAAAAGCGCTTTGCCTTATAATGCAGCATTATACGCATAGTAAGGAATGGAAAATACCGGCGGCAGCTTTGGATGAAGTGTGTATACTGAAACTTAGTGTTAATGAGTATTCATGCAAGGAAAATCTGTAAATTAAACGCGGACGCATTTAAGCGTCCGCGTTTTTATAATCATAAGTATTTCAGTTCTTTGAATGCTGATCGGTACAGCAAAAAGCTTGCCAATGTGTTGCGCCAGTAACCGAAATGAAACGGCGAATATCTGTAATACCGCTCAGTTTCGGTAATGAAAGCCATCATCGCAAGTGAAGCGGCGTATCTTATTTTTTCCTCTTTGCCAGTGCCGATTTTTATTTCTGATACCATGTTGTGAGCGGCAACAGATTTCTTCTTTTCAAGCGGAGTCAAAAAATCAAGACAGCAGAAATCAAAAATGGGGTCTCCGTAAAAACTGCGCTCAGGGTCTATCCAAGAATATTCCACTTTGCCGTTTACACGTCTGCATATAACGTTTCCTGCCCAGATATCGTAATTGACCATTGTTGAAGGCGCTTTTTCAAATATTTCTTTCCCGCGCTCAATATATTCAATAAATTTTTTGCCTCGCCTGCTTGTTTTGCCCTTGCGTTGGCAGTCGCTCATAAGATTATTGGCGAAAGAACGCAGTGCGAGATACCAGTTTTCATACATTTCACCCTGAACATAACCGAATTTATCACCGTGAATGCCGTGTATTTCGCCCGCCATTTCTGCAAGGATGTTCTGTGACTGTGTTTTTTCCTCGGCGGTAAATTCAAAAGCGTCCATCTGCACTCCGTCAAGTTTTTCCATTATAAACCAGTCGGCGTCAATCAGCGTTCGGCTAAAATCTTTGTGATATATCTGCGGCACACGAATAGCTGTATGTTCTTTTATCATACCGTACCAATATATCTCTGATTTTATCATGCCCTTTTCATAGGTCATGACATCTACTGATGAAGACGGAGCTATTTTTAAAGCAAGTTCTTTGCCGTCTGCAACAGCTGCGTAAACGGCATTGAACTCACCGTTTCCAAGCAGTTTTATTTTTTTTATATTTTTATATCCCGCGCTTTCAAAAAGCTTTTTTACTGTATTATCTTCAAGCAGGTATTTTGTTTTGCTTCTCACAGGCAACACTCCTTTCAATAATTATAAGAAGTAATTAATTACATGTCCACAAAAAAATACTTTTATGTCAAATTTCCGATGTTTTTATAACAAACAGGCACTGAATATTATAATCTACAGAAATAAACTGCTGTAAATATTGCATAATTACTCATAATAATATAAAATCAAAGTGCGGGCAGCTGCCTGTAATTCGTTTTTAGAGAGTGACGGTTATGGATAATAAAACAAGAATGGAAAAAGGTATGGCTTACAGGGTGGATGATACTCTTGCTGAGATTATGAAACAGAACAAAATCCTTGTTCATCAGTTCAACAGTGTTATTGATCCCTGGGATTTTGATAAACTCAATCAGGTAGCGCATAAAATGTTTGGCTCGTTGGGTGAAAACGCATGGATAAACCCTCCTTTTTATTGTGATTACGGTAAAAATATTTATGTGGGGGACTGCTTTAACGCAAACTACAACTGCGTTATTCTTGATGTGGGCAGGGTGGATATAGGAAACAATGTTTTCTTTGCGCCTAATGTGTCAATCTATACTGCGGGTCACCCCGTTCACCCTGTTGCACGCGGCACTATGTATGAATACGGTATACCCGTTAAAATAGGAAATGATGTTTGGATAGGCGGCAACAGCGTAGTTCTTCCCGGTGTAACTATCGGCGACGGCACTGTTATCGGTGCGGGCAGTGTTGTTACAAAGGATATACCGTCGGGCGTTATAGCGGCAGGAAACCCTTGCCGGGTTATAAGAAAAATAACCGAAGAAGATATAGAATTTTATTTTAAAGACAGAAAATTTGATGCTCAGGCTTTTGAAATAGTTAAGGAAGCTGCCGAAAAAAGAAAGCAAAAATAATCAATTTTTTGATTATTTTTTTAGCTGTGCTATTGATTTATAAATGCTTTTGCCATATAATATGTAAGTACAGACGGTTGTACACGCGTGCAGCCGTCTTATTCTTTTTTAAGGCATTATCAAAGAGGGAAAAGGGATATGTATAAAATCGGTTTTGATAACAATAAATATTTGCAGATGCAGTCCGCGCGTATAAGAGACAGAATATCTGAATTCGGCGGAAAGCTTTATCTTGAATTCGGCGGAAAGCTGTTTGATGATTACCATGCGTCACGCGTGCTTCCGGGCTTTTTGCCTGATAGTAAACTTCAGATGCTGCTTCAGCTGAAAGATGAAGCGGAGATCGTTATCGTTATAAATGCTGAGGATATAGAAAAATGCAAGGTAAGAAGTGATCTTGGCATTACATATGACGTAGATGCGCTTCGCCTTGTAAAGGCATTTACGGATTGCGGCCTTATGGTGGGCAGTATAGTGCTCACAAAGTATGCCCCTCATCCGCGTGTGCTTGCTTTTGAAAAGAAACTTGAAAAAGAAGGCATTGAATTTTATCATCATTATATAATTGACGGCTATCCGTCAAATATTGCAAATATAGTCAGTGACTCGGGCTTCGGTCAGAACGATTACATAAAGACTACAAGAAAGCTTGTTGTTGTTACGGCGCCCGGCCCCGGAAGCGGAAAAATGGCAACCTGCCTGTCTCAGCTTTATCATGAAAATAAGAGGGGCGTAAAAGCAGGCTACGCAAAATTTGAAACTTTTCCAATATGGAATCTTCCCCTGCGCCACCCCGTAAATATGGCGTATGAGGCGGCAACGGCAGATCTAAACGATATAAATATGATTGACCCGTGGCATCTTGAGGCTTACGGCGAGACTACTGTCAATTACAACAGGGATGTGGAAATATTCCCTGTTCTTAAAGCTATATTTGATAAGATATACGGTGAGTGCCCTTATAAATCACCCACTGATATGGGCGTAAACATGGCGGGAAACTGCATTTTTGACGATGATGCAGTCTGTGAAGCCGCAAAGCAGGAAATTATACGCCGCTATTTTAATGCCGTCAGAAACGCAGCAAAAGGCGCGGAAAACCGTGATGAGATATATAAGCTTGAACTTCTTATGAAGCAGGCGGATATAAGCGAAACTTCACGCAAATGCACTGCGGCGGCAAGAGAGATATATCAGAATACCGGAAAACCCGGTGCGGCAGCGGAACTTGCGGACGGTACTGTTATAACCGGTAAAACATCAGCTCTGCTGGGCTGTATTTCGGCAACTCTTATAAACTGCCTTAAACACCTGGCGGGAATAGATGATGATGTGCTTCTTATAGACCCTGAGGTTATCAGACCTATTCAGGAACTCAAAGTAAAATATCTGGGCAGCAAAAATCCGCGCCTTCATTCTGACGAGGTGCTTATTGCCCTTTCAATATCAGCGCGCAGCGATAAAAATGCGGCGGCGGCAGTTGCGCAGCTTGAAAATCTTAAAAACTGCGAGATGCATTCTACCGTGCTTCTTTCTCATGTTGATGAAAATGTGCTTAAAAAGCTCGGTATGCGTCTCACATGTGAGCCGGAGAACAATTAGCCGGCAGTAATAAATTTTAGGAGGAATAATTGTGAATAAGCCAAAGTACATTTTTGTTACAGGCGGTGTTGTAAGCGGACTTGGCAAGGGTATAACAGCTGCGTCCCTGGGCAGATTGTTAAAAGCCCGCGGGCTCAAGGTAACGGCGCAGAAGCTTGATCCTTATCTCAATGTAGACCCCGGCACCATGAACCCCGTTCAGCACGGCGAGGTATTTGTTACGGACGACGGCGCTGAAACAGACCTCGATCTGGGCCATTACGAAAGATTTATTGATGAATCCCTTTCCCAGAACTCTAACCTCACATCAGGCAGAGTATATTGGAATGTTATTGCGGACGAACGAAAGGGTGTGTACGGCGGGCAGACTATTCAGATAATTCCACATGTTACTAACGAAATCAAGAGGTATATTTACAGAAATGCAGAAACAGGTGCGGATATATGCCTTGTTGAAATAGGCGGCACTATCGGAGATATTGAAAGCCAGCCGTTTCTTGAGGCTATACGTCAGTTTTCTGTTGAATACGGCAGGGAAAACTGCCTGTTTATCCATGTAACTCTTGTGCCATATCTTGCGGCTTCAGATGAACTTAAATCAAAACCCACACAGCACAGCGTTAAGGAAATGCTGGCTCTCGGTATTCACCCCGATATCATAGTGTGCCGTACGGAGCATCCTCTTACGGACGATATAAGAAATAAAATTGCGCTTTTCTGTAATGTTGAAAAGGACTGCGTTATCGAAAATAATAACTGTGATATTCTTTATGCTGTTCCCATGATGCTTCATGATGAAGGCCTTGACGATGTTGCTGTCAAAAAACTCGGTTTGGAATGCGGCGAGCCTGAGCTTTCAGACTGGCAGGAAATGCTTGATGCTCTCAGAAATCCCGTTCGCACGGTAAAGATAGCTATGGTAGGCAAATATGTTGAACTGCACGACAGCTATATTTCCGTAAACGAGGCGCTCAAGCACGGCGGAATAGAAACTCATTCAGCAGTTGATATTCACTGGATAGATTCCGAAACTCTTGAGCCCGAGGACACAGACCTTGATGCAATCCTTGGAGATATGGACGGTATACTTGTTCCTGGAGGTTTCGGAAGCAGAGGAGTAGAAGGCAAGATCAAAGCCGTAAACTATGCCAGAACACATAATATTCCTTTCCTTGGAATATGCCTCGGCATGCAGGTTGCGGTAATTGAGTTTGCAAGAAATGTGCTGGGACTTGCTGATGCCAATTCTGCAGAGATAAATCCCGAAACAACAAATCCTGTTATTGATATTATGCCTGAGCAGAGAAATGTTCAGGAAATGGGCGGCACAATGCGTCTTGGTCAATATCCCTGCGTACTTAATCCCGAGTCAAAATCTTATCAGCTTTACGGCGCGTCTATGATTTACGAGCGTCACCGCCATCGTTATGAGGTAAATAATGACTACCGTGAGGAGTTTGCTAAGAACGGCGTTATATTTGCGGGTACTTCGCCTGATAACCATATTGTTGAGATGATGGAGATTCCGTCACATCCCTGGTTTGTTGCCTGTCAGTTCCACCCGGAATTTAAGAGCAGACCAAACAGACCTCACCCGCTTTTCCGCGGCTTTGTTTCAGCGGCGGCAAAGCTTCACAGCAGCAAAAATTAATATGCAATTTGTTTCAAAGCGCGTTTCGGATATTTACCGGAACGCGTTTTTTACTGTTTATCTTTTGTTTATAAGCATTTTGTTGACCCCCTTTGATTTTTGTGCCATAATAAAATCAAAGGGGTGATTTTTATGCCTAAAACAAAAGTAAGTTCAGCAAAACTCGGTGCGCGAATTTGGTTCAGCGTGGTGCTTTTCGGACTTATAGGGCAGCTTGCATGGGTAATTGAAAATATGTATTTCAATGTGTACCTTTTTGATGCGGTCGGCGGCACGGCAAACGATATTGCCGCAATGGTTGCCGCTTCGGCAGTTACCGCCGCAGTTACAACGCTTGTTATGGGCGCTCTTTCTGATAAGATAGGCAAGCGCAAGGTGTTCATTGTTACGGGTTACATATTCTGGGGTATCGTTACGGCTTCATTCGGTTTTATAACGGTAGACAATACCCAAAAGTTTTTCCATACTGCAAATGCCGCTGCCACAGCGGCGCTTCTTGTAATCGTCATGGACTGCGTTATGACTTTCTTCGGCTCAACGGCTTTTGATGCCGCTTTTAACAGCTGGGTAACTGATATAACGGACGATTCAAACAGAGGTAGGGCAGAAACTGTTCTTCAGGCGCTTCCGCTTGTTGCAATGATTCTTGTTTTCGGTGTGCTTGACGGCTTTAAGCAAAGGGGAGAGTGGCAGACATTTTTCCTTATCGTCGGAATCGCCACCACGGTTTGCGGCTTCCTCGGCATCTTTTTCCTTAAAGATAAGCCGGGTATAAAAGCAAATAACGAAAATTATTTCAAAAATATCATCTATGGTTTTCGTCCGTCCACAGTAAAGAAAAATCCTCGCCTTTACATTGCGTTCGCGGCATTCTGCATATTCAGCATCGCTTATCAGGTGTTTATGCCGTATATCATTATCTATCTTGAAAAAACTCTCGGCATAACGGATTATGCAATACCGCTCGGTGTGATACTTATTTTGTCGGCTGTTATTTCCGTTCTTCTCGGTCGGGTTATAGATAAGTTCGGCAAAATACGCTGTCTGCTTCCCGCCGCAATAGTGCTTATTGCAGGCTTTGTGCTCATGTACTTTGCCAAGGGAGATAATCTTGTTATACTAATGGCTTTCGGCACGGTAATGATGGGCGCTTATCTTGTTTCTTCGGCGTGTATCTGCGGTACTATCAGGGATTATACACCCACAGATAAAGTGGGTCTTTTCCAGGGCGTCAGAATAGTATTTCAGGTGCTTATACCAATGGTCACTGGGCCGTATATAGGAGCCGCCGTAATAGCAAACAATAATCAGACTTATGTTGAACTCGGAACGGTAAAAACTATACCTACGGCGAATATTTTCCTTGCTTCCGCCGCGGTTGCAGTTTTCGCTCTGATACCCATAATTGTGCTTCTTAAAACAGAAAAAAGCAAAAAATCAATATAATCACACTGTCTTTTGCACGCTCTTTTGTTTAGATTTAACAAACTTTTTTAAATGGAAAAAAATGCTTGATATTCGCAGTGAAACAGTATAAAATATATATCGATAAAATATTGACAATCCAATATTTTAAAATAAAATTTACGGAGGTAAATTCCAATGGTAAAAGTTGCTATTAATGGTTTCGGCCGTATCGGTCGTCTTGCTTTCCGCCAGATGTTCGGCGCAGAAGGCTATGAAGTTGTTGCTATCAACGACCTTACAAGCCCCAAGATGCTTGCTCATCTTCTTAAGTACGATTCATCTCAGGGCAAATATGCTCTTGCAGATAAGGTAGAAGCAACAGAAGATTCTATCATCGTTGACGGTCAGGAAATCAAAATTTATGCTAAAGCAGACGCTTCTGAGCTTCCTTGGGGAGAACTCGGAGTAGACGTTGTTCTTGAGTGCACAGGTTTCTACACCTCAAAGGACAAGGCTTCAGCTCATATTAAGGCAGGTGCCCGCAAGGTTGTTATTTCAGCTCCCGCAGGCAATGACCTTCCCACAATCGTTTACAATGTAAACCACGAAACACTTAAGCCGGAAGATACAGTTATTTCAGCTGCTTCCTGCACAACAAACTGCCTTGCTCCTATGGCAAAGGCTCTTAACGATTATGTTGAGATCCAGAGCGGTATCATGGTAACAATCCATGCTTACACAGGCGATCAGATGACTCTTGACGGCCCGCAGAGAAAGGGCGACCTTCGTCGTTCTCGTGCTGCTGCTGTTAACATCGTTCCTAACTCAACAGGCGCAGCTAAGGCTATCGGCCTCGTTATTCCGGAACTTAACGGCAAACTTATCGGTTCTGCTCAGCGTGTTCCTACTCCTACAGGTTCAACAACAATCCTTACTGCTGTAGTTAAGGGCGACGATGTTACTGTTGACGGCATCAACGCTGCTATGAAGGCTGCTGCAAACGAGAGCTTCGGTTACAATACTGATGAGATCGTTTCTTCAGATATCGTTGGTATGCGTTACGGCTCACTCTTTGATGCTACTCAGACAATGGTTGTTAAGATTGCTGAAGGTCTCTATGAGGTTCAGGTTGTTTCTTGGTATGATAACGAGAACAGCTATACTTCACAGATGGTTCGCACAATCAAGTACTTCTCAGAACTTGGCTAAGCCGAAATCTACAATTAATAAACAGAGCGGAGTCTTCGGGCTCCGCTTTTTTTACACCTTTTTATCCATGTAGAAAAAAATATAAAATATTGATAAATTTTTGACAAATTCAGTTGAAGTTAAAAAATCCCGTCATATACTTTTATTTAAGCTGTATGGAGGGGCTGAAAATGAAAAAGCAGAATTTTACATTTTTTCAGTATGTATGGATATTTGTTGCAGGGTGCTACGGGGGCTTTTTGGTTGAAACGGTTTGGTGCCTAATAAAAAACGGTTATATTGAAAGCCGCAAGTCACTTGTGCTGGGCCATCTTAGTGTTGCATATGGAATGGGAGCTGTCCTGCTTACTCTTATACTTGTACATTTCCAACAATCAAAGCTGTGGAAAATTTTTCTTGTTGCGTTTTTGTCAGGTACGGTTACGGAATACATATGCTCTCTCGGGCAGGAAATATGCTTCGGCTCGGTCGCTTGGGATTACAGCAAACTTCCTCTGAATATAAACGGCAGGGTTTGTCTTTTGTATTCTCTTTTCTGGGGAGTTCTCGGCGTTTTTTGGGTAAAGGCTGTGATTCCTTTGCTGCAAAAGGTTTTCAGTTCTGTAAAACTGCCGCACGAAAGGCTGCTTGTCAGCGTGTTTATTGTTTTTTTCGTGTTCGATTGTGTGCTTTCCGCTTCTGCCGCGCTTCGTATGAACGAAAGAGCTCAGGGAGTATCTCCTTCAAACAGAATAGAGCAATTTCTTGATACTCATTATCCGGATGAAAAAATGAATGAAATTTATGCAAATTCAAAACCTGTTGAAAAATAAAATATATTTTTCGGATAATAACATACTTTTAAAAATAAAAAACCTGCGGTAATCACCGCAGGGCTTTTAATTATATAAAGTGTTTTTATTGAACTGCTTTAAGTGAAAAGCTTCCGCTCACGGTTTCAACTTCTATCTGGGTTGAGCCGTTGCCGTAGGTTGCCGTGCCGTTTCTTGAAGAGCCGTTTGTCTGGGCGCCGAAATCGTTGCTAATGCTGCCTGACACAGTTTCATATTCCATATAGAATCCGCTTAAGCTTTGCGGAACGGTTATTGTGATATTGCCGCTTGTTGAACTTGCGTCTATTTTGTTTATTGTTTCGGAGGTATTTGTTACCTGCGCGTTTCCTGAATTAGTTTCAACATCAATTGATGTGAACGCGCCTGTTGCGTTAATATCACCCGATGCGCTGTGAAGCTCAATAGAGGACGCACTGATACCGTTTACTGTAATATTTCCTGAACCGCATTCTATATCAAATTCTCTGAGCATCATTGAGTTTGGAATGTTTATCTGCAGGTCTTTCTGTTCTTTTATATTTGAGATGCCGCTTCTCTGGAAATATATTTTAAGTTCTCCGTTTTCTATTCTGCTTACAAGAGCACAATCATCATTTGCATCAAGTCCGTCGTCATACTGTATCTCAGTTCCGTCATAATAAGAAACATTTATGTTTCCGCTGCCCCATTCAACGGATATCTTGTTTATTGCAGATGCGTCTGCCGAGTTGGCATTCTGCGTGCCGTCCTGTGCCGAACTGCTTGGTACCTTGGTTGTTGTTACCGTTGAATTTTCCATTGCGTTTTCAAGGCGTTCTTCTCTGATTTCAGAATATGCCTCAATACCAATTGCCGCGGCTATTATTATCAAAGCCGCTATAACGGCAGCTATTATTCCTATTTTAGCGCCTTTGCTTAGTTTCTTTTTAGGATCGGGAGAATAATATGTTACATTTGCGGGGCTGTTTGAGTAATTTTGCGCATTTCCCGTGTTAGAATAATAAGCAATATTATCCTGCGGCTGTTCCGTGGGAACTGTATAATCGTTTCCTTTTGGAACTTCTTCAGCTTTATCCTCTGTGCTTTCTGTTTCGGTTACTGCGTCTTCTTCGGCTGTTTCGCTGTTTTCGGCGGCAGTGTTTTCCGCTTCAGGTTCCTGCTTTGCCGGTTCTTCATCACCCATAAGCAATGTGTCAAGAGATACGCCGTATAACTGTGCAAGCGCTATCAAATTATCTGTATCAGGGCTGCTTTCGCTTCTTTCCCATTTTGATATTGCCTGCCTTGATACTCCTATTTTTGCGGCTAACTCTTCCTGCGAATAACCGTGTGCTTTTCTGTATTCGTAAAGTCTTGTAGCTGTTTCAATATTCATATCATCACCTCGGCTTCATTGTAGCAGATAAATTCGGTTGCACACCACCAATTCTGGTTTGAATTTGCGCAACTATCAGTTGCATTTTATGATATTATGCATATTTTTATTGTTATTCTGCCGTAAATCTGAATTCTGTAACTGTTTTGAACTCTTTATTCGGCTCAACATATTTAAACGGGAATTTGTCTGCATGATTAACGCTGTCAGGGTAAAACTGAGTTTCAAGAGCGGCGCCTCGCCTGTATGTTACTGCGCCGTTAGCCTTTCCCGGGTTGCCGCTTTTTGCAAGCCATCCTCCGCAGTAAAGCTGAACTCCCGGCAAGTCAGTCCAAACGCTCATTTTTCTGCCGCTTTTCTCATCATAAAGCACAGCGGCTTCGGCAAGTTCGCCAGACTTGTTTCTCAGGCAGTAGTTGTTATCATAACCAATACCGTCAATTATTGCTCTGAAAGGATCGTCAATTTTATCTCCGATTTTGTGCATTTCGGAAAAGTCCATCATAGTGCCGGCAAGCTTTCCGAGTTCTCCTGTGGGAAGTTGGTCGGCGTCTGTTTCAGTAAAGAAATCGGCGTTTATTTTAAGCAGATGATTTTCTATATCAGCCTGCGGGTTGGCGCTTAAATTAAAGTATGCGTGGTTTGTAGGGCAGGCCACTGTCTTTTTATCGCTTATAACAGAGTATTCAACACGCAGTGTGTTTTCCTCAGTAAGAGTGTATGTAACTTTCATCGTAAAATTACCCGGAAATCCGTCTTCCATATCGGGAGAGAATTTTTTCAGGGTGATGGAATTATCCGCAGTGCTTTCAACTTCCCACACAGAAAAGCTGAATCTGCCGCCGCCGTGCAGTGTCCATGTGCCCTGATTGTTCGGCGTGTGGTATTCAATGCCGTCCATAACGAATTTGGCGTCCCTTATTCTGTTCGCCACTCTGCCTACAACAAGTCCCTGGTATCCCAAATCTGGGTCGGCATAATATTCGGGTTTGTCAAAACCAAGCACAACGTCGCCCATAACTCCGTTTCTGTCAGGCACGTTTATAGCCTGAATCCCTGCGCCGAAGGTCTGTATAGAAACGCTTGCACCGTTTTTGTTTGTAATAGTGTAAAGGTCAACATTCTCGTCCTTTACCTTGCCGAAAAAAGTTTTAGTGATACTCATAATTTACCCCTTAATCTATATTTTATAGTATGTATCGAGTATAACCCGAAATGTAAATAAATTCAATATAATCTTGACAATTTAAAATTTCAAATATATTCTTATACTGAGTAAGTTTTATTATTACGGCTTTTTGCCGATATTGAGAGAGGTGTTTTTATGCAGGATTTACTTGATATGCTTACCTCCGTAATGCGGTATGCGTTTCCCGCTGCGGCGGTTATAGTTATTTTGACCTGCGTTGTTTCGCTTTTCAGAAACAGACCCAGAGTGCATAAAATGGCACAGCTGACTGATGAAAACAATGATTCTGTTATTGAGATAAACCACTGGGAGACTTCTATAGGCAAGTCAAAGGCAAACGATATCGTACTGCCGCTTCCGTCAGTTTCAAGATTTCATGCAGTTATCGCAAAAAAAAGCAGAGATTGGGTAGTAACGGATACTTTCTCTAAAAACGGAATACTTGTAAATGGAAAAAAGATAGACGGTAAGGCTGTTATTGAGGACGGCGACGTTATCTCAATAGGAACCGTTCCGCTCAGGTTTGAATGTGCGGATGCCATTTCAAGCTCAACCAAAAAACAGATAAGGCAGAATGCGGGCGGCCGCACAGTTGCTTATGCCGTTCTTGTGGACGTAAAGAGCCGCAAGCCTGTATATCTTAAAAGAAATGATGTTCTGATAGGCAGGGGAGAGCAGTGCGACATCAGGATACTTTCTGATACTGTATCCTCAGAACACGCAAGAATTTATAAAACTACGCGCGGCTGGGCTTTGTGCGATCTTGATTCACACAACGGCACGAAGCTCAACGGCAGATACCTTACCCAAACACAGCTCATTTTTGACGAGGATACTATTACTTTCGGGGACAGGGTATTTATCTTTTATGAAAAGTGAGGCGAAGTCCGATGGGAAAAGAAAAAAAGGCAGTAAAAAAGAAAAAGCTGCCTAAAATAAAACCTATAAATAATTTTGCCCTGATGGCTTTTCTTACACTTTTTGAGGTTATAACCGCATTTATGTCCGCCTACGCCGCGGAGGATGCAATAAGCTTTCAGGCGCTTGCCGCAATGGGCATACTCATTGTTGTTGAATGGGTTTATCTTATAGTTTTTTACACTGCAATGCACCGACGCAATTTTGAACTTGAAATGATAGCGTTCTTCCTATGCGCAACAGGCATTTCGGTTATAGCGTCTGTAAGTCCGTCTGCGGCGCTCAAACAGTGCCTTATGATAGTTGCCGGCGTAATAGTTTACATCGTGATGGTGTTCCTGCTCGGCAATGTGGATCTGTGTATGAAACTCAGACTGCCCGTTGCAATAGCGGCATTGCTTCTTCTGCTTGTCAATCTGATAATAGCGGAAACCACAAACGGAGCCAGAAACTGGATAAGAATAGGCGGAGAAAGCTCCGGTATAATGCTTCAGCCGTCTGAATTTGTTAAAGTGGCATTTATATTCGTAGGCGCCGCAACCCTTGAAAAGATACAGACAAGCAAAAATATTTTTGCTTTTATCGGCTTTTCTGTTGCGTGCGTAGGTTCGCTGATACTTATTAAGGATTTCGGCACAGCGCTGATATTCTTTGTAACATTCCTTATTATTGCCTTTATGACATCGGGCGATATAAAAACAATAATCCTTGCAATAGCTTCCGCTGTGCTCGGAGCAGGTATTGTGCTGAAATACCGTTCATATGTTATGGCGCGGTTTTCCGTTTACCGGCATGTGTGGGAAGCGGATTACTATAATTCAAGCGGTTACCAGCAGACAAGAACACTTGTGGGCCTTGCTTCAGGCGGACTTTTCGGACTTGGTATCGGAAACGGATATACACGTACAGTGTATGCGTCCACCACAGACCTTATCTTCGGAGTTATCTGTGAAGAGTGGGGATATGTTTTCGGTATAATACTTGTATTAGCTTTTGTTGCCATTGCCGTATCCGCTCTTGTAAACTCAATAGCCGCCCGTTCAACATTTTATTCAATAGCGGCTGTTGCGGCAGCAGGTCTTATGCTTTTCCAGACAGCTCTTAATATTTTCGGCATAACCGATGTACTGCCGCTCACCGGCGTTACGCTTCCTTTTGTAAGCCAGGGCGGCTCATCCATGATAAGCTGCTGGGCACTTCTTGCTTATATCAAGGCATCTGATGTGCGTACCTATAATTATCTGGGAGGCGCAAAGAAGAAATGAAAATGATTACAAAAAGGGGAATTTTCCTCTGGATATTATGTGCCCTTTTTATATGCGGCATAGCTTTTCTTACTTTCAGTCTTGTGACCGAAGGCTCGGAATGGGTAATGAAAAATTATAACCGCCATGTTTACAGTGACGGCCAGCTAATAGCGGCAGGCGCTGTGAAGGATAAAAACGGCGTTGTGCTCTCAGAATCCGAGGACGGCAAAAGGGTTTACAGCGATGATAAAGAAACACGCCTTGCAACTCTGCATGTTGTAGGCGATACAAGGGGATTTATTTCAACAGGCGTTCAGACTCAGTTTGAATCCCAGCTTGTTGGGTATAATGTTGTTGACGGTGTTTATAATATCAAAAAAAATTCCGGCGGCAATGACCTTGTTCTAACTATAGATAGCGAGATAAACAAAGTGGCTCTTGATGCTCTCGGAGATTATAAAGGCACTATCGGCGTTGTGAATTACAAAACGGGCGATATAATCTGTATGGTTTCAAATCCCACTTATGATGTAAACGATGTTCCCTCTGATATAGATACCTCAAGTGAATATGAGGGCGTTTATATAAACAGATTTCTTACAGGTCTTTATACACCTGGTTCAACTTTCAAAGTAGTTACCGCAATAAGCGCTCTTCAGAATATGGGCGACGATATTTATGACAGAACATGGCAGTGCAGTAAAGTGTATGATGTTGACGGAATTGAAGAGGATAATATAATCTGCAACGCGCGCCACGGCACTATTGATTTTGAAACGGCGTTCGCAAAAAGCTGCAATATCACATTCGGTAAAATAGCTATTGAACTCGGTCCTGAAAAGCTTGCAGAAACTGTTGATTCTCTCGGGCTTACTCAGGCTGTAACGGTAAGCGGAACAATTACTTCTTCAGAAAGCAGATTTTTCCTTGAAGCCGGCGATGCAGACGCTTATACGGGCTGGACGGGAATTGGACAGGGCGATACGCTTGTTACTCCCGCCGCCATGCTTCGCCTTATGTGCGCAATAGCAAATGACGGAAAAGCCGTTTCTTTTAATATTGTAGACAGATTTGAAAATTCTTCAGGGGATATTGTGGATATCGGATACACAAGCACCGAAACACAGGTGCTCAGTTCGGATATAGCTTCTCAGATGAAGAGCCTTATGAGAAACAATGTAAAGGTACAGTACGGCGAAAGCAAGTATAAGGGACTTAATCTCTGTGCCAAGTCAGGTACTGCACAGATAGATGATGTTGATGAGCACAATACCGCATGGTTTGTTGGATTTATGGATGACGAAGAGCATCCCTATGCGTTTGTAGTTGTAGCTGAGCGCGGTAATTCCGGTTCACAGACGGCAGGCCCAATGGCTAAAAAAGTGCTCAACGCCATAATTGACAGCGAAAGCGATTGATTGAGGAACAGATATTTTGGAGTATACTGAAATACAAACGGACAGCACCCCCGAAAAAGCGGTGCTCATCTGTGTTGATACAGGTGATTTTGACGCTGAGGCGTCAGTAAAAGAACTTGAGGAACTTGCAAAAACGGCGGGCGCTGAGGTGCTCGCCGCAATTATTCAGCGGCGTGAAGCGCCGTCTCCCTCGTCCTATATCGGGCCGGGCAGACTTGCCGAACTCGTTGATTTCTGCAATTCAAATGATGTGGATATCGTTATTGCGGACGGCGAACTTTCTCCTGTTCAGGTCAGAAATATTGAGGATGCATGCGGTGTGCGCACTGTTGACAGAACTGCGCTGATACTTGATATTTTTGCCGCCCGCGCAAGAAGTGCTGAGGGCAAGATACAGGTAGAACTCGCTCAGCTCAAATATCTCCTGCCGCGGCTTTCGGGGCAGGGAAAAAGCCTTTCCAGACTCGGCGGAGGTATAGGCACAAGAGGCCCCGGTGAAACAAAGCTTGAAACGGATAAACGGCATATAAGGCGCAGAATAGAACACCTGAATGACAGCCTTGAAAAAATAAGAAAGCGCCGTCTTGCCACTCATACTCGCAGACAGAAGAATTCGGTGCTTTCAGCCGTTATAGTAGGCTACACAAATGCAGGCAAATCAACTTTAATGAACAGACTTACAAATGCCGGCGTACTTGCTGAGGACAAGCTTTTTGCAACGCTTGATCCCACTGCAAGAAGGCTTGCTCTGCCTGACGGCAGGCATATAATGCTTGTTGATACGGTAGGCCTTGTGCGCCGCCTGCCGCACCAACTTGTTGATGCTTTCCGCTCAACGCTTGAGGAAGCATTGTGGGCAGATGTAATACTCAATGTGTGCGATGCTTCAAGTCCCGAGTGCGCAGAGCATATAAAAGTGACTAATGACCTTCTGTCATCACTCGGCTGTGACGGCAAACCCGTAATAAATGTTCTTAATAAATGTGATCTTGCCCCCGAAATGCTCGATTACCCCGTTATTGGCTCAAGTGTCAGAATAAGCGCAAAAACAGGCTATGGTATGGATGAACTGCTTGACGCCGTTTCAAAGGCGCTTCCCGCATCAAGGCGCAGGGTAACACTGCTTATTCCGTTTTCACACGGAGAGATACTTGGCCAGATAAGAAAATACGGCGAAGTGATTTCTGAAAAATATACGGACGAGGGAACCGAAATAGATGCTTTTGCCGATGTTTCATATCTTGATAAAATAAGTGAATATATTTTGTAATCCTGATTATATTTTATTCCGCCGTTTCATAAAATCATTATGAGGTGGTTTTATGAAAATGTTTACGCTCAGGCTCAAGCCGAAAACGATATTCGGCCTTATTCTTATAGCGGCGGGCATTATCGTTATTGCAATAACTTTCTTTTCAAATCACGCGGCTTTAAGCAGACCGGCAGCAAACGACGTTTCGCTTGAAACTGACGCGCAAAGAGAAGAGTATCTTACTTCACTCGGATGGGAATTCAACACACCGTGCGAGGAAAAAGAAGTACAGATACCGCAGGAATTCAACGATACATATACGGATTACAATGAGATACAAAAGACACAGGGCTTTGATCTGGAAAAATACAAGGGGCAGACCGTAACCGTATATACTTATAACATAACCAATTATGCCGGCTATGAAAACAGGGACTGCGTTTACGCCAATCTGCTTGTGTACGGCGGAGTTCTTATAGGCGGCGATGTGTGCTCAACATCCGTTTCAGACGGCTTTATAGAGGCGCTCCAGAAGGAATAAATAATGGAAAGACTGGATAAGTTTTTATCACGTGAACTGAATATTACCCGCACTCAGGCAAAAGCCGTGATAAGATCGGGCGGCGTAACCGTGAATTCTTTTCCCGCCAAAACAGCGGATATGAAGATAGACCCGTTGAAAGATCTTGTTTCGGCTAACGGCACAGATGTTTCATATAATAAACATGTGTATATAATGATGAATAAGCCTAAGGGCGTTATATCATCGTCAGACGGGCATAAAACAGGCGAGAAAACCGTAGTGGATATTCTGCCGCCGGAGATGAAACGGAAAAATCTTTTCCCTGCCGGCAGATTGGACAAGGATACTACCGGCTTCGTGCTCATAACTGATGACGGCGAATTTGCACATGACATTTTGAGCCCTAAAAATCATATTCCCAAAACGTATACCGCAGTGCTGGACAAGCCGTTTAACAGCGCTGTAAAGGCGGATTTTGAAAACGGTATGGAGCTCAGCGGCGAGAAATGCATGCCCGCTTTTCTTGAAAGCCTCAGCGCTGACAATAAACAGGCAAAAATAATTCTCAGGCAGGGTATGTACCATCAGATAAAAAGAATGTTTAAAAAACATTCCATAACTGTGCTTGAACTCAGACGAGTTGCTATGGGCGGTCTTGAGCTTGACAAAAATCTTGCTCCGGGGGAAGCAAGATTTATAGATGAAAAAGAACTCTCTCTAATAACTTCTGCTGATTCTATGGACATTAAATGATGAAAAACACTATATATTGTGGTTTTCAACGCCTCTGAAAATGAGTTTATGCAAGTTTAACAAAAAAGCATAAAAATTTTGGCAAAAAGCTTGCAAAATGTTGAACGTCCTTGTATAATATGAACAAGATAACGCAGTTGCTTTTGTGCATAATTTCAAGCGGCTTTTTTATTAAGGAGGAGTTATTTTGCCTAACAGATTATTTCAGGGCCTTGTAAATCAGATGAGGGATACAATGGACCGCGATTTGGGCGTAGTTGATGAAAGCGGCACAGTTATTGCCTGCTCAGAGCTCGGCCAGATAGGTGAAATCAGAAAAGGTGTTGTTTCCGCCGGTGTATTCGCAGGTCTTCAGACTTGTGTGGACGGCTGCACCTACAAAGCTTTCGGAAATTCGGTGCATCCGGAATACGCGGTTTTTGTTGATAATACGGATGATTTAAGCAAGCACTACGCGGATATAATTTCTATTGCATTTAATCAGATAAAGCAGACAAATGACGAAAAATTTGACAGGTCAAATTTCGTTAAAAATGTTATATTAGATAATATTCTTCCTGGCGATATATATATAAAAAGCCGTGAACTGCATTTCAATAATGACGCCACAAGAGTTGTTTTTATAATCAGGGTTCCGCAGAAAACAGATGTTTCCGTTTTTGATGTTATTCAGAACTTTTTCCCTGATAAGGCAAAGGATTTTGTTATAAACGTAAATGAAACAGATATTGCGCTTGTAAAGGAAGTACGTCCCAATGTTGAGATGAAAGACCTTGAAAAGCTTGCTCGCTCTATCTGCGATACGCTGTCAACTGAATTTTTCTGCACAGCTGTTGTAGGTATAGGCACTTGCGTAACAGGTGTAAAAGATCTTGCGCGCTCATTTAAGGAAGCACAGGTATCTCTTGAGGTCGGTAAAGTATTTGATACCGAACAGCCTATAGCAAGCTATGAAAATCTGGGTATCGCTCGCCTTATTTATCAGCTTCCCACAACTCTGTGCGAAATGTATCTTAAAGAAGTTTTCAAGTCAGGCTCAATTGATTCACTTGATCAGGAAACTTTGTTTACTATTCAGAAATTCTTTGAGAATAACCTTAATGTATCTGAGACAAGCCGAAAACTGTTTGTTCACAGAAATACGCTTGTTTACAGACTTGAAAAAATTAAAAAGATAACAGGCCTTGATTTAAGAGAATTTGATGACGCTATCGTGTTCAAGGTAGCCCTTATGGTTAATAAATATCTTGAATCAAGCCCGGTAAAGTATTAAATCAGAAATTTTTCGGCAATACTTTTTGTGTTGCCGATTTTTTTGTTTCTGATTATAAAAAAGCTATGCAAAAAACAGCAAACTTTTACAAAAACACCCCTATTGTCCCGCTTATTACAAATTCATTACATAATTTACAAAATAGAAACATTTTATCCTTGATTTATTAGGTGAATTGCTTTATTATATATAGGTGGCAGAGTTTAAAGATTTAAATATGTTTCAATAAATTAAAGAGGGAAATTAAAAGTGATTGAATTTCGTGATGTAACCAAGGTGTACGGCAGTAACGGCACCAAGGCACTCAATAATGTTAATATAAAAATCGAAGACGGCGAATTCGTTTTCGTTGTAGGCGCGTCTGGCGCAGGTAAAAGTACTTTCCTCAAACTTATCATGCATGAGGAAAAACCCACCGACGGCGTTGTTATCGTAGGCGATTACCGCTCCGATACACTCAAAAAAAAGCAGGTGCCTTATTACAGAAGAACAATGGGCATCGTTTTCCAGGATTTCAGGCTTATTCCTAAGATGAGCGTTTATGATAATGTTGCTTTCGCAATGCGTGTTATCGGCGCCAAGGAAAAAGAAATCAGAAAAAGAGTTCCGTATATTCTTCAGCTTGTAGGTCTTTCACACAAGGCGCGTTCAATGCCGAATGAGCTTTCAGGCGGTGAACAGCAGCGTGTTTCTTTGGCAAGAGCACTTGTAAACAATCCAAAACTTATAATTGCGGACGAGCCTACAGGTAACGTAGACCCGGAAATGAGCCATGAGATTGTTGAGATGCTCACTAAGATAAATAATAACGGCACTACCGTAATTATGGTTACGCACGAGCATACGCTTGTAAAAGCGTTTCCTCGCCGTGTAATCGTTATTAAAAACGGCGAAGTGGTTTCCGATACTCCGGATCCAACTCATGCTCAGTTTGAATCGGCTCATCCCGAGAAATCAACTGATATGTATTTCTTCAACGAGGATGTTAAACTCGGAAGTGAGATTGAAGATATTTTTGAAACTATTGACGACGGTTCTTCTCCCGCCGAAAATGAAGATGCAAAAGACGGAGGTGAGGAATAATGACCGGCTCAAGCTTCAGATACCTCTTTAAAGAGGGTTTTAGAAATACATGGTCAAACAGAATGATGAGTATTGCGTCTATCTGTGTTCTTATGAGCTGCCTTGTTCTTATAGGCTGTGCGTCAATGATATTCCTCAACATTGAATCTCTTCTCGGCAGAATCGAAGAAGAAAATGTTGTTATGGTTTATATTAAAGATGATACGGCAGATGCTGATATCACAGCTATGGGCAATACTCTCAAGGGTATAGATAATGTTAAGGAAGTTGAATTTGTTCCCAAAGAGGACGCATGGGCAGAGCAGCTTGCCACAATGGAAGAGGCTCAGGCAAAATTCTTTACGGAGATAAGCTCTGATATTCCGCTTCCGGACGCGTATAAGGTTACAGTAGATGATCTTACTTATTTTGACCAGACTGTAAACCAAATAGAAAAGCTTGATCATATAGACACAATAAGAGAAAATAAGGATCTGGCTGAAAAACTTGTTACAATTCGTCACGGTGTTGAGGTTATCTCAATAGTAATCGTAGCGGTTCTTCTTGCAATAAGTGTATTCATTATTTCAAACACGATCAAACTAACCGTATATTCAAGAAGACTTGAAATCAGCATTATGAAGTCTGTTGGCGCTACAAACAGTTTTGTAAGGCTGCCGTTTGTTGTAGAGGGTATGATACTCGGTATAATTTCCGGTGTTATATCGCTGGGGCTTGTATGGGCGTTCTATGAATTCGCTATTAACCAGTTCAGCGATCTCCTCACCTCTCTTCAGCTCGATGCGCTCAACTTTGCGGATTTCGCACTTCCGATGCTAGGCATTTTCGTTGCAATAGGTATCGTAACCGGTGTCGGCGGCGCGTTGATTTCAATGAGCAGGTATCTTAACAGGGAAGGCAGTGAGATAAGTGCAATCTAAAATAAAAGGCAAAGCTATTTTAAGACTTCTTTGCCTTGTATTCAGCGTAATGCTTGTATTCTCTACAGCATTTACAGCACAGGCAAAATCAAGTTCCGAACTCAATAAGGAAAAGGATAAGATTGAAGCTGAAATATCCGAGTCGAAAAAGAAGATAGAGACTCTTAAATCAGAAAAAGCTGATAAAGAGGCATATGCTGATGCTCTGATGTATCAGGTTGAACTTCTTCAGGACAAGCTTGATAATCTTGAGGACAGCAAAGACGCTCTTCAAAGTGAAATAGATGCGGTTCAGAAAAGAATTGATGAGACCCAGGCCGAGATAGAAAAGGCAGAGGTTGAAATCGAGGCAAAGGAAAAAGAATTTGACGGCGTTTATGAAGAATATTGCCAGAGACTTCGCGCAATGTATATTTCGGGTAATGTTTCAATGCTTGAGGTGTTGCTTGAAAGCGGCGACATCAGCTCCATTCTTACAAGAGCCGAAATGGTTAAATCAGTTTCTGAGCAGGACAGCGCTACACTTGATGAACTTATGACCAAAATGGAGGAGATCAACAAAGAGCGCGAGGAACTTGCTCAGGATAAGATACAGCTCGGCAAGGATAAAGATAGCCTTGATTCGCGAAAAGCTGAACTTCAGGAATCAATTGATGATTATAACGCTTCTAAAAAGGAGCTTAACGCACAGGTTGCTGAATGTAATGCCGCAATCAAAAGTATTGAGAATACACAGGCTGAGATTCAGGAAACGATTGATGATAATTCAGAAGAGCTTGCAGCAATCAATGCGGCACTCAATTCATCAAGCAATAAACCCGGCAATGATAATTACACACCGGGTACCGGTCAGCTTGCGTATCCCACAAGTTACAGAACGATTTCAGCAGGCTATCCGAATTACAGCAACGGCTCTTACCACGGTGGTGTAGACTGGCCGTGTCCCACAGGCACTCCCGTTCACGCATCCGATTCAGGCGTTGTAGTAATTGCCAAGAAACTTACATACAGCTACGGTCAGTATATCCTTATTGACCACGGCAACGGGCTTTCAACTCTTTATGCTCACAATTCATCACTTGTTGTAAGCCAAGGAGATTCAGTTCAGAAGGGTCAGATAATAGCTTATTCGGGCGAAACCGGCAACGCAACAGGCCCTCACGTTCATTTTGAGGTAAGACTCAACGGTACCAGAGTAAACCCAATGAATTATCTTTAATTAATTACAAAAAATTTAATACATATAAAAAGATTGTAAATAATATTTACAGTAACTTTAATTTATTATATAATAGGAAGTGGAGTCAATGAAACTTTTAAGCATGTTCAAACAGGGAATGTGTGTTTTATTGGCTTCACTGTTTGTTTTTTTATTTGCTCTTTATCCGTTTAATCAGAATGTTACTGCTGATGCTGCAGAGCTTACTCCCCAGCAGGAAAAAGCACAGCTTGAACAGCAGATAAAAGAGGCTGAGGAAAAACTGCGCCAGCTTGAGGCGGAGTCGGCAAGCACGCAGGAATATTTCGATACGCTCACAGAAAAGATAGATTATCTCAACAGACAGTATGAGCTTGTCAGCGATGAAGTAGAGAAAGATAAAAATCAGGTAGAGATTTTAAAAGATACTTATGCCGAAAATGAAAAGGAAATTGCTTCCATAGGTGACGAGATAGAGCAGCTCAAAGCAGACTGCGCCGCCGCAGAGGAGGAATTTTCACAAACATATCAGTCATTTGCTAAACGTATGCGCGCTATGTATATAAGCGGCGAAACCAATGTGCTTGTATTTCTTATCACAAGCAACGATATATCTCAGCTTCTGACAAGACTTGAAATGATAAAACGTGTTTCAGAGATGGATGGGGAACTGCTTGAGACCATCAATAAGGAAATTGATGAAATAAATACTTCGCGCGACGAAATAACAAAGAAAAGAGCGGAGCTTCAGGTAACACAGGTAACCCTTGAAAACACAAAATCTTCACTTGAGGCCGCTATACCTGAACTTGAACAGAAACAGCAGGAGCTTGAAACTAAGAAAACAGAGCTTGATAAAGAGCGCGGCGACGCAAATACACTGCTTAAAGAACTCAATGATGAAACGGGTAACTATACCGAATATCTTGAGGATAACAAAGCGGCTATGGCGGAAGTGGATGCAGCTATCGCGGCCGCTGAAGACAAGTACGATAACGATGATAAAGACGAAACAACTGAGCAGGAAAAGCCTACTTCGGGCGGCTCTTCTGAAAGCACAACGTCAGGCACTACTTCCGGCAGTTCTTCAGGCAGTAAATATATCAGTCTGACATATCCGGTTCCGTCACAAACAACAATAACCTGCGGCTTCGGCGAGTACTCAGGCCACAGCGGGGCAGATTTCAGCTGCCCGTCAGGGTCTAAAGTGGTTGCCGCCGAATCAGGAACGGTAATTATTTCGGAAGATCTTAAAAATGCTGACGGCACTTACAGAAGCTATGGCAGATATATTGTAATTAAACATGATAAGACAACTTCATCCGGCGATGCAGTTTATACACTTTATGCTCATAATTCGGAAAGACTTGTATCAGCCGGTCAGCACGTTGAAAAGGGTCAGCAGATAGCAAAATCCGGCTCAACGGGCAACTCTACGGGTCCGCATTGCCATTTTGAGGTGAGGACACCGAGTTCAAGTTATTCTTCATGTAAAGATCCTGCCCTTTACTTACCGTAAGGGCAGATAACTTTGGGGTAAAAATTTATTTATAAGGTTGCTGAATGGTAATGAAGCACAACAAAACATTGAAATTATTGTCTGCGCTGCTTGCTGGGGTAATGGTGCTTACACCTCTTTCATCAGGTGTTGCTCCTGCCTTTGCCGCAGAAGAATCTTCTTCATCAGAACAGGAAAGCACGACTGCACCTGAAAAGACAGAAGAGGAAAAGCGCGAGGAGGCAAGAAAGAAGCTTGAGGCACAGAAGGCTGTGCTTGAGGCTGATCTTGAGGCTGCGGAGCAGCGTCTGCAGGCTCTTGCCGCAGATTCCAAAAACACGGAAGAATACATAAACGCGCTTGATGAAAAAATAGGTATCATAAACCAGCAATTGACCGTTTTGGACGAACAGGTTATGGATTATGAGGAGGATATTAAAGTTCTCCAAACCAATATAGAAACAAATCAGAAACAGGCAGATGAGCTTCAGGCTCAGGTTGATGCCGTTCAGAAAGAGCTTGATGCGCTCAACGAAAAATTTATGGCAAAGTATGATGCGTATTGTCTTCGCATGCGTGCCATATACATATCGGGCAGTTACAATCTTATTACTGCTCTTTTAACCTGCAGTGATATATCAAGCCTGCTTACACGTTATGAAATGATAAAAGCAGTATCAAAGAGCGATGCAGAGCTTATGCAGGAGATTCAGGATCAAACAAATCGCATACTTGAGCGTGAATCTGATTTAAATGAAAAGAAAACAGCGCTGGACAATACTAATATGACTTTGCTTGCTCAGCAGAATGAGCTGAAGTATAAGCAGGAATCGCTTACACAGACGCAGGAGGATATAGCTTCAAAGAAGATAACACTTGCTCAGGATAAAGCAGAAAGCGATCAGCTTTTTGCACAGCTTACAGCCGAAACGGGTATGTATACTGAGTATAGAAATGAAGATGCCGCTCTCAGCGAGGCTGCCGAACAGCAGATAGAGGATCTTATGAACGGTGTTATTTCACCAGAGGAAGTATCTGATTTCACAACAGGCAGCAGAGATGATGAGCCGAATGTCATTTATAACAACACTGATGTTTATAATAAATCAGACGGTGTTTATAATATGACTTATCCTGTTCCGGGTCACTACACTGTTTCTGCAGGCTTCCCCAATTACAGCAATGGCTCATATCACGGAGGAATAGATTTTCCGTGTCCCACGGGCTCAAAGGTGGTTGCCGCTCAAAAAGGCGTTGTTGCCGGTGTAAAGCGTCTTGATTACAGCTACGGTTATTACGTGCTCATTTATCACGGCACTGATGCAGACGGAGCCAAGGTATTTACTCTTTATGCACATAATTCGGAGATACTTGTTTCACCCGGCGATTCGGTTTACAAGGGTCAGCAGATAGCAAAATCGGGCTCAACAGGAAATTCAACCGGCCCGCACTGCCATTTTGAGATCAGAGTAGGCGGCACAAGAATAAATCCGAAAAATTATTTAAGCAAATAAGTTATGAATAAAATCAATTACAGCAAAAAAACAGAATCTATTATTGAAGAAAACAAGAGAGAGCATATTTTGCCCTCTCTTTTAATTCATGCGTGTTGTGCGCCGTGTTCCAGCGCATGCCTGGAGTATCTCAACAAATATTTCAGGATTACGGTGTTTTATTATAACCCCAATATCTCACCGCAGGCTGAGTTTGAAAAACGCCTTGCAGAGGAAAAACGCCTTATAGATAATATGCCGTTTAAAAATGAAGTGGGCATAATAGAGGGCCGCTATGATTACGGCGAATTTCTGAATATTTCAAAAGGCCTTGAAAATTGCCCCGAAGGCGGGGAGAGGTGCTTTAAATGTTACCGCCTTCGCCTGGAGGAAACGGCACGCCTTGCAAAAGAAAAAGGCTTTGATTATTTCTGCACAACTCTTTCTATAAGCCCGCTCAAAAATGCTCAGAAAATAAATGAGATAGGTTATGAGATTGCTGAAAAATACGGTGTAAAATGGCTTCCGTCCGATTTTAAGAAAAAAGAGGGATATAAGCGTTCAATAGAACTTTCCCACCAGTATGATCTCTACCGTCAGAATTTCTGCGGCTGCGCTTTTTCAAAAAAAGCCTCACAGGAAAAGGAGAAAAATTATGAATGATCCCCTTGCGGCAAGAATAAGACCAACAGAGCTTTCGGAGGTTGTAGGTCAGCGTCATCTGCTTGAGCCGGGCAAACCGCTTTATAATCTCATTGAAAGCGGAAATATTCCGAATCTGATTTTTTACGGGCCGTCGGGCACCGGAAAAACCACTGTTGCTTCAATTATAGCCAGAAAAACAAACAGAGCACTTCGCCGTCTTAATGGCACTAATGCCTCCACCAAGGATATAAAGGAAATCGTTGGTGAACTTGATACTTTTGAAACTGTAAACGGCGTGCTGCTCTATCTTGATGAGATACAGTATTTTAACAAACGCCAGCAGCAAAGCCTGCTTGAATACATAGAAAACGGCAAAATAACGCTAATTGCGTCAACAACTGAAAATCCTTATTTTTATATTTATCCCGCAGTTCTTTCCCGTTCAACAGTCTTTGAATTTAAAAGCATTGAGTGGCAGGATGTGGTGCCTGCTGTTGAGCGTGGATTTAACATTCTTGCCAAAGAAAACGGTGTTGAGGTAACGGCGGATAAAGAAGCTGTTGAGAAAATTGCCCGCGGCTGTTCAGGTGATGTACGAAAAGCTCTGAACTCAGCAGAAAACTGCTTTTTTGTAACGCCAAGCGTTGACGGGAAAAAGCATATCACGCTTGAAACAGCGGCTCAGCTTACTCAGTCCAGTTCCGTAAAATATGACCGTGAGGGCGATGAGCATTACGATATTATTTCTGCTTACCAGAAAAGTATGCGCGGTTCAGACCCGGACGCCGCTTTGCATTATCTTGCAAGACTGCTTTCTGCGGGCGATCTTCCGTCTGCATGCCGCAGATTGCTGGTATGTGCGTGTGAAGATGTCGGCCTTGCTTATCCTCAGATAATTCCTATAGTTAAAGCGGCAGTGGATACAGCTATGGCAGTAGGACTTCCGGAGGCGCGTATTCCGCTTGCGGATGCTGTTATCCTTGTAGCGTCCGCACCAAAAAGCAATGCGGGCGAGGCGGCTATTGACGCCGCTTTGGCTGATGTTGAAAAAGGTAAATACGGCCCAATTCCTCGTAATCTTCAGAACAAGCATTTTGACGGGGAGGACGCAGAGGTTAAAGGTCAGTTTTACGTTTATCCCCACAATTTTCAAAATCACTGGGTGGAGCAGCAGTATCTGCCCGATGTTATAAAAAATGTTAAATATTATAATCCCGGAAATAACAAAAACGAACAGGCATTCAAAGCCTACTGGGATAAAATAAAAAATTCAAAAAATAAAAAATGATAAAGAGGAAATATCATGACTAAAAAAGAAAGAGCACTCAGAGCCGTTGAGATACTTAAAGAGCTCTATCCTGACGCTGTATGCTCACTTACATATGAAACCCCTTTTCAGCTTCTTGTTGCCACGCGTTTGTCTGCCCAGTGCACAGACGCAAGAGTTAATCTTGTAACTCCGGCTCTTTTTGAAAGATATAAAACCATGCAGGATTTTGCGGACGCAGATGTGGCGGAGGTTGAAAAATATATTCATTCCTGCGGCTTTTATAAAAGCAAGGCGCAGTCGATAGTCGGAATGGCGCAAAAAATACTAAGCGATTTCGGCGGTGAAGTGCCTGATAATATTGATGATCTGATAACTTTGCCCGGCGTGGGCAGAAAGACCGCAAATCTGATAGTGGGCGATATTTTCGGAAAAGAAGCAATCGTTGTTGATACCCATTGTATCAGAATATCAAACAGGATAGGTCTTGTTGCGGATAAGGATCCGAAAAAAATTGAATTTGCGCTCAAAAAGATAATTCCCCCGGAGGAGGGCTCTGATTTCTGCCATCGAATTGTGCTTTTCGGGCGGGATGTGTGTACGGCAAGAAAACCAAAGTGCAGCGAGTGCAAAATGAAAGAAATTTGCAGGCAAACAGGAGTGAAAAAGTGAAAAAACCGCTTATAAACGAAGAAAATATTATTCTTATAGGTATGCCGGGCGCGGGAAAATCAACTTGCGGAGTCCTTGCGGCTAAAATTCTGCTCAAGAATTTTTTTGATACCGATCTTCTTATTCAAAGTATGGAAAATAAGCGCCTTCAGCAGATAATAAACGAAATGGGCGTTGAGGAGTTCAAAAAGGCAGAGGAGGCTGCAATACTTTCGCTTGACCTTAAAGGCACGGTAATAGCTACCGGAGGTAGCGTTGTTTACAGCCCTGCTGCTATGGCACACCTTAAAAGTATGGGCAAGGTGATATATATGCACCTCAGTTTCGAAGAAATGGAAAAACGCATTACCAATCTCTCAACACGAGGTATCGTACTTGAACACGGCGAGACGCTGCTTGATATGTATAACGAGCGTTTTCCTCTGTATGAAAAATATGCCGATTTTGTAATAGACTGCGACGGAAATACCATTGATGATACCGTAGCCGAAATAGTTGATGTGTGCGAAAAATAACACTTGATTATAAAGCCTGTTTTATGATATTATAGATTAAATATAATAACAATTTTCAGGGAGGATTATTAAATGAGCGAATACGGTGCAAAATTTGTTAAAGAAGGGCTCACTTTTGATGACGTTCTTCTTATCCCCGCGGAAAGCGACGTGCTTCCCAACGAGGTGGATCTTTCAACCAATTTATCAAAAACTATCAAACTTAATATCCCTCTTATGACATCCGCTATGGATACCGTAACGGAATCCACTATGGCAATTGCTATTGCGCGTGAGGGCGGCATCGGCGTAATACATAAAAATATGACCATTGAGGAGCAGGCTACAGAGGTAGATAAGGTCAAGAGATCTGAAAACGGCGTTATTACCGATCCGTTTTATCTCCACCCGCAGAGCACGGCTCAGGATGCAGAAAATCTTATGCGCAAATATAAGATAAGCGGCGTTCCGATCTGTGAGGATGACGGCACACTTGTAGGTATCCTTACAAACCGTGATATGCGTTTCATGACTGATTTTTCAGTTAAAATTGCTGATGTAATGACTCCCAAGGAGAAGCTTGTTACCGCAATGAGCGGCACAACTCTTGATGAAGCAAAGAAGATACTTATGGCTTCCAAGGTAGAAAAGCTTCCTCTTGTTGATAAAAACGGCAAACTCACAGGGCTTGTTACTATCAAGGATATTGAGAAAAGCCTTAAATATCCCAACACAGCCCGTGATTCTCAGGACAGACTTCTCTGCGCGGCAGCTATCGGCATTACAAATGATATGCTTGTTCGTGCAAAAGCACTTGTTGACGCTCATGTTGACGCACTCGTTCTTGATTCGGCTCACGGCCATTCAAAGAATATAATGAAAGCTGTTGAAACAGTTAAAAATGCGTTCCCCGAGGTTTCACTTATCGCCGGCAATGTTGCAACGGCAGAGGCTACAGAGGCGCTTATCAAGGCAGGCGCTGACTGCGTAAAAGTTGGTATAGGCCCCGGTTCTATCTGTACGACCCGTGTTGTTGCAGGTATAGGTGTTCCTCAGATTACAGCTATATATGACAGTGCTGAAATGGCAGATAAATACGGCATCCCGATCATTGCGGACGGCGGTATCAAGTACAGCGGTGAGATTGTAAAAGCAATTGCGGCAGGCGGCAGCGTAGTTATGGTTGGTTCTCTTGTTGCAGGTTGTGAGGAAGCTCCCGGTGAAACAGAAATATATCAGGGCCGTCAGTTCAAGGTATACCGCGGCATGGGCTCACTCGGTGCAATGAGCAAGGGTTCGGCAGACAGGTATTTCCAGACAGGTACCAAGAAATTCGTTCCCGAAGGCGTAGAAGGAAGAGTTCCTTATAAGGGAGCTGTAGGCGACACTGTATTCCAGATGATGGGCGGTCTCCGTTCAGGTATGGGCTATGTAGGCTGTCATAATATTCAGGAACTTCGTACAAAAGCCAAGTTTATAAAGATTACAGGCGCCGGACTTGTTGAAAGCCACCCGCATGATGTTTATATCACAAAAGAGGCTCCTAACTATTCAGGCAGCAGGCAGGATTAATTTTTAAGGGGCATTAAACGGTTTCGTTTAATGCCCTTTTCTGATTAGAGGGTATTTGATGGCAGAGAAGATAACCAGATGGCAGAAATTCAAGAAGTTTCTAAAAAGAAATATGACTCCCACCTGGGCAAAGCATTTCAGCTATCAGGTGATTTCGTTTATTCTTTCAGTGTGTCTTGTTATCGGCGTTACGGTGTATGCCGTAAACAAAAGCTATGATGAAAGGACTCTGAGTTTCGTGCAGGGATTTACAATAACAGCGCATACAGGCGCTTTTGATACTCCGGAAAATTCAATAGAATCTATACAGGCATCAATAGATAATAATGTGGAGATAATTGAGGTGGATGTGCGTCAGCGTCCTGATAAAACTCTTGTTATAAGCCATGATATCGTTGTTATGAATAACGAGGGTACTCCGCTTGCTGATGTTTTTGAGCTTCTTCAGGAAGACGACTGCCTTATCAATCTTGATATAAAAGAAACGCGGACATTGAATGCTCTTCACGATATGCTGATTGAGTATGATCTGTTAGGCAGGGCGTTTTTAACAGGTATTGACCAGCTCAATGTAAATGCCGTAAAGGAATCTGCCTGTGCGGATATGGATTATTATCTGAATTGTCAGCCATCGCGTATAAAGATATTTACGGAAGATTATAAGGTTAAGATAATAGATATGCTTGAGGAAACGGGCGCAATAGGCATAAACTGCAATTATAAGTATGCCTGCGCAACTCTTTCCAATCTGCTTCATGAACACGGCTATAAGCTTTCGGTATGGACTGTCAACACTAAGTTTGATATGAAAAGAATGCTTGTTACAAAGCCGGATAATATTACCACAAAAGAATACGATAAGCTTATGTCTGTTATAGACAACTGGGGGAAATAAAATGACCAATGAGGAATATTTGAAGGCGATAGATATGCGTTCGTCCAGGCGCACATTTAAAAACCGCCCTCTTGATGATGATACTCAGCAGGTAATAAAAGACCTTGTTGATTATGTCAATAAAAAAGCAGATTTGAATTTCGTTTTTATGAGCGACGGAAGATTTGCCTTTAATGTACACTCGGGTATGACAAGTCTTATAGCAGTCTGCGGGCCCGATACTATCCCTGCAAGGGAAGCGTGCGGATATTACGGCGAGGTAATCGTTTTGCAGTGCGCTTATCACGGTATAGGCACTTGCTGGGTAGGCACTTATAATGAAAATAAGGTGCTTGAGAAGTTAGACCTCCCAAAAGGTATAAGACTTTATTGTGTTATAGCAGTCGGTAATGTATCACAGAGCAAAAGCCTTAAAGAAAAACTTATTTATAATACAACTCATAAAAAAAGCAAGCCTTATCAGAAAATGTTTGAGGTGTGTGACAGAAAACTGCCGGATGATATAGTATTTGCAATGCGCCTTGTAGAAAAGGCTCCAAGCTCGGTCAACCGGCGCCCGGTAAAATTCAGGTACGAAAACGGAAAGCTTACCGCAAGCGTAAGTGAGCCGTATTCGGATAAAAGCATCGATTTCGGCATAGCTCAGCTCCACTTCCAGCTTGGCATGAGCGCAAAGGGAGTTAAAGGCGAATGGGAAAACGGTACTTTCGTAGAGGATACGCAGAGGATACTGAAATTCCCAAATGTTGAAAATCAAAATGAAGAGGGGGAAGACACAAATGAGTGATACCGCTAAAAAGAAAATGAGCAAAAAGAAAAAAATACTTATCATAGTGCTTTCTGTTCTGCTTGCGCTTGTTATTCTTATCGTTGCGGGCGGCCTTATTGCTCTCAACTGGTATTGCAAAACTCCGGATTATACCGTTTATCAGACCACGCAGGACGTTGAACTTGTGGCTCACAGAGGCTTCAGGGCGGTAGCGCCTGAAAATACTGCACCTGCCTTTGAGGAAGCGGGAAAAGCAGGCTATTACGGTGCTGAATGTGATGTTTACAGAACTGCGGACGGCGTATGGGTAGTTCACCACGATTTCAATACATACCGTATGACGGACGGCATGAGCACTATTGAAAGCAAAACTTATGAAGAACTTATGCAGGAAACTGTTGATAACGGTTCTAATATTGATGATTACGATTCCCTTAAAATGTGCACCTTTGAGGAGTATCTTGAGATATGCAGCAGTTATGGTATGGTGCCCGTAATCGAACTCAAAAGCGAAAACAATACTGAGTACTACAGCGAGATAACGGATATGCTTACCAAATATCCGGATCTTAATCCCGTATTTATCTCTTTCCATTATGAGGATCTGACCGCTATGCGTGCCCTTACGGATGCGCCCTGCTGGTATCTTGTGCAGACCATTACCGATGAGGATATAGAGCTTGCCCTTGCAATAGGAGGGGACTGCGGAATAGATTTCAATTACGCAAAAGAGGATAATACGGATGAGATTATCAAAAAATGCGTTGATTCCGGTCTTACAGTAGGCGCATGGACTGTTAATGATCCTGAGGCTGTAGACAGACTTGCTTCTCTCGGAGTTGAATACATAACTACTGATAATATAACATATTAATTATTTGCAAAACAAAAGCCCGGAGCTTCTCCGGGCTTTTTATTTTTACTAAATTTAAATTCCGAGCAGAATGGACGCAAATGAAATATATATCAGCAGAGAAACAGCGTCTGTAATAGTTGTGATAAACGGGTTTGCCATAACAGCGGGGTCAAATCCGCACTTCTTGGCGATTATCGGCAGGCAGCAGCCTATTATTTTTGAGAATATTACTTCAACTAATATTGTAAGGCTTATTACCAGCGCTATCATAACGGTTATGTCACTGTTTCCGAGTACATATTTGTCAAATAACAGCAGTTTTACGAAACATACTCCCGCAAGCACAAAGCCGCATATGGCTCCTACACGCACTTCTTTCCATACTACTTTGAAAATATCTTTAAGAGATATTTCCCCAAGTGAGAGCGCACGAACTATAGTTACGCTTGACTGGCCGCCGGAGTTTCCGCCTGTGCCCATAAGCATGGGGATAAAGGCTATCAAAGTAGCAACAGCGGCAAGCTTGTTTTCAAATGTTGTCAGTATCTGGCTTGTAATGGTTGCCGATATCATAAGAAGCAGCAGCCACGGAATTCGCTTTTTGAATGTTTCAATAACGCTCGTTTTCAGGTAAGGCGTGTCGGTGGGCACGATGGCGGCCATTTTCTGAATGTCCTCTGTGTTCTCTTCCTGAAGTACATCGATAACGTCGTCAACTGTGATAATGCCTACGAGCCTGTTTTCCATGTCAACAACAGGCAGTGCAAGAAAGTCATATTTGGAAAGCAATGCCGATGCTTTTTCCTGGTCGTCAAGCGTGTTTACGGAAATAACATTCGTTTCCATAAGCTCATCTATCATGTTGTCCGAATCGTGAAGCAGAAGCTCCTTTACAGTGGTAACGCCAAGAAGGTGCCTCGATTCATCAGTAACATAACAAGTGTATATTGTTTCTTTGTCTACACCGGTTCGCCTTATACGTTTAAAAGCGTCTTCAACAGTCATGCTGCGCTTGAGGTCTACAAATTCCGGCGTCATAATGGAGCCTGCGGAATCCTCGGGGTATTTGAGTATTGTATTTATAGCCTCACGCGTTTCGTGGTCAGTGTTTTTAAGTATTCTCTTAACCACGGATGCGGGCATCTCTTCAACAATGTCCGCCGCGTCATCTATATAAAGCTCATCAAGAACTTCTTTAAGCTCTGAGTCCGAGAAAGAACGGATAAGCCGTTCCTGAGTATCGCCGTCAAGCTCAACAAAGGTTTCAGCGGCGTTTTCTTTTGTGAGCATCCTGAAAAGGAACATGCGCTTTCTTTCGTTGCTTATCTCTTCAAGCAGAAGCGCTATATCGGCGGGATTAAGCTCATTGAGGAAATTTTTCAGTTCCCTAATATTTTTTTCATCGTGCAGCTTGTCCGTATAATCAAGCATTTCCTCAAGTTCCAAGAGCTCACATCCTTTTCAGGCGGCTTTTGCCGCGTTTATATTATTATTTATTCAACAGGTGAATAAAATTCCTTTTCATCCTCATCGTATGGGTTGGCGGCAACACGTTTAACTATAGCCGCTATGATAAGAATAACTATAAGACCGCCTGCCACAGCGCCCACTGTTACGGCAAAAACAGGCTGTTCGTAAAAGCGTTCGCCGTCAACAAAAGATACATATCCCGGCTGTGCCATTTCGGCTTTTACTTCTTCAGTGGTCTTATTTACTCTTGTAATGTCAAAAACATATTTTTTAGTAGTTCCGTCAGATGCTGTAACAGTAATGGGGATTTCAGTTTCCTGCCCCTCTCGGAGTGTTACGGGCATTGATGTTGCCGTGGCGTTGATATCCTGTGTAACGGGAGTTATGTTTATTTCAGTAAGGTCACTCGGAACGTAAAGCTTATAAGCCGTGTCCTCACTGTTTATTTCCGGCCGCACCTCGCCGTATTCACAGCTTATATCAGCCAGATTGGCATTTGAGTTAACGGAATACTCAGGTGCGTTGGAATATGTAAAAGTGTATATAACACTTCCGCTGTCAAACTCCAGCGTAACGGTAATTCCGGTTTGATGATTTGCGTTATCATACTGATATGTAGCAATAACATTTGCATTGCCGTTTACGGTATAGCTCTGCAAAGCGGCGCTCTGGTTCGGATTCTGAAGCGTAAGTGTAAAGTATGTTTCACCTGTTTTGAATCCGCCGTCAATATCAGCGTTTGAAAATGAGATGCTTTCAAGGTACGGGGCGTTCTGAATAGGCGCTTCTGCGGCATTTGCAAAGATACTGCCGCACATCAGGCATATAAGGCTTAATAAAGCAGGTAGTATTCTTTTCATGATCATTCGGCTTGTAGAATAAAGGATTCTATTCCGCCTTCCTCCAAAATCTTTTTTATTTCGCCGGTGCTGTCATCGGCATTAACAATATAAATTTTATCCGTTCCAAGATCTTCGTCAAATAAACTGAGTATTCTTTCCTTTGCCGGTGCAAGCGTGGTTGTTTCCTGAGTACTTTCTTCGCCGCTGTCACCGCTGTTTTCACTTTCTGTTGTTTCCTCTTCTTCGTTTTCACCATCAGGGTCAGTAACTGCCTTAACGAGGGAATCGTCTATATCCACATCAACACCCTCAAGCAGTTTTATGTTTGTGCCTATATCTTCATAAAGTCTTGAAGCAAGCCTGTCAAAGCCGTCGGCAAATCCTGTCCCTGCGCTGTCCGGAATATCGGTTCCGCGCAGTACGAAAACGGTAACCCCCATTTCGGAAGCCTCTGAAATGATGTCTTTTATATATTTATAAACTGTTTCAGAGTTTGGATTCAAATATGTGTTGCCGTGCGAGTCCTCATACGGTATTCCGTTGCTGTCAAGCACTGCAACGGAGCGCTCCTGCCTTGGTACAAGATTGTCAAGATAGCAGTATACTATTCCAACCGTCAGTATATCCTGCTCCATGAGCCTTGCAGTTGATTCTCTTAGATCGGACGCTGTAAAAGCCATTGCGCTGTAAGCATCTACGGTTGCAAGGGCACTGCGGTAGCCGATAGTGCCGTCATTTCTCTTAATATCTATCGCAACACTGTTGTAGGCTCCCGCCGTAATGTTTTCTACAACCGAATCGAGTATAACAGAGCCGTCCATAGAAATACTGTCCTCGTAAGCGCAGTGCAGATTCATCTTTACGGTGTTTATTGCGTTCTGGTCCTCTGTGTTGGTTGCGGCGCTCATTTCCGGCATGCCGTTTCTGAGCATGAATACATCCATGCAAGTGTAGCCCACGCAGATTATTGCGAAGCACAGCACCGCAATACCGAGTCTTTTAAGCAGTGTGCGTGCCTTAGCCTTGTGCTTGCGCTTTTTCTTTATCTTAGGACGCATGTAATCAAATTTGTCGGAATAAATACCTTCGTCTGATGCGTATTTGTCCGCAAAGTCAATGGGATAGCCCTTTTCTTCTTCCGTCCATTTAGTGTTGCGCTTTACGTTTTTGTAAAAGCGTTTCTTCTTCATTATTATTTCACACTCTTTGCGTTTTCTTTAAGCGTTTCAATCGTTTTTTTCGGGTCTTCACTTTTGAAAACCGCGCTGCCGGCAACAAAAACATTTGCGCCCGCTGCCGCAGCGGTCTTTATCGTCTCTGCATTTATTCCGCCGTCAACTTCAATATCAATATCCGGAGAGGTTTTTCTTATCTCTTCAATCTTAGGCATCATATCTGCCATAAAGCTCTGTCCGCCGAAGCCAGGCTCAACCGTCATAACAAGCACCATTGAAAGTTTGTCAATATACGGCATAACAGCGCTTGCAGGTGTTTTTGGTTTGAGCGCAACTGCCGCTTTGCAGCCGCTGGCTATTATTTTGTCTATAGTTTCCTGTGTGTCGCTTTCGCTTTCAATGTGAAAACAGATGATGTCTGCGCCTGCATCTGCAAAATCCTCAACATATTTGAGCGGATGCGATATCATAAGATGCACGTCAAAAGGTACTTTTGTAACGGCTCTGATAGCTTTGATAACGGGTGCGCCGATTGAAATGTTCGGTACAAAATGGCCGTCCATAACGTCCAAATGTATATACTGCGCATCACTGCATTTTTTAAGTTCTGTTTCAAGATTAGCATAGTCCGCCGCAAGAACGGACGGGGCAATTTTAATTTCCATAATATACGCCTCCACAGGCAAAAGCGCCTTGATAAACGGTTTACTTCCTTTTAAGTATTATACATTTCAAGACGTTTAAAATCAACCTTTATTATAAATTAAATAATACTTGTAATTATATATTAAGTGTAGTAAAATATATCAGACCGAAAGAGGAAAAACTTTAATTACACAGAAAAATACTTATTTTTCGGGGGAATTTATTATGATTCAGGCTAATAATGTAACTGTTCAGTTCGGCGGCCGCGCGCTTTTTGAACGTGTAAACGTGGTGTTTTCCGCAGGCAACTGCTATGGTGTCATCGGCGCAAACGGCGCAGGCAAATCAACTTTTCTTAAAGTTCTCAGCGGTGATCTTGAACCGCAGAAGGGCGAGGTAGTTATTACTCCCGGAGAGCGCCTTTCCGTTCTTGAACAGGATCATTTCAAATATGACGAATATGAGGTAGTGCGTACCGTTCTTATGGGCAATCCCCGCCTTATAGAAATAATGGAGGAGAAAGACGCACTTTATGCAAAACCCGATTTCTCTGAGGAGGACGGCATCCGCGCAGGTGAGCTTGAGGCGGAATTTGCAGATCTTGACGGCTGGAATGCCGAAAGCGATGCTGAATTTATGCTGAACAAACTCGGAGTAACAGACGAATATCACTATATGAAGATGAGCGAATTACCGAATGATCTCAAGGTAAAAGTTCTTCTTGCAAAGGCACTTTTCGGCAATCCCGATATACTTTTGCTTGACGAGCCTACGAACCACCTTGATCTTTCTGCTATCCGCTGGCTTGAAAATTTCCTGCTTGACTTTGAAAATACCGTTATCGTTGTTTCTCACGACAGGCATTTCCTTAATAAGGTGTGCACACATATCTGTGATGTTGATTTCGGCAAGATTCAGATGTATGCAGGCAACTATGATTTCTGGTATGAGTACACCCAGATGCGTCAGCGCCAGATGAGGGATCAGAACAAGAAGAACGAGCAGAAAATTAAGGAACTTCAGGATTTCATTCAGCGTTTCTCTGCAAACGCATCAAAATCAAAGCAGGCAACCAGCCGTAAGAAACAGCTTGACGCCCTTGAAATGATTGAGATGCCCGTTTCTTCCCGCCGTTTTCCGTATGTTGACTTTAAGCCTGACAGGGAATGCGGAAACGACCTGCTTCGTGTTGACCACCTTTCTAAAACAGTGGGAGACAGAAAAGTTCTTGATGATGTTTCTTTCATTATTCACCCGCGTGAAAAAGTAGCTTTCGTAGGTTCTGATACAGTTGCCAAAACAACTCTTTTTGAGATACTTATGGGAGAGATGGAACCCGATGAGGGCGAGTTTAAATGGGGCGTTACAACTACACAGAGCTATTTCCCGAGTGATAACTCAAAATATTTTGACGGTGTTGATTTAACGCTTGTTGACTGGCTCAGGCAGTACACCACACAGACTCTTGAGGCCGATATCAGAAGCTGGCTCGGCAGAATGCTCTTCAGCGGTGATGACGCTCTTAAAAAAGCGAATGTCCTTTCAGGCGGTGAAAGAGTAAGATGTATGCTCTGCAAAATGATGCTCAGCGGCGCAAATGTGCTTGTGCTTGACGAGCCCACAAACCACCTTGATCTTGAATCCATTACGGCACTCAATAACGGACTTATACGTTATCCCGAAACCGTGCTCTTTACTTCTCACGACCATCAGTTTATACAGACCATAGCAGACAGAGTTATGGATATTGCTGACGGCAAGATCACGGATTATAAAGGAACTTATGACGAATTCCTTGAAACATTTGACGAAGATAAACTTAAAAAATACTGATATAAAAAATCCCGCACGGCACTATCAGCCGCGCGGGATTTTTTGTTTTTTATTCTTTTTCAAGCAGAAATATCTCGGATTCAAGCGGTTTGTAATAAATGATGTCAATACCCTTGTTCATCAGATACGCGCCGCTTTTTCTGAAGTTTCTGAATTCGGATTTTACAGTGTATACAGCGTTTTCGTCAAGCCCTTTAAATTTAAGGTTGACAAATCTGTTGCCGAAGAATGAATTTGCGCCCGTACAAGCAAAATAAACAGCCTGTGATCTGTCTTCATTTACATAGCCGTTGAAATATATTTTATCCTCTGCGTAGTTCATTATCCTGTAAAGATCACCGAATTGAACTGTGCGGCGTATTTTTTTGTAAAGCGCGATATATTTTTTGCAGTCCTCAATTTCCTCTTTGCTCAGTTTCGTAAGGTCTGATCCCACTGAAAGAGAGCCTTGCATTGATACGGCAAATCTGAATGCCATTGAAACGGGGCGGGCTGTTTTATTTGTGTCTGTAACCCATGCTCTCATGCACTTTATGGGGTAGAGTAAGCTGTATCCCTGCTGTATGTCAAGTCTGTCAACAGGGTCTGTATTGTCACTCGGCCACACCATGTCAAAATGGCTCAAAGAGCCGAGGTCAGTACGTGCTCCGCCGCTTGCGCACGCCTCAAACTGAACATCAGGGTGCTTTTCTTTAAGCTGATCAACTATGCTGTAAATTGCCTGTGAATGTCTGTACCACAGCTCCTTGCCGTTTTCAAGATTGTCTGTTCCCGTTTCCGAAAACGGTCTGTTCATATCCCACTTTATGTATTTTATGTTGTTTTCGCTCAGAAGCTTGTCAAGAAATCCGAATACATATTCTTTTACTTCGGGTTTTGTCATATTCAGCACAAGCTGATGCCTGAGTAGGCTTGGGGTTCGTGTTTCGTAATTGTAAGTCCAGTCGGGATGTTTTTCGTAAAGTTCTGAACGCGGATTAACCATTTCAGGTTCAACCCATATTCCGAAATCCATTCCCAGGGCGTTTACACCGTCTATAAGCGGCTTCAGTCCGTTAGGGAATTTATCTCTGTTTACTTCCCAGTCTCCAAGACCTGCATTGTCTGATAATCTTGTGGAAAACCAGCCGTCATCCATAACAAAAAGTTCGCAGCCTATTTCCGCGGCGGTTTTGGCAAGCTCAAGCTGGCCTTTTTCGCTTACATTGAATTCCGTTGCTTCCCAGCTGTTGTAAAGTACCGGCAGAGTCTCATTCGCAAACCTTTTTGGTAAAATATGGTTTACAGCAAATCTGTTCATCATTCTGCTCATGTTTCCGAGACCTTGAGCGATACCGCAGAAAACGGACGGTGTTCTGAATTCCTCACCGCACTCAATCGTCTGTGAAAAATCGAAGTCGTTAAGACCTATCACAGCGCTGGTTCTCCCCGTGAAATCCCTTTCGGCAGAAATCTTGTAGTTTCCGTCCCATTCAAGCACGGCAAAATATACTTCACCGTATTCCTCGTCAGGCTTTTCAGCCACAATAAGAGCGGGCAGGTGATTGTGGCCTGTTGTGCCTTTTCTGCTTTCAAACGAAAGGGTGCCGGTTTCAAGTTTCTGTTCTGTTTTACGAAATTCGCCGCCCCATGAGCCGTTTGAGTTGATAACAGTATACGCCCTCTGACCCGGCAGATTTATTTCGGCGCTTGCCGCCTTTTCAAGAATTATTTTGCTTTCCGATTGGTTTCTGATAACAGCATATTTCTCTATAATATCGTTTTCCTCAAAAAGCCTGTATATCAGCGAAACGCTAAGGCCGTACTTATCGTCATTGAGTATAAGCTCAAGCGTATTTTCAGTTATTTTGCTGTCTTTATATTTGAGCACGGTGTCCCTGCACCCGTCCTCAAACAAACACTTCAAAGCGTATTCCCTGTATATCGTTCCGCCGTACGGAGCATATTCAGTAGGGGTGAAATCAAGCGAAGAGTGGTTTGAGTTCTGTTCTTCAAGTTCGTTAATTTCAAAATCTTCGCGCGGGCAGGGTGTTCCCCAGTGCAAATGATAAATACCAAGTTCACCTGCGCCGATCACATACTGGTAATTTTTGGTTTCAAGCACAAAAATGCCGTTTTTCGTTTCGGTTATTTTCATAAGCGGGCCTTTCTTAATCTGATTTCCTTATTTTATGATATAATACCATTTCTTTTTTTAATTGACAAGATTTTATTATCCTGTTATACTAAATTAGTAATACTATCTATTTTCAATTTACGGAAGTGTTAAATATGGGAAAAAATAAAGTTCAGATAAAAATTTGCGGCGCAACTTATTCAATTATCACAGATGATGATACGGAGTATGTAGAAGAACTCGGCGAGTTTATTGACAGCGAAATGAAAAACATTTCTTCTCAGAACCCCAGCCTGTCTTCAATGCAGTGTGCTGTGCTCGTTGCGCTTGATCAGGCAGATTCCTGCAAAAAAGCTACTGCCTCCGCAGATAATCTCAGAGCTCAGATTAAAGATTATCTTGAGGACAGCGCAAGGGCTCGTATGGAGGTCGATGTTGCGCGCAGGGAAATAGAAAGGCTCAACAGAGAGATCTCTAATTTAAGGGAAAAACTTAACGGCTGAGTCGGGTGTTTTTATAATATGCAATTTGAAATATTAGCTCCCGCAGGTTCGTGGGATGCGCTTGTTGCCGGCGTCAGATGCGGTGCAAACGCGGTTTATCTGGGCGGTAAATCGCTGAGCGCGCGCAGAAATGCCGGCAATTTTAATGATGAGGAGCTTGAACGCGCCGCCGAATACTGCTCTGCGCGCGGCGTAAAGATTCACCTTGCAGTAAATACACTCTGCAAAGACGGTGAATTTGAAGATGCTTATGATCTTGTTTCCCATGCGCTTTCATGCGGTGTGGATGGATTTATCGTGCAGGATCTGGGCATTGCTCAGATGATCAGAAATTGCTTTCCGCAGGCTCGTCTCCATGCTTCCACACAAACAAGCGTTATGACCCCATCAGGTGTTGCGGCGCTTAAAGAACTCGGCTTTTCACGTGTGGTGCTCCCGCGTGAGATGAGCTTTGATGAAATAAAGGAAATATCTGATTCTACTGATATGGAGCTTGAGATGTTTGTGCACGGCGCGCTTTGCATGAGCGTTTCAGGTCAGTGCTATATGTCTGCAATGATAGGGCAGAGAAGCGGAAACAGGGGACTTTGCGCCCAAACATGCCGACTGCCTTTTTCGGCTTGTTCTAAGGGCAGATATGTTTTGAGCCTCAAAGATTTAAGCCTTATAGAAAGGCTTGCTCAGATAGATAAACTCGGTGTTATGAGCCTTAAAATAGAGGGCAGAATGAAACGGCCGGAGTACGTAGCCGCGGCAGTTACTGCCGTCAGGGAAGCTGTTGAAGGCAGTTATTCGCAAAAAACAAAAAATACTCTGCAAAGCGTTTTCAGCCGAAGCGGATTCACAAGCGGATATTTTGACGGTAAGACGGGTGCTGATATGTTCGGCATCAGAAATAAAGAAGATGTTGTTGCCGCTTCCGGTGTGCTCAAAGAGCTTTCTCATCTTTATGATAATGAAAACCCGCTTGTAAAACTTGATATGGATTTTGAAATGCACCGCGGCACAAAAGCGGTGCTGACTGCACATGCCCTTGGAAAAACTGCGGTTGTTACAGGCTGTATGCCCGAAGAGGCATTGCGTACCCCGCTTACAGAAGAAAGTATAAAAGACAGGCTGTCCAAACTCGGCGGCACTCAGTTTTACGCAGGAAATATTAGTGCGGATATTGATGACGGGCTTATTCTTTCGGCAAGCGCAATAAATGATATGCGCCGCAGGGCAGTTGAAAGTTTATCCGAATATAAATGCATAAAAATTGATTCAAAGCCTTTAAAAATACCAGCGGCAAGAGAAAGCAGCTGCAATCAGCCGTATTTTACAGCGCGTTTTTCAAATGCGGAGCAGATCCCCGAATCTCACCCTTTTAAAAGAGTATTTTTACCCGTTTGGGCAAAAACAGAAGATTTTGTAAAATATAACGCAGGCGCTGAACTTCCGCGAGGTCTGTTCGGCTGTGAAAAAAGGCTTCGTGACCGCCTTGCGGAGCTCAAACAGGCGGGCGTTGAATATGCCCTTTGCGGAAATATCGGCTCACTTAAACTTGCTTCAGACATGGGATTTGATGTATGCGGTGATTTCGGGCTTAATATCTTTAATTCCACGGCGGCTGATCTTATACCGCGCCCGATACTCTCTTTTGAACTTACCGTTTCGGAAGCTAATCGTGTAAATTCCCGTGATACGGGCATTATCGTATATGGTAAACTGCCGCTTATGCTTACCCGAAACTGCCCCGTAAAAAACACGGTCGGATGTGAAAAATGCGGCAGAAACGGTTTTTTGAAAGACAGAAAAGGCAAGACTTTTCAGGTGGTTTGCTCGCCGTATCCGTGTGTTGAAATACTTAATTCCGTTCCGGTTTATCTGGCGGATAAAATGAGCAATGTAAAAACTGATTTTGCGCATTTTTATTTTACGGATGAAAATGCGGGGCAGGTTAAGAAGATTATCTCAATGTATGAAAACAAAAGCCCTGCTGATTTTGAATTTACAAGAGGACTTTACTACAGAGGAGTGTTCTGATGGCAGAAAAAAGGATATTGCTTGCTTCCGCATCGCCAAGGCGGCGTGAACTTCTGCACCTTATCGCACCCGATTTTGAGTGTAAAGCTGCAGATGTTGATGAAAGTCTGCCTGACGGAATAATTCCAAGCGACGCAGTTCTGTATCTATCAAAAATAAAGGCTCTCGCGCTTGCGCCGAGTGATAAAATTATTATCGGTGCAGATACTGTAGTGGCGCTCGGAAATAAAATTATCGGTAAACCTAAAGACGAAGAAGACGCATTTAGTATTCTTAAATCTTTGTCAGGCAGGGAACACAGCGTTTTTACCGGCGTTACAATTATCTGCGGCACCGTAATACGTTCCTTTTTCTGTGAAACAAAGGTTTGTTTTTATGAACTTTCGGATGACGAAATACACGCTTACATAAAAACGGGTGAATGTCTTGACAAGGCAGGAGCATACGGAATACAGGGAAAAGGCTCGCTTTTGGTGAAAAAGATAGACGGTGATTATTTCAATGTTGTAGGGCTTCCCGTTGCCGAGTTATACAGGCAGTTGAAGTTTTTTGAATAAAAATTAGAATAATGGCATATTTTTACCGCGGATTGTTCAGATTAACTAAAATAAAGCAGAAATCTTGTGTATTATGCCAAATTTTGAATGATAAAGTATTGCAACACTTAGGCAGTAATGTTATAATAATTGTATTATAGAAATTTTGAATTGCGGAATATTATTATTTTTTAAAGGAGAGAAGTTATGGCGGCAGATTTACATTGCCACACAAAGCTCAGTGACGGCTCTGTGGGCATAGAAGACCTTATTGTTATAGCTAAAAAAAGCGGAATAGATACTATTGCCATAACAGACCATGATTGCCTTGCCGGAACGGTAAGAGGGCAGGTAATCGGTAAGCGTTACGGTGTTAATGTTATACCGGGAGTTGAAATTTCTGCTTTTGATTTTGATGCGGGAAAAAAAGTTCATATACTGTCATACCTTGCTGATGCCCCCAACAGACTTGAGGGTATCTGCAAGCGCACTTCTGTTGCGCGCAAACGTGCAGGTCAGATCATGATGCTTAAAACAGCGGGCAGATTCCCGATTACGTCTGATTTTATAATCAGTCATGCTTCCGGCTCAACAAATCTTTTCAAGCAGCATATAATGCACGCCCTTATGGATGCCGGTTATACTGATAAAATATTCGGAGATCTTTTTTACGCTTTGTTTGATGAAAAAAGCGAAACAAACATTCTTGCGCCAACAAAGTATCCCGGTGTGGATGAAGTTATAAACGAGATTCATTCAGCGGGCGGAATTGCAGTGCTTGCGCACCCGAGCAAGTTTGATAATTTTGACGAAATAGATAAATATGTTGAGATGGGGCTTGACGGCGTAGAAGTTTGGCATCCGCTTGCAAGCGATGAGGATGTTGAAAGGCTTGCGGCTATCTGCAAAAAGAAAAAGCTGCTGCTTACGGGCGGTTCCGATTTTCACGGGATCTACGGGGACAAGACCGTTACCCTCGGCGCATGCTCAACACCTCAGGAGCATCTCGATAAACTTCTTGGCTATAAGGCAAAGAAAAAACGCGCTCAGCGCAAAGCTGAAAAAGCAGCAAAAGAAGCAGAAGAAAGCAATCAGTAATTTTGTTTTTATTATAAAAATTTTAAAAGACCTGTATGCGGTTCAATCGCCGATACAGGTCTTTTTTATTTGTCTGTAAATATATGTTTTTACTGAGATTTTTAAATCTCGATTATGGATAACTGTATTACAGATTTTTCTTGTAAACGATTTTTCTAAAAATATTGACTTTGATTTTCACACGGTTATAATTATTCTGAGAATATACTGAAGGATGTGGTTTGTATGTATAAAAAACCCGCAAAGACACCGCCGCTCGGCTGGAATAGCTGGGATTGTTTCGGCGCAGCGGTAAATGAAAAGCAGCTTCGTGAAAATGCCAAATATATGGCAAAATATCTCAAACCGTACGGCTGGGAATATATTGTTTGCGATATTCAATGGTATGAACCGCATGCAGTTGATAATGACTACAATAATTTCACACCCCTCAATATGGATGAATACGGCAGGCTCTTGCCTGCTGAAAACCGTTTTCCAAGCTCGGCAGGAGGCAAGGGTTTCAAACCTATTGCAGATTACTGCCATAGTTTAGGTCTTAAATTCGGTATACATATCATGCGCGGCGTTCCCCGCGCGGCGGTTCACGCAGGTCTGCCTGTAAAGGACAGTAAAAGTACATGCCGTGATATAGCTCACCATTTTTCCGTGTGCTCGTGGAATACCGATATGTACGGCTGCAAAAACTGCAGCGGCGCGCAGGATTATTACAATTCAATATTCAGCCTTTATGCCTCATGGGGTATAGATTTCGTGAAGTGTGATGATATCTGTGTTACGGAATTCAGGCAGTGGGATAACCCGTATTCCGCAGCGTATGAAATAGAAATGATAAGAAATGCAATTAATAATTGCAACAGGGAAATAGTGCTTTCACTCTCTCCCGGGCCGGCTGACATAAAAAATGCTGCCCACTTGCGCAAAAATGCAGATATGTGGCGCCTTACCGGTGATTTTTGGGATGAGTGGGAAAAGCTTCACAATATGTTTGATAAATGTTTGCTGTGGCAGAATGAGGTAGGAAACGGCTCATGGCCGGACTGCGATATGCTGCCGCTCGGCAGGCTCTCCAAAAACGGAAAGTGCCACGGCGATAAAAACAGATATACTAATTTTACAAAGCCTGAGCAGATAACTCTTATGACGCTGTGGGGAATTTTCAGAAGTCCGCTGATGTTCGGCGGTAACATGCCTGAAAATGATGAGTGGACACTTTCTCTGCTCACAAACAAGGAATTTATGCTTATGCACAAAAATTCTTTCGGTGCCCACCAGCATTCACGCAGTGAGCACGCAGGAAAGGGCTTTGTAACATGGGTATCAAACGGTAAAAACTGCAAATATTTGGCTATCTTTAATACTCAGGATAAAGAAAACAGGATATCGTTTGATTTGTCAGAGATACTTATGCCGGGTGCAGAATATGATCTCTTTGAGATATGGAGCGGCGAAAAAACACATTCCGTCAGAAATAAGTTCAGTACCAATATTAAACCACACGGCGCGGCACTCTTTAAAATAACTTCTTAAAGGAGCAATTATGAGCATAAAACTTTTCAGCATTTACAGCCATTCAAACACTTTGCGTGGAATTATCATCAAACCGAAAGACGCAGTATATCCGTGCAAGACGGCAATAGTAAGCCACGGCTTCGCAAGCAACCTGACTATAACAAGCCCATATGCCAAAACTCTGGTTAAAGCGGGGTATGTAACAGTGCTTTTTGATTTCTGTATGTCCGGAAGCGGTCTTAGCAGCGGAAACAGCACGGGAATGAGCGTTTTAACAGAAAAAGAAAACTTAAATGATCTTCTCTACTATGTTAAACGGCTTCCCTATGTGGACGAAAAAAATATCGTGCTTGCAGGCTGCAGTCAGGGAGGTCTGGTGTCTGCTCTTTCAGCCGCTGAAAATATTGAAGATGTTAAAGCTCTGCTGCTTTATTACCCAGCTCTTTGCATACCTGATGACGCAAGACGGGGTCATATGATCACGGCTAAATTTGCGCCTGACCATGTTCCTGAAACATTTCATGCCATAACGGTTAAACTCGGCAGAAAATATGCGGAGGACGCCGCTTCGCTCGATCCGTATAAAGAGATAGTGGCTTTTGAAAAGCCTGTGCTTATAGTGCACGGAATTGAGGATACTCTTGTAAATATTGATTATTCAAGAAGGGCACAGAGGGAGTATAAAAACTGCACCCTTGTTGAAGTTCACGGAGATCACGGCTTTATAAAGAAAGGCTTTAGGGCGTCAAGAAAGGCAACGCTTAAATTTTTAAAAGAACATAATCTTTGATTTGTAAATGAAAAACGGACGGTGTAAAAGCCGTCCGTTTTTTGCATGAATATGTATTGATTTATATTGATTTCAGCAGAGCGGGAAGGCGGGTAAGCGCACCGCCAAGGCGCCAGAAGATCTTGTTGAAGCCAA
>UQBX01000014.1 GCA_900539425.1 uncultured Oscillospiraceae bacterium | reverse complement strand
GCTCAAAGCTTTACAGCGATTTCTCTGCTCCTGTTAAATCAGGTGCAAAACCGTCAGCTCCAACAGGCTATAACGTATATGCACGCGGCAACGGAGGCAAATCACTTTATCTTGAGTGGAAAGCATCTTCGAATGCAGACGGCTACAAAGTATATATTGTTTCCGGAAGCACTGAATATTTCAAAGGCGATGTAAAGGACAGCAAGTTCACATTTACAGATCTTACTCCTTCATGGGAATACACCGTAAAAGTAGTAGCGTACAACGATTATGGCTCTTCTTCATCAACAACAACCGTCGGAGCAGCTCCTGCGGCTCCTACAGGACTTGAAGTTGAAATGAGCGGCAGTACAATCAAAGCTACATGGGATGTTGCATCATGCCACGGATATTACATTCAGTGGGCAACTGATAAAGACTTTAAGAACGTTGTAGGCGGTGAATTTGTAAACGGCTCGGGAAGCACAAGTTATACGATAAGTAACATCAGTTCCTCACAGACTTACTACGTAAGAGTGAGAACATGGAAAAACTATCAGGGCTCAAAACTTTACAGTGATTTTACTGCTGCTGTTGAAGCGTAACTGAAATCAATATTTGCCCCGTGTTAGGCAGATGTTTAAGAGAGTTTTCTTTCTGTGAACATGGTGCAAAACAAATTGTGTTATGGAACGCAATATGAATGCGTATAAACTTTTGGTTTTAATTTAAAATAAAAAGATCCCGTTGATACTTTGTGTACCAACGGGATTTTTTAATAAACAGTTATGGATTTATTTAATCATGAAGTGTTTGTCATGGTGTTATTATAATGGTATATTTTATTCTTATATTAAACATATATAAAAAGGCGGAGCGGACAAATAGTCCGCTCCTATTTTACGGCTTGCGCCGGTTTTATCACCGGGGTGTTAGGTGGTGATAAATACATATGTATTTTAACACATTGTATTTCCATTGTTAGCTAATATGCAAAAAATATGGAAAAATAATACAAAAACACACAATTATATATTTTATACATTAAATTTCGTGTAATTATAACAGGAAATAACAATCAATTTGCATTTTATTGTTTTTTGACTACTTTCTTACATATATCGTGCATTGTGTTTTTTATTGTTTAATAATATGTATTTTTATATTAGTTTGAAGAAGCTCCGACAGCGACAGGAAAATTTATAAAACAGCCTAAACAATACATTGAAAATTTACCTAATTTACAGAAATAGTTTATTTTATAACACAGCCGCGTTTTCGCGGCGATTTTTTTGCACCCAAAAGGGTGGAGTTTTATTAAAAAGAGTAGATAATTGTGCTAAATTGATAAAAAATTAACTTTATGTTTAAACATTTTATTAAAAAAGTATAGATTTTTGTTAAGATTTATAGTAAAATTAAATTCAATTCATTTTTTCAAAAAATGGGGGAGTTTTATGAAGAATATGCTTACTGACGAGACCCGCAGTCAGAGAGAAAAGCTAAGCGAAGTCTTTGAAAAATATAAGGACACACCCGGCAGGCTAATGCCTGTTTTGCAGGAGGCTCAGGATATTTACGGTTATCTGCCGTATGAGATTCAGCAAAGAATTGCCGAAGCGCTTAATATTCCCATAGCCGATGTATACGGTGTTGCTTCTTTTTACAGTCAGTTCAACCTTACGCCGAAGGGCAAGCATCAGATATCCGTGTGCCTTGGCACGGCGTGTTATGTTAAGGGCGCAGATAAAGTACTTAAAAGAATAGAAGAACGGCTGGGTATAAAAAACGGAGAATGTACGCAGGACAGGTTGTTCAGCATTGATTCCTGCCGCTGTGTGGGAGCGTGCGGACTTGCTCCCGTTATAATGATAGATGATGAGGTATACGGCAACCTTGACGTGAATAAGGTTGACGCAATACTTGATATGTATATTGAAAACGAGAAGGGCGGTGAGTCTGATGACGATAAATGAGCTGAATGAGATAAGGGATAAATACAGGGATCTTGTACTTGTTCGTAAGCTTGCCGCCTCTGAAAGTGAAAAGCTTGAAAAGAAAACGGAATACAGAAAACAGGTGCTGGTATGCGGAGGAACAGGCTGTACTTCGTCTGGCTCAAAAAAGGTTCTTAAAGCGCTCAGAAAAGAACTCGAAAAGCAGGGTATAGATGATGTCCTTGTAGTAAGAACCGGCTGTTTCGGTCTCTGCTCCCTTGGCCCCATTATGATAGTTTATCCGGAGGGTTCGTTTTACAGCAAGGTAACCGCGCAGGAAATACCGGAAATTGTTGAGGGGCACCTTAAAAAAGGCGGAAAGCCCATTAATAAATATCTTTATCCGGAAACGGTACATAAGGACGGCAGTACAATTCCTCTTGCCGAAACGCCGTTTTATAAAAAGCAAATGCGTATCGCGCTTAGAAACTGCGGTATGATAGATCCTGAAAATATTGAGGAGGCTATCGGCGCAAACGCTTATCAGGCTCTTGCAAAGGTGCTTACCCAGATGACTCCCCAGCAGGTTATTGATGAACTGCTTGAGGCAGGGCTTCGCGGCAGGGGCGGCGCAGGTTTCCCCACCGGCCGCAAATGGTCTTTTGCCATGGCTCAGGATAATGACGTAAAATATGTGTGCTGTAATGCTGACGAGGGCGACCCCGGCGCGTTTATGGATCGTTCCGTTCTTGAGGGCGACCCACACGCAGTTATTGAGGCAATGGCTATCGCGGGCTATACGATAGGCGCAAAGCAGGGTTTTGTTTATGTGCGAGCTGAATATCCGATAGCTGTTTCAAGGCTTAGGATTGCAATTCAGCAGGCAAAGGAATACGGACTTCTCGGCAAGAATATTCTCGGCACTGATTTTGAATTTGATATTGATATAAGGCTCGGCGCAGGCGCCTTTGTCTGCGGAGAGGAAACGGCTCTCATGACATCAATTGAAGGTCACAGAGGCGAGCCTCGTCCGAGACCGCCGTTTCCAGCTGTAAAGGGCCTTTTCGGCAAACCTACTATTTTAAATAATGTTGAAACATACGCAAATATTGCGCCTATCATTCTTCGCGGCGCAAAGTGGTATTCTTCCATAGGTACAGAAAAATCAAAGGGCACAAAGGTTTTTGCGCTCGGCGGCAAGATAAACAATGTAGGTCTTGTTGAAGTTCCGATGGGCACCACTATCCGTGAGATAGTAGAGGAGATTGGAGGCGGTGTTCCAAACGGCAAAAAATTCAAGGCGGCTCAGACGGGCGGCCCGTCAGGCGGCTGCGTCAGCGCTGAATACATGGATGTTCCCATTGATTATGACAACCTTATAGAAATAGGCTCCATGATGGGTTCGGGCGGTATGATAATCCTTGATGAAGATACGTGTATGGTGGATATTTCAAAATTCTATCTTGAATTCACCGTGGATGAAAGCTGCGGCAAGTGTACCCCCTGCCGTATAGGAACACGCAAACTGCTTGATTATTTAACAAGGATTACGGACGGCACCGCAACTATTGAGGATCTTGATAAAATAAAAGAACTTTCAAATCACATGAAAAATTCCTCTCTCTGTGCCCTTGGCCAGACTGCGGCAAATCCCATTCTTTCCACGCTCAATGCATTTGGTGAGGAATATCTTGAGCATATTAAAAACAAACGCTGCCCTGCTCATGTGTGCACGGCTCTCCTTTCATTCACAATAAACCCCGAAAAATGCCGCGGCTGCACGCTCTGCGCGCGCAACTGCCCTGTAGGCGCTATCACCGGAAATGTGCGTGAGCCGCATACCATAGATGCAGACAAATGTATCAAGTGCGGTTTGTGTATGAGCAACTGCCACTTTGAGGCAATAGAGAAGAAGTAAGGGGGCGATGAATATGGTTAAACTTAAGATAAACGGAATACCCGTTGAGGCGGAGGAAGGCACAACTATCATAGAAGCCGCAAGGCTTGCAGGTATAGATATACCGTCGCTCTGCTATTTGAAAGAAATAAACTGCATAGGCGCCTGCCGTGTGTGCATAGTTGAGGTAAAGGGAGCAAGAAGTCTTGTAGCATCCTGCGTATATCCCGTTGAAGAGGGTCTTGAGGTGTGGACTAATACACCCAAGGTACGCCAGTCAAGGCAGACAACTCTTGAACTTCTGCTCTCGGAGCACCACAAAAAATGTCTTTCCTGTGTTCGCTCAAGCAGGTGCGAACTTCAGAAACTCTGCAAGGATTACGGCGTTGATGAGGATAGATTCCCCGACACGGAAATGCTTCAGGAGGTTGATTATTCTTCATCATATCTTGTAAGGGACAACAACAAGTGTATTCACTGCATGCGCTGTACTGCTACCTGCAAAAATCAAACTGTGGGCGTTATCGGCCCCAGAAACAGAGGCCACAACAAAACAATCGGCTGTGCTTTTGATATTCCGCTTCAGGAAACGGCGTGCGTTGGCTGCGGTCAGTGTGTTGTTTCATGCCCCGTAGGCGCGCTCTATGAAAAATCAAGTGTGCCCGATGTGTGGGAAGCTATTGCCGATCCGTCAAAAAGAGTGGTATTTTTCACGGCTCCAGCTATCAGAGCAACGCTCGGTGAGGAGTTTGATCTGCCGATAGGCACAAATGTTGAAAAGAAACTGCCCGGCGCTATCAGAAGGCTTGGTGCGGACGCCGTGTTTGATATGGACGTTACAGCCGACCTGACAATTCTTGAAGAGGCAAACGAACTTATTGACAGGATTAAGAATAAAAAGCCCCTTCCCATGTTCACTTCTTGCTGCCCCGGATGGGTTAAATTTGCGGAGCATAGCTTCCATTCGCTCCTGCCAAATCTTTCAACATGCAAATCGCCTCAGCAGATGTTCGGCGCACTGCTCAAAACATATTACTGCGAAAAAGAGGGCATAGATCCAAAAGATCTGTATGTTGTATCCGTAATTCCGTGCACGGCAAAGAAATTTGAGATAACACGCCCCGAAATGGAGGGCGATGTGGATGCGGCTATCACCACGCGTGAACTCGGCCAGATGATAAGCGGAGCCGCTATCAATTTCAACGCACTCAAGGATGAAGAGTTTGATTCACCGTTTGATGTTGCCAGCGGCGCGGGCGTTATTTTCGGCGCAACGGGCGGCGTTATGGAAGCGGCGCTCAGAACTGCCGCAAATATTTTGGACGGAGAATTCAAGCTTGTTGATTTCAGCGAAATCAGGGGCGTAAACGGCATAAGAACTGCCACATATAATGTTGCGGGAATTGAGATAAAAGTTGCCGCGGCAAGCGGTCTTGCGGATGCAAGGAAGCTTTGTGAAGAGGTTGAAAGCGGAAACTCTCCTTATCATTTCATAGAGATAATGGCGTGCCCCGGCGGCTGTATTAACGGCGGCGGTCAGCCTATACAGAGAGACGCTACACGAAATACAGTTCCTATTAAAGAGCTTCGTGCAAAGGCGCTATATGATGAGGATTCAGCGCTCAAGCTCAGGCGTTCTCATGATTCTCCCGTTATAGAAAGGCTCTATAAGGAATACTTAGGAAAGCCCAACAGCGAAAAGGCGCATCACCTTTTGCATACAACGTATACCCCCAGAGATAAATACTGATATTTAAGTCTTACGGCAGGCAGACCGAAAAGAGTAAATTTTCGGTCTGCCTTTTTTTGATAAATTTGTGACTTTTTTGTGTTCTCAGTTGTGTTATGGGTGAAAGATCTGATCAGGCTTTTGCTTTTATTTGTATATTTCGCTTTTTTAGCGGGAAAGGAGGAAAAATGGCAGATAAATATATTGAAGAAATTTTCCGACAAAAATATGAAAAATACTCTCAATTGATATTCAAAATAGCGTTTCTGCATATGGGCAGCACCTGTGATGCTGAAGATGTTATGCAGAATGTGTTTATGAAACTGCTTTATAATTCCCCCGATTTCAAGGACGACGAGCATGAAAAAGCCTGGCTGATACGTGTTACCCAGAATATGTGCCGAAATTCCCTGAAAGTCCGCGCAAGGCAGTGCGTCGAATACAATGACGGTGTTGCCGCTGATAAAGAGCGGGATATATCCAAAGCGATTGATATTAGTATGAAGATAAAAGACCTGCCCGCAAGCTATAAGACCGCAATATTCCTTTGTTATTATGAGGATATGACGATAAAAGATATCTCAAAAACACTAAGGATAAGCCAGTCGGCAGTAAAAATGCGGCTTAAAAGGGGCAGGGAATTGCTTAGGTCTGAACTGGAGGAATACAGATATGAGTAATACTGAATTCAAAAAAGCGTTCGACAGCGTTGCGCCCGATCCGTATATGGAATCCAGAGTGCTTGAAAATATAAAAACTTCAAAGAAAAAGCACTTCCCGTTAAAGCCTGTTTTAAGTGGCGTTTTAGCGTTTGCGGTAATAGCCGCCTGCGCAGGCGGAGTGCATTATAAGACCACTTATACTGACAGACCGTTTTCTGTAATTGTTGTATCGGCTTCAGATGAGATCACGAACAGCGCCGTTATAGGAGATAAAGAGATATCTCTGCCGGAACTGACCGTTGAAGCGGATGAGTACAGCTCCGGCGATACGGGTGTGTATACAAATAATAATGCAGGTTTTGCCGTAAGCGGTGATGATATTGATTATATACAGTATAAAAGTGAAAACGGCTACTTTTTCTATGCAGATGAGCTTAAAATGATACGCGATAAACTTAACGGCGATTATTATGCGGCTGTTATCCCTGTTTCCGACGCTGACGCACAGAATATTAACAGCCTGCTTAAAAGCAAGAACGTGGAGACCATTTTCGACGATTACGTATCATCGCATAATGTTTCTGAGTATTTCAGCGGCATAAGCACAGATATGTATAATTATCAGGTGGAGTTTTTAAAATGCTCTGATGAGATAGGTTATGATGACGAAGACGGCTATGCGTTTTTCCTTACCGATCTTTCAAAGACTATGGATTATTATAGCGGCACAGGCATTGTTGCAAACGGCACCGAAACGCTTACCGTTGACAGATATGATATTTCCAAAGAAGTGCTTGAGAAATATTATACCGAGGATGAAATACTGATGATGACAAATGTCGGTTATCAGCCGCAGGCGGCGGTGGACGCTCTGCTTAATGACCCCGATATGGATAAAAGCACTCTTCCGGGAGATGAGATTACGATAACCGTTACTTTTAAGGACGGCAAAAAGGCAAGAAAAGTTATAACCGTTTCGTTTGACAGCAAAGGCGCGGCGCATTTTGCTTACAAATAAATACCGAAACCCCTACCTCCGGGCGGCTGAGAAATCAGTCGCCTTTTTTTATTGCTTTTTTTCGGAATTATGCCCTTTTAACGCTATTGAACAGCCGTTTTCCGCCCTAAGGGTGAAAGGACCTTTCAAAAATTAACGGAGGCGTATATGGGAAGACGAAAAAAGAAAACTCCGCAGGAGGAGATTTGCGACGGCTTCAGACAGCTTGCATTCGGTACCGTACAGGACGCCGTTGCTCTTCTTTTTGCGGACGACCGTGAAATACTTGAGAAACTGCCCGAATATGATCTTTTCAATATCAGCGAGATCAAAAAGCCGAAAGGCGGCGGTATGGAAATAAAGTTTTTTGACAGAATTAAAGCGCTTGAAAAGCTGTGGGAATTTTCCGAAACAGGTTCTTCAGAACCGCTCAGCTTTTACAGGGCTCTTGAGGAGGGCGCCAAAAACGCCGCAGGCACCCTCGGCGGTGATTATGGCGAATAGCTTTTACCCTTTTTCACCGAAACAGCTGGCCGTTCTTACGTGGTGGTGCCAGGGCAGTCCCGCCGCTGATAAAAACGGAATAATATGTGACGGTGCTGTGCGCTCGGGAAAAACGCTTTGTATGAGCATTTCCTTTATCAGCTGGGCATTTTACCGCTTCAATGAAACTTCTTTCGCAATCTGCGGCAAAACGATAGCGTCGCTAAGGCGCAATGTTGTAACGCCGCTGATTCCCGTTCTTACCTCCCTTGGCTTTGCCTGCAGTTACAAGCTCAGCCGCAACTTTATAGAGATAGAAAGGGGCGGAAGGCGCAACCGCTTTTACCTTTTCGGCGGACGTGATGAATCTTCTGCCTCTTTGATTCAGGGTATGACCCTGGGAGGCGTTATGCTTGACGAGGCGGCGCTTATGCCCCGCTCCTTTGTTGAACAGGCGCTTGCGAGGTGCTCGCTGGAGGATGCCAAATACTGGTTCAACTGTAATCCCGAGCACCCGTTTCACTGGTTTTATAACGAGTGGATTTTGAAAAAACAGCAGAAGAATATGCTTTATCTCCATTTTACTATGGAGGATAATCCCTCTCTTTCTCCTGAGGTGATCAGCCGCTATAAAAATCTTTATTCCGGCGCTTTTTATGAAAGATTCATAGAGGGAAAATGGGTTGCGGCGGACGGCCTTGTATATCCTATGTTCAGCCCCGAAAGACATATCAGAAAAAGCAGCGGCGGTTTTTCTCAGTATTATCTCTCATGTGATTACGGCACAGTAAATCCGTTTTCACTTGGGCTTTGGGGCAAAAGCGGCTCAAAGTGGTACAGAATCGGCGAATACTACCACAGCGCAAGGGATGCGGGCGTTCAGCTTACAGATGAGGAATATTACAAAAATCTGTGCGACCTTGCGGGAAACAGAAAAATAGAAGCGCTTATCATAGACCCGTCTGCGGCAAGCTTTGCAGAAACAGTGCGCCGCCACGGTAAATACAGGGTCATCAAGGCGGACAATGATGTTCTCAAGGGCATAAATCTTGTGTGCCGGGCGCTTAAAGAAGATGATATTTATTTTTATCCGTGCTGTGAGGACACAATCAGGGAATTTTCGATATACCGCTGGGATAACGATATAAAAAGGGATTCGCCGAAAAAAGAAAACGACCACGCAATGGATGATATACGCTATTTTGTTTCCACCGTTTTATACGGCAAAAACAGCGATATCTACACATTCGCGGTAGAAAGGATGTGAAAGCTTGGGCCTGTTCAGTAAAAGAAAGTCGGGCAAAGCCGCAGGCACTGCCGCAGCGGCGGTGCAGACGAGCGCTTTTTCAAATCACCCTTTTGTAAATTTGGGCGGGTTTATGAATTTAGGTCTGAACAACCGCGTTTATAAATCTCTCAGGGAAAATGTGCCCGTCATAGACGCGGCAGTGCTTAAAATAATCAGGCTTATAAATGATTTTGAGTTTGAGACGGGAAACGATCAGACAGATGCGCAGATGAACAAGTTTTTTGAAGGTATCTGCGTGGGAGGAAATCAAACGGGTATCAGCGCGTTTGTTTCCACCTATCTTTCGGACTTGCTCACTTACGGCAGTGCGGCAGGTGAAATGATTGCCGATGACAGCGGGTTTTATGCGCTTTATAACGGTGAACTCAGCGCTCTTGAGGTGAAAAGGGCGCAGAACAATCTTGATATTGAGTTCTACAACAGCGGCAAAAAACTGCCTCGTCAGGATCTTATCCTGTTTTCAGCTCTTAATCCGGAGCCCGGCAGTATTCTGGGCACAAGCCTTTTAAGGGGACTGCCGTTTATTTCTGATGTACTGCTCACAATCTACAACACCATAGGTGAAAACTGGGAGCATGCGGGCAATCTCAGATATGCTGTAACATATAAACCTGCTGACGGCGATACGGATGCGGGTGTAGCCCGTGACAGGGCAAGCCAGATTTGCCGTGCGTGGCAGGACGCCATGAGCAGCAAGGATACCGTAAAGGATTTTGTTGCCGTTGGCGATGTAAGCGTGAAAGTAATAGGGGCAGACAACAATGTGCTTTCAAGCGAAATACCTGTAAGGCAGCTTATGGAGCAGATAGTTGCAAAAACGGGCCTTCCGCCGTATATGCTTGGCTTTTCGTGGTCTACTACTGAGCGAATGAGCCAGCAGCAGGCGGATATGCTCACGACTGAGCTTGACGCATACAGGAAGATAATATCGCCCGTTCTTATGAAGATAGCGGCAAAATATATGGAGGTCAACTCCCTTTATCTGCCTGTAAAAATCAAGTGGGCAGATATCACGCTTCAGGATGAAACGGAGCACGCTAAGGCACGCCTTTACAACGCCCAGGCAGATAAATTACTCAAGGAGGGCACTGATGACTGATATACTTACAGTTAAAACATACACGCCCGACGAAAGCGATTTTGAAAAGATAAGGGCGTTTACGCGCCGTGAGTTTTCAGAGGACGAGCTGTATGTGTTTGAGGCAACTTTATGTGACAACGATATAGACAGGGATTTTGAAAAATTCTCGGATAGTGCGCTCAGCGCGCTTCAGAAGCTTTTTATAGGCAAGACCGGCATAAAAGACCATTCAATGAAAGCTCAGGATCAGACGGCAAGGATTTTTGATACCCGCCTTGAAAAAACAGCGGGCAAAACAACGGCAGACGGCGAGCCGTATATCGCGCTCAAAGCAAAGGCTTATATGGTTCGCACCCCTGAAAACGAATCGCTTATAAAGGACATTGATGCGGGAATTAAAAAAGAAGTTTCCGTTTCATGCAGTGCGAAGAAAAGGATATGCTCTGTCTGCGGGTCAGACAGATCCGAATCGTACTGCGGTCATATAGCAGGCAAAACCTACGGGAGAAAACTCTGCTACACGATTCTTGACGATGTTTCCGACGCTTATGAATTCAGCTTTGTTGCCGTGCCCGCACAGAGAAACGCGGGCGTTGAAAAGGCGTTTGATACAGAAAAGGACGGTATTATGACTGAAGATATTATAAAGAAACTCAAAACGGGCGGCACAACTGTTTCCGATTCCGAGGCGGCTTATATAGTGGAGCTTGTAAGCGGCCTCAGTGATGACGCCGCTCTCGGCAGGGAATACAGAAAAAGTCTTATAAAAGACCTTGTAAAGCTGTGCAGCAAAGAGCTGCCGCAGCTTGATATTGAAATATTCAAAAAACTTGCCGATGTTATGACAGCAAAAGAGCTTGTATGCTTTAAAGAAGCGTTTGAAAAGCAGCGTGCTCAGCGTGAAAAGCCCTCCCCTCAGCTTGCAAAGCAAAAGGAGCAGGGCGCAAAAGGCTCTTTCAATGAATTCAGAATTTAGGAGGAACACAAATGAGAGTAGGATATAAGGGATTTAACGAACAGGTGCTCACCTTTCCTGCCGCAGACGAGATAACTGCGGGCAGTCCCGTGACCATTGCGGATACGGGTCTTATTGCAAACAGCACAGCAGACGCGGAGTTTGCGGGCATTGCTACACAGGGCGGAGATAAATTTGCCCCTGTTATGGTGAGCGGTTATACAAAACTTTCATACAGCTCAGGTACGCCGAAATGCGGCTGGCAGTATCTTACCGCAGACGGCAGCGGCGGTGTTAAATTTGCCTCCAGCGGCAAAAAAGCATATCTTGTTGTTGAATTTGATACAGACGCCAAGACCGTCGGCGTGATTCTTTGATGCAAAGGAGGACTTATAATGGCATTTGATAATATTAAGCTTGATAAGGGGCTTTATTCCTCTTCAAAAGGTTTTACCGCTTCTCTTGAGGCGGCTGACCCGTCCGAAAATTATATCGGCACAGAACTGGAGGGACTTGATGCTTACCAGCGTCAGCTCAAAAGATTTAACATTAAGGTTTCCGGCACGGGGTCGGACAGCGTTTCTAAATTCTTCCAGACAAGTGATTCAGCTGTGCTTTTCCCTGAATATGTCAGCCGTGCTGTGCAGCAGGGTATTGAGGAAACCGATCTCCTTTCAAAGATAATAGCAACCACAACAGAGGTGGATTCACTTGATTACCGCTCTGTTGAAAGCATTCCGTCAGATGATGAAAAAGAGCTTGCCGCAGTAGGCGAGGGCGCATTTATTCCCGAAACTACCATAAGGGCAAAGGATAAACTTACCCGTCTTTATAAAAGGGGCAGAATGCTTGTTGCGTCATATGAGGCAATCAAGTTCCAGAAGCTTGATCTCTTTACCGTAACACTCAGGCAGATAGGATCATATATCGCCCGCTCACAGTTTGCGGACGCTATTGAGGCGCTTGACGACGGCACTTCTGAAGTTATCTCTGCTTCGGGTGATACAGTGACATACAACGATCTTATCAATCTTTGGGCAAAGCTTTCGCCTTACAACATGACTACGGTAATCGCGGGCGTGCCCAGTATTTCCGCTCTTCTCAATATGGATGAATTCAAGGATTCGGTTGCGGGTCAGAATTTCCACGGAACGGGTAAAATGATTACCCCGCTCGGTGCGGAAATCGTAAAATGCAACGAGCTTGGCGCAGACAAGATTATTGCGCTTGATAAAAACGCGGCGCTTGAAAAAGTGTGCGCAGGCGGTGTTGTGACCGAGTATGACAAACTTATTGACAGACAGCTTGAAAGAGCAACAGTTACCACCATTGCGGGATTTTCAAAGATATTCCCCGATGCGTGCAAGTTTGTTGAATTCGGCGAGTAATAAAGAAAGGAGTGCGGGCGATGATAGACAGGGCGGAAGTCCTTGAATGCCTGAAAGAATTAGGCTTGTCCGAAAACCCTGAAAGTTACGGCGCGGTGATAGACTGTGCCTGCAGCAGCGTTTACGCCCGCTTAAAGGACAAGGCGTACGAAACGGACTGCCGAGCGGTCTTTCTTGCCGCCGCGCAGGCAAACTATATTATCTGCTGCGGCAGTGAACAGTCCGGCGGGTTTGATTCCTTTACCGCGGGCGATGTTTCGTTCAGCGGCTCAACAGGTGCGGCACAATCGGCAAAAGCCGTTCTTGCCGCCGCAAGGGAAAACGCCGCCGATCTTATTAATGACGGCGCCTTTGCTTTTAAGAGTGTCTGAATGAACAGAGCTATAAAAATTAAAAACGGCCTTAAAAAAGCAGGAAAACAGGTGTATCTTAAAGACGGCGAATGGGTCTCTACCCCGTTTTATGCCGTTGTTGCGCAGAAGTGGAGAAGCAACAGGTCAAACTTTGAGCAGGTGCATACAGCGGCAGGTTCGGTCAGCAAGGACTATTTTACTTTTATAGGGCCTTATGATCACAATATAATTTCTCTTTCCGATGACGCGCGGGTGCTTTTGGGAGATGAGGAATTTGTTTTTAAAAAGAAGGAAGAGGTAGCGGCAGGCGGCGAAAAGTTGTTTTACTGGGGTGTTCTGAGAAAGGTATGGTTGGGCGAAGATGATTGATTTCAGCAAAATTACGGCTCAGATAATCGAAAAGCTGAGTCAGAATGATTATTTTGAAAACTTTAAGATAATTTCGGCTTTTGAGCCGCGTCAAAAACCTACGATACCTAAAAGACCGGCTATAGTATGCGGAATTTCAGAAGCAAGCGCGCAGACAGCCGCCCTTGGGGAAGATGTGCTGGCAGGGCAGGTCACTGCTTATGCGGATATCTATGCTCCTTACAGTATGCGCGGCTTTGATTTTCTGCAGACGGCAGGCAGGATATTTCAGTGTATTTGCAGTGATGTTCCCGTCTCTATAGGCGCAGGTTCAATTACTGCGGATGATGAGTCCGAATGTTTTGTAATGCGCCTTACGGTAACCTTTTCCGATAAGATTAATTTTGATTAAGACTGATACGGTGATTTTATGAATGAATATAGTGAAATTTATGAGCTTTCCGAGTATTTGAGGCTTGATTCAAAAAGGTACGATTCTTCAGTCGGTGGTGAATAAGAGATGATGATAAGGCTTAAATACAAGGATTTTGAGTTTGAGCAGAATCCCGCCGAGATCAGCGTCGAAAAATCAAAGAACATCAGCGAGCGCTCCCTGCCGTCAGCGGGGAGCGCCGTTGAGGAGATAGCGCAGAATGCGGCAAGTATAACGGTGAGCGGAAAGTTTTACGGCGCCGGCAGTGCTCAAACTGCGGCAAAGCTTGCCGCTCTTTATGATGATGAGGGAGCGGGCCCGCTTTTTTTGCCTGACGGAAGATTCTTCAGCGCCTATTTTTCTTCGCTTTATACTAACCTGAATGCAGCTGAAAATTCTGTGGAATACAAACTCGTTTTTAAAGAGGAAAGCGGCGGAGCCAGCTATAAAAAAGAGCGCAGTTTCGTTTTTGCAAAAGACGGGGAAAACTGCTTTGATATAGCTTATGCTAATTCCGTAAAACTTGAGGATATTATAGAACTAAACGGTTTCAAAACGCCTTTTGACGTGCAGGAAGGCCAAAGGGTGAGAATAAGATGATATTTGAAATTTTTGATTCGTCCGGCAAAGCATTAACAGATTTTGAAGTTGTATCGTATGAGCTTTCAAGCGAGATTGCGGCAGCGTGCGACGGACTGCGGCTTTATATTTTTACAAAAAAAGCATTATCAGATGTCAGAACCGTCTGTGCGTATCAGGACGGAGTTAAGATATTTTACGGCTTTGCGGATAAGTTTCAGCTAAGCTATGACGAGGACGGATATACGGCTTTTGTTTACGCTCGGTCAAGCGCGTGTGTGCTTGTTGATAACGAAGCGTATCCGGGACAGTACAGCTGTCCCACATCAAGGCAGCTGTGGTACAATCACGCAAAGCCGTTCGGGTTTACTTTCGGTCTGCCGGAAGTGTTTACACAATCGGAATATATAGTCAGCAAGGGGCAGAGCTGTTTCGGAGCAATAGATAAGTTTATGCAGTATGCCTGCGGCAAAAGAATATATGTTACACCGGAGAATGAGGTGTGTGCTTTTGACACATCCGAAAATGTAAGATATCTTGATGCGGATAAAATAGTTTCTGTTTGCGCCACTGTTGATAAAAGCAGTGTTATAGGCAGAATAGATTATAAAATTAATTCTGATGAAAAATATATTTACCGATTGGAAAGCCGCTTTGCTGATGACAATGCCGTAACATCCAGAAAGCTGATCAATCTTTCCTCCCTGCCTGTGTGGCAGAGAGAGGCGGAGGCTCACAGGCAGATATCTGAATCACTTGAAAACTATTTTACGGTTACAGTCATTCTTGCGGGAGATTGCGATTTAAGACTGTCTGACAGGGTGAGCGCCAATTTTGAACGGCTGGGAATAAGCGGAGAATTTATTTTAAGTTCTATTATCCGCGCTAAAAATTCAAAAGGTACAAAAACAACTCTTACATTAAGAAAAGAAATAGACGGGGAGCTGGTGAATTATGTGGCTGAGCAGGAGCTTTAAAAGTATGGAGCAAAACGCCGCCGAAACAGGTGTAATAACTCTCAATACAGACGATGTTACAGAGGCTAATTCCTCTTTGCCGTCAAGAAGTGCGCAGTGTTTTTCGCCTTACGGTTATTCATCACGTATTCCCGTAGGCGAAGAAGTGCTTATTGTTAACGGCGCGTCCGGCTTGGCGGTTGCCGGCACCAAAATGGATTCCAGCGCTCTTGAACAGGGCGAAGTTGAGATAAGGTCTCTCGGCGGGGCAAGTATTCTGCTGAAAAATGACGGAAGCGTAGTTATTAATTCCCTTGTTATTGATAAAAACGGAAATATTGAAGAGAGGTGAGCGCTACGGATATTTTTAACAGCGAAAGTGAATATGAAGCTATGGTGCTTGAAAACACAGCAAGAGTTATAAAAACTCACAGGGGTGATTTTTACCCCGACTGCGATTACGGCAGTGATGTCTATAAAACGGCAAATGAGCCTAAGGCGCTTTACGCTTTAAGTGCAGTGTGCCGCGCGCTGTATAAAATGGATGGAATATATCCCGTAAGCGCGCGCGAAACTGAAAACGGTTTTGACTTCACCATATTGCTCAACGGAGCGGAAAGGCAGGTGAGCGTTTCGTTTTGAGTATTACTTATGATGAGATATTACATGAAATGGAAACGCAGTTTTATAACGAGTGCGGCGAATACGTAAAGGATTATCCTGAAGTTGAGCTTAGATTTAAAGCGGTTGCAAGTGAGATATATGCAGCCCATACTGCGGCTGATTTCGCGCTCAAGCAGGCGTTTGTTCAGACTGCAACGGGCGAATACCTTGATAAGCATGCCGAGATGCGCGGCATAACCAGAAAGGGCGCTTCGCGCGCAACGGGATATCTTTCTTTTTTTGTTACACAGGAATATGAGGAGAATGTCGATATACCTGAAGGCACTATCTGTTCCGTAAAAGACAACCCGCTTATTCAGTTTGCAACAAACTATCGCGCGTTTATATTACCAGGGGATACCGGAGTTACCATAGAAGCATCCGCGCTTAACGAGGGCGAGGAATATAACGTGCCTGCAGATAGTATTACGGTAATGGTAAATCCGCCCGAATATATATATTCCGTTACTAATCAGCGCGCATTTACCGGAGGTTCTGACCCTGAATCGGATGAAAGTCTTAGGCAGCGAATAATAGATTCTTACGGCAGCGCGCTCAGCAACGGCGTAAACGTGAAATCTATGATAGAGCAGATACTTACCATTGATGATATAAAAGACTGCAGTATTGAATATGACCCTGAGGAAAATATCACCCATGTGTGGTTAAGAACAGCCAGCGACGAACCGCTGGATTCCTATATCACGGATAAAGTTGAGGAAAAACTCGGCATTCTTGAAATATGCAATGTGGATTACGATATAACGCTTGCGCAAAAAAATGCGTTTTCTGTTTTCGCCGCTGTCCAGGCTGCCCGCGGTGCTGATAAGGAAAAACTGCTTTCCGATGTGGAAAATGCTATAAGGGAAGCATGTTCGGGTCAAAAGATAGGCACTCAGATAAATCTTTCAAGTGTTACTGCTTCGGTTATAAGTGTGGATAATGTGGAGCTTGCTGAAATCTCTGCCCAGCCTTCTTATGAAGGCGTTATTCCGTGCCCCACCGGCGGTTATTTATCTCTTGATGATGTGCAGGTGGAAATATATGAGTAATACGGTTTATGACAGGCTTTCCGCACTTATGCAGACTGTTGGCCTTGAAGGCGAGGAAGGCAGTGTTCAGCGAGCAGAAATAATTGCGTACAGCTATGCGGTTTCTCTTGCTCAGAACGCGGCGGAGCAGGCGCTCAGCGAGGTGTTTACAGACACTATGGGAGAAAAAGGATTGCTTATGTACTGCGATTTGCTTAACATAGAAACAGGAGAAACTCCTGAAGAAACAAAAAGTAAGATAATCGAACGCTTAACTCAGGGCTTTTATACAATAAGCCTTGACGAATTCCGCACCGCAGAGGAAAACACCCCCGGATATAATTATACGTCTACATTTGACGGAGAAGTGGTAACCATTGACCCTGTCAGCAAAGACTCCCTTGCGGGGTTATCAAATCTGATTCAAAATTATTATCCTGCGTTTTATTTTCCGCAGTTTAAGGGGAAAGGGATTACTTTTGACTATCTTGATTCCCTTGATTACCGATGGTATGAAACGGACAGGCTTTCCCTGCCATTTTTTGTGTGGGAAAGCCTTGGGTAATACGAATTATCATATCGCGTATCCCACATACGCGCAAAAAGATATGGTGGGGGAAAGGCAGGAAGATATAAATGAGCGCTACTAACCAAACTTCTTTTTTAGGTCTGTCAAGCTGGCTGGGAACAGACAAACCTCAGAGAACGGATTTTAATGCGGATAATGAAAAAATAGATAATTTTGCATCGGAGCACACTGCCGATGTCAAATGTCATCTTTCCGAAGAGGACAGGGAAAAATTTGATACTCCGTATTTTACGGGTGTGTATTTCGGAAACGGAAAAGAAAATCAAACCGTTTCTACAAACTGCCCGTTCAGTCCCAGCTTCGGGTTTATATTCTGCTTGAATAAGCCATGGCAGGAAACGGATTTTACAAACAAGAAAAGTTACAGCTATGCGGCAATTTTCGCGTCAAGAGGAAGTATGCCGGGCATAAGCATCTCCGACAAAGATCTTGTGGTGTCAAATACTATTACGGCTATATCCAACACTGAATATTCAAATATGAATGAAAGCGGACGAACGTATTTTTATGCCCTTTTCAGATAAAGATATTCTTTGGGATACGGCTTACAATTAAAGATAGATTTAAGTGCTCAAAGCGGTTCGGATTTACCGAACCGCTTTTTTCTTTACTTTATGAAAAAAGTATAATATAATAGTTTTTATTGATGCTGCGGCGCCGTTGCGCTGCTGAAAGGCGGTCTGATTATGATACTTGTTGTAGATGTAGGAAACACAAACACGGTTTTGGGCGTGTGGGATGCAGATAAACTTGTCTGCAGCGGCAGACTTTCCACTAATACTGGCGAAACCGATATTGAGTTTTCCATGAAACTCAGAACTTTCCTTGATTTAAATGGTGTAGGGCAGATAACGGGCGGCGTTATATCCAGCGTAGTTCCCGCTCTTGTGCGCACTATTAAAAGAGCTGTTGAAATGATATGCGGTGCTGAACTGATAGTTGTAGGCCCGGGAATAAAAACAGGGCTTAATATTAAACTTGATAATCCCGCAGAAATGGGCGCAGATCTTGTAGCGGGCGATGTTGCGGTTATAAACAAATATAAGCTTCCCGCAATCCTTTTTGATATAGGCACGGCAACAACCGCTTCCGTTATAGATAAATCAGGCGCTCACCTCGGCGGAGCTATAATGTGCGGAGTCAAAACGGCAATAAACGCGCTTTCAAGCGGCACGGCACAGCTTCCGCAGATAGATATTTCCGCTCCGTCCAAGGTCATAGGCGCAAATACTATTGACGCAATGAAGTGCGGCTCCGTAATAGGTACAGCGGCGCTTATTGAGGGCATGGTTATGCGCTTTGAAGAAGAGCTCGGAGAGAAAGCAACCGTAGTTATAACGGGTGGTCTCGGCGGCTCTATAGCAAAAGAACTCAGAATTCCCGTAACAGTAGATGATAATCTTCTGCTTGAGGGTCTCAGAATAATTTACGAAAAGAACCAGAAATAATCAGGAGGCAATATTTTGGCTGTATTCAGACCATTCAAAGCATTCAGACCGGCTGAAAAATACCAGCGTCTTATCCCGGCACTGCCATATGATGTTATGAGCAGCGACGAGGCGCGTGAGGCAGTTCGTTCAAATCCGCTTTCTTTTCTTCATGTGGACAGAGCAGAGATAGATTTCCCGCCTGGAAAAAGCCCGTATGAAAAAGATGTTTATGAAAAGGCTAAAGAAAATCTTTTAAACCTTGAAAAAAGCGGAGCGCTTGTTCAGGACGAAAAACCGTGCTTTTATATTTACCGCCAGGAAATGAACGGCAGAGTGCAGACGGGTATTGCCGGCTGTGCTTCAATAGATGATTACATGAATAATGTAATCAAAAAGCATGAGAAAACGCTTGCCAAAAAAGAGGCGGACAGGATACGCCACGTAAGTGTAACCAATGCAAATACAGGCCCCATCTTTCTGACTTACAGAAAAAATGATGAGATAACACGCATAATCAACGATTTTGCAGATAAAAACAGACCTGTCTACAATTTTGAGGCGGCAGGTGCGCTTCAGACGGTGTGGGTAATAGACGATGATGAGATAAATTCCCGCCTGAGCGAACTTTTCGGGTCTGTAAAAGCGTTTTATATAGCAGACGGTCATCACAGGTGCGAATCTGCTGTTCGTGTAGGTCAGATGAAAAGATATGAAAACAGCAGTTATACGGGTGATGAGGAGTTCAACTTCTTCCTTGCCGTTGCTTTTGCTGATTCCGATCTGCGCATTATGGATTACAACAGGGTTGTAAAGGATCTCAACGGATTTTCTCCCGCTGAATTTATCGGCAGAATATCGGATTCTTTCGAAGTGAAGAAGCAGGATAAGCCTTATTCCCCTTCAGAAAAACATACTTTCGGCATGTTTCTTGACGGGCAGTGGTATTCGCTTAAAGCAAATGAAAAAATAATTAATGATTTTAATCCGGTTGAGGCGCTTGATGTTTCTGTGTTACAGAATAATCTGCTTGATCCTGTTCTCGGAATCAAAGATCCTAAAAATGATGAGCGCATAGATTTCATAGGCGGTATAAGAGGTTTAAGCGAACTCGAAAAACGAGCAAACACAGATATGAAGCTTGCTTTTTCAATGTATCCCACAACGGTGGGTGAATTAATGGCGATAGCCGATGCAGGCGAGATAATGCCGCCGAAATCAACATGGTTCGAGCCGAAACTGCTTTCAGGTATATTTATTCATCATCTTTCATAAGCGCAAATTTTGTATCGGTTTATAATTTGTTTATAATCTGAGTTGTAAAACGGCGTTTAATATGTTAAAATAGTACATCATAATATTTAGGAGCATTTGAGTATGAAAATCGCACTCGAATACGGCAAGGATTTTGATATAAAACGTCAGACCGAATATGCCGTAAAAGGAATTACAAAAATCTGTAACAAAATCGGCCCCAGAAAGCCCGGCTCACCTGAAGAGTACCGTGCACAGCAGTGGTTCCAGAAAGATATGAAAAACTACTGCGAGGAAACAAAAATAGAGGAGTTTACTCTTCACCGTCAGGGATTTATGGGATTTATTCCGTTTACGGTTGCCTGCGGTATCGCAAGCGTGTTCGTAAACTGGTTTGCAAGCCCAATAGCTGCATTTATCCTTTGTATACTTGCATTTATTCCGCTTGTATTCGAATTCCTTATGTATAAGCAGTTCGATGATTTCCTTTTCCCGAAGCAGACTTCACACAATATGGTAGCGGTAAGAAAGCCGTCGGGCGAGGTTAAGAAAAGATTTGTAATGGTAGGCCATTCCGATTCACAGTTTGAATGGACTCTTAACTACCTTATAGGCGGCCTTCAGGCAAAGCTTTTTGTTGAAATTCCCGCTGTTGTAGGCCTTGTTGTTGATACAGTTTTTGCGCTTGTCTGCATAATCGCCGGAAAGGGCGCTGCAGCAATGAGTATCGAAAACACAAAGTGGTTCTTTATCACATTCTTTGTTGTTTCATGTGTGTTCATCCCGTTTGAGTTTGCATTCCTCTTTTTCCAGAGCTGGACTAAATCAGTTCCCGGAGCATCTGATAACCTTTCAGGATGCTATGTAGGAATGGCTACTATTAAAGCACTTGCCGAGGCAGGCATACGCTTTGAAAACACTGAAGTAATGCTTGTATGTTCAGGTTCTGAGGAAGCAGGTCTGCGCGGAGCTAAAGCATTTGCAAAGGCTCATGAGAAAGAGCTTAAAGATATTCCTACATGTGTTGTTGCTATTGATACATTCAGAGATCTTGAAACAATGGCTGTATATCACAAAGACCTTTCAGGCACTCTTCAGCACCATGAGGGCGCAAAAGTGCTTATGCATGACGCAAGTGCAAACTGCGGATTTGACGTTAAGTATGAATCTATTTACATAGGCGGTTCAGACGCTGCGGCATTTACCCAGCGCGGAATACCCGCAACGGGATTTGCAGCTATGGATCCTGCCCCGCCGAGATATTACCACACTCGTCTTGATACTCCGGAAAATCTTAGACCGGAAGCAATTGAAGCGGGTATTTCAATTATGGTTGAGGCGTGCTGTATGTTTGATAAAGACGGCGCCAAGGGCATTACAGACTGATTATTATTGCATTGCCGGCTTTCACTGGGTATCCTAATGAAAGCCGGTTTTTTAAAGGCTGAAAACGAATGATTTTCTGGCAGGTGATTTGATTGAAACTTCTTGTGCTGGACGGAAACAGCATTATAAACAGGGCGTTTTACGGTATAAAGCTTCTTTCCACAAAAAGCGGTATCTACACAAATGCGGTATACGGATTTCTGAATATTCTTCTTAAACTTAAAGAAATTTCGCAGCCGGATGCAATCGGTGTTGCTTTTGACGTTCATGCCCCCACTTTCAGGCATAAAAAGTATGATGAATACAAGGCGGGCAGGCACGCAATGCCCGATGAACTGAGAATGCAGATGCCGATATTAAAAGATATTCTTAAATCTCTCGGCATAAAGACTGTGGAATGCGAGGGCTGGGAAGCGGATGATATCCTCGGCACCCTTGCCGAAGCATGCCGTTCAGCGGGCAATGAGTGCTTTATAGCCACGGGAGACAGGGATTCTCTCCAGCTTGCGCACGGCGGAGTAAAGGTGCTGCTTGCGCATACAAAAGCAGGCAGGCCCGTTACTGATATATATGATGAAAATACCGTTATGGAAGAGTACGGCGTAACCCCCGCAGAGCTTATTCAGGTAAAGGCTCTTCAGGGCGATTCAAGCGATAATATTCCCGGTGTTGCGGGCGTAGGGGCAAAAACGGCGCTCGATCTTATTCAGCGATTTCATAATATCGATTATATTTATGAAAATCTTGATGAGATAGATATAAAGAAAGGCGTGCGTGAAAAGCTTGCCCGTGATAAGGATAAGGCATATCTTTCACTTGATCTCGGCACTATACGCACAAATGCCCCTGTTGATACAGATATAAATTCATATATCCCCGGCGATAATTCAGGTGCCGCAATGCTGCTTGCAAAATATGAGCTTTACAGCCTTATTGATAAATTCGGGCTTAATGCTCAGCAGGCGGTTGAGCCTGTGCGTCAGGAAGAAAAAACTGCAGTTACGGTGAAAGAAATGGAAGACCCCGCTGATTTCAGCTTCGGCGAGGAACTTTATTTCACTTTTGATATTGAGAATAACGAAATTTCACGTATGTACTTCGCAAACGGCGATACCGTTATCAACGTTTCCGCTTCGGATGCAGTCTTTGAAGATTTTGTAAAAAGGCTGTTTGAAAGCGATGCTCGTAAATATTCCTACAATACAAAGTATCTCCACCGCCTTGCCGCAACTCTCGGAACGGACTGCAAAAATGTCTGCGGCGATCTTATGCTTTCCGCATATTTGCTACGTCCGTCAGACAGCAATTATGATATTGACCACCTTTGCCTTGAATACGGCATTGCTCTGCCTGACGGCGGCGAAGAAAGCCAAAATGCCGTTTATGCGGCAGTGCTGAAAAGACTTTTTGAAAAAACCGATGTTCTCCTCAAAGAGGCGAACCAAACAGATCTTCTAAATAACATTGAACTTCCGCTTGCACGTGTGCTTGCAAAAATGGAGACAGCAGGTTTCGCTGTTGATAAAAAAGGTATAGAAGATTTCGGAAACCGTCTCGGCAGCAGGATAGACGAACTTATTGCTCAGATTTACAGCGAGGCGGGCAGAGAGTTTAATGTAAACTCACCGAAACAGCTGGGTACAGTGCTGTTTGAAGAAATGCAGATACCCTGTAAAAAGAAAACCAAGAGCGGTTATTCCACTAAAGCGGAAGTGCTTGAGGAACTTGCCCCCGATTATCCAATCGTAAAACTAATACTTGAATACAGAAGCCTTGCCAAACTGAAATCAACTTACTGCGACGGTTTGCTCAAAGTCATTCAGTCGGACGGCAGGATACACACTTCGTTTAATCAGGTAGAAACACGCACGGGCAGAATTTCGTCGCTTGAACCCAATCTTCAGAATATTCCTATCAGGACGGAACTCGGCAGGGAAATGAGACGTTTCTTTGTTGCCGAAAGCGGCTCAACTCTTATTGACGCCGATTACAGTCAGATTGAACTCAGAGTGCTTGCCGCCCTTGCTAATGACGAAAATATGATGAATGCCTTCAATAACGGCGAAGATATTCATAAGACTACTGCCGCGCAGGTGTTCAATCTGCCTCCCGAAATGGTAACACCTCTCCTGCGCTCACGCGCAAAGGCGGTTAATTTCGGTATCGTTTACGGCATCGGCGCTTTCAGCCTTGCAAAAGATATCGGCGTTTCGGTAAAAGAAGCAAAGGATTATATAAACGGCTATCTTCACCATTTCAGCGGAGTTGCCGAATATATGGATAAAATGATTGAAACCGCCAAGGATAACGGCTATGCCGAAACTCTTTTCCACCGCAGAAGATATCTGCCCGAACTCGCTTCATTAAATCATATGATGCGTGCTTTCGGTGAAAGAGTGGCAAGGAATATGCCTATTCAGGGCACGGCGGCAGATATAATCAAGATTGCAATGATACGCGTGTGCGAAAGCCTTGAAAAGGAAAATATGAAATCCCGCCTTATACTTCAGGTGCATGACGAGCTTATTGTTGAATCGCCTGCTGATGAAGCTGAAAAGGCGCTTCAAATAGTTACAAGAGAAATGGAAAATGCCTGCGAACTCAGGGTGCGCCTTGTAGCAGACGGAAAAATCGGAAAAACCTGGTACGATTCACATTGATTTAATGATATGGAAATAGAAAAATTATCTGAAAAATATATTAAAGATGTTGCTCAAATAGAAAAAGCGTGTTTTTCAAAACCGTGGGATGAGATATCGATTGCCGCAGAACTGAAAAACGAGTTTTCTGAATTTTATATTGCCGTTGAAAACGGCACTGCTGTCGGCTTTGTAGGGCTTTATGCTCTCACAGGCGAAGCGGATATCGTGCGTGTAGGCGTTCTGCCGCAGTACAGAAACCGCGGCATAGCCCGCGCAGTTCTCACCAAAAGTCTTGAAAATGTTGACGGCGATGTTTTTCTCGATGTCAGAGAAAGCAATGTCCCTGCCATATCGCTTTACCGTTCACTTGGGTTTTATGATACGGGTGTGCGAAAGGATTATTATTCCGATCCTGAGGAAAATGCTGTGCTTATGAAAAGAGATGCCGTTAAAGGAGGTAACGATATTGCTGATACTGGGAATTGAATCCTCTTGTGATGAAACAGCGGCTGCCGTTGTTGAAGACGGCAGAATTGTAAAATCAAACGTGATAGCTTCCTCTTTGGAGGAACATAAGCTTTACGGAGGCGTTGTGCCCGAGATAGCTTCCCGCCGCCATGCTGAGGCTATCAGCGGCGTTGTTGCTCAGGCGCTTGAGGACGCAGGCTGTTCGCTGGATGATATAGAGGCGGTAGCGGTAACTTTTGCCCCCGGACTTATCGGAGCTCTGCTTGTGGGTGTAAGCTTTGCAAAGGGGCTTGCTGTTTCTGCTGATAAACCGCTTGTGCCTGTTCATCATCTGCGCTCGCATATCGCGTCAAATTATCTTACAAGTGATGTTGAGCCTCCGTTTTTAAGCCTTGTTGTCAGCGGCGGTCATTCGCATATTGTTGCGGTAAACAGCTATACGGATTATAAAATAATAGGAAAAACACGTGATGACGCGGCGGGCGAAGCGCTTGACAAAGCGGGCAGAGCAATGGGTCTGCCGTATCCGGGCGGCGTCAGCATAGATAAGATAAGCCCGCAGGGCAATCCTGAGGCATATCATTTTCCGCATCCAAAAGTTGACGGCGCGCCTTATGACTTTTCATTCAGCGGTCTTAAAACATCTGTTATAAATACAATACACAACTCAGCGCAGAAAGGCATTGAGATCAATACCGCTGATCTTGCCGCTTCATATCAGAAAGCGGTTGTAGACTGCCTTGCAGGCAATCTTGAAAAGGCGGCTAATGATTTCGGCTATAAAAAAATAGTGCTTGCAGGCGGTGTTTCGGCAAATTCTCTGCTCAGAAGCGAGTGCGAAAAGCTTTGCAAAAAGCACGGAATAAAGCTTTATAAGCCTGAACTTAAGTATTGCGGAGATAACGGAGCAATGGTTGCGGCTCAGGGATTTTATGAGTATAAAAGCGGCGTGTGCGCGTCTTCGAATTTAAATGCTTATGCAAATATGCCAATAGATATCGTTAAATTTTAGTGAATTAGTATAGTATCACTATTGAATTTCAAAAAATAGTTGGTATAATATTAATGACAAATGAGCCTGGGGCTCTTTGTCCTGAAATTGTTAATAATTAATAAAGGAGAATAAATATGGAAACTAATCTTACAAAAAATCCATCACTCCTTGCGTGGCTTGACGAGAAAATAGAACTTCTCAAGCCCTCCAAGATTATGTGGATTGACGGCTCAAAAGAGCAGATTGACGCCCTTAAAGCAGAAGCTGTTGAAACAGGCGAAATGATTAAGCTCAACGAGGATTTGCTTCCTGACTGCTATCTTCACAGAACAGCGGTTAACGACGTTGCCCGTGTAGAGGACAGAACTCTTATCTGCTCACGTGAAGAGAAGGATGCAGGCCCCACAAACCACTGGATGGATCCCGTTAAAGCTTATGAAATGCTTTACGATATTGCTAAGGATTCATATCAGGGCAGAACAATGTATATCATCCCCTATTCAATGGGCCCCGTTGGTTCACCGTTCTCAAAGATCGGTATCGAGATCACGGATTCAATCTATGTTGTTCTCAATATGAATATTATGACAAGAGTAGGCAAGAAAGTTCTTGACGCTCTCGGAGATTCAGATGACTGGGTACGCGGCATGCACTGCAAGTGCGATGTTGATCCCGAAAAGAGATGGATCTGCCAGTTCCCCGAGGATAACACCATCATCTCTGTTAACTCAGCTTACGGCGGAAACGTTCTTCTCGGCAAAAAGTGCTTTGCACTTCGTATAGCTTCATATCTCGGTAAAAATGAGATGTGGCAGGCAGAGCATATGCTCATTCTCGGTGTAGAAAAGCCAAACGGCGAGATCAAATATATCTGTGCCGCTTTCCCGAGCGCTTGCGGCAAAACCAACCTTGCAATGCTTATTCCTCCCGAGGGATATAAGAAGAAGGGTTATAAGGTTTGGTGCGTAGGCGATGATATCGCTTGGATCAGAAAAGGTCCTGACGGCAGACTTTACGCTATCAACCCCGAAAACGGTTTCTTCGGCGTTGCTCCCGGCACAAACGAAAAATCAAATCCGAATGCTCTTGCTGCTACTAAGAAGGGCACTATCTTTACAAATGTTTGCCACGATCTTGACAATAACTCAGTTTGGTGGGAGGGCCTTGATGATAACCCGCCTACAAACGCAATCAACTGGAAGGGCGAACCTTGGAACGGCAAAGAGTCTGATGAAAAGGGCGCTCATCCCAACTCAAGATTTACTGCTCCAGCAGTTAACTGCCCCTGCATCTCTTCAGAGTTTGAAAATCCGCAGGGTGTTCCGATTTCAGCATTCGTATTCGGCGGCCGTCGTGCTAAGCTCACTCCGCTGGTATATCAGTCAAAGAGCTGGAATCACGGTGTATTCGTAGGTTCAATCATGGGTTCTGAAACAACTGCTGCAGCTACAGGCGCAGTAGGCGTTGTTCGCCGTGACCCGATGGCTATGCTTCCGTTCTGCGGCTACAACATGGGCGATTACTGGAAGCACTGGATCGAGATCGGTGAAACTCTTGACGAGGATAAGGCTCCCAAGATCTTCAATGTTAACTGGTTCCGTAAGGACGACGAGGGTCATTTCCTGTGGCCCGGTTTCGGCGATAACCTTCGTGTTCTTGATTGGATTATCGACCGCTGCGAGGGCAAGGTAGACGCTGTTGAAACAGCTATCGGTTACCTTCCCAAGGCTGAAGACATCAATCTTGAAGGCCTTGATATGACTAAAGAGGATCTTGAAAACATCCTTGATGTTGATAAAGATGCTTGGAAAGAAGAACTCAAGGGCGTTGAAGAGCTTTACGCTAAATTCGGCGATACTCTTCCCAAAGAGCTTGAGGCAGAACTCAATACTGTTAAGGCAAACCTTGACAAATAATTAGTTCACATTCGCGCTGTGTAAGGAAATCCTTATGCAGCGCGATTTCGTTTTTTTACTTTATTTTTCTTGAGTTTTCTTGTTTTTATCTGCAAATATCATCCCTTTTCTGCCATTATTTTCCTAATTTCAAAAATACACAAAAATATTAACGAATTTGTTAAAAATCTGACATAAATGCTTATTGATATTGTGAAACCATCAATGTATAATAATCATTGCAGATAATATAAATTATTATCCGCTTTTTTACGGAGATGAATAAAAGTGGATTTTTTATGCGAAAATTGCCGCTGGTATATATGTGATGAAGATAGCGGAGAGGAATATTGCAACGCTCTTTTGGATGAGGATGAGTATGCAGAAGTTACTCAGAGTCTCAGAAGGGGAAAGTGTAAGTATTTCTGCCCGGACGGCGGCGAGTATGAAATTGTCAGGAGGCAGAATTGATTTATGTTTGCTACGCGAAAGAAATCAGTAAGCATAAAAAGCGCTGCAATTTTTTTGGCAGTTCTGCTCTTAATATCGTTCGTATCTGTTATTGTTGACCGCAATGTTAATGCAAACACCGTTTATGTTAACGGCAGGGCAATGGTGCTTGGCGTCGGGCAGGAATATGAATATCCCGTTCAGGGAGAGGAAATAGTTCATTTCAAAAGTTATAACAAAGATGTTGTAACAGTTGATTCGCAAGGCGTTTTCAAGGCGGTTGCCAAAGGCTCCGCTCTTGTTAAGGTAGGCACTTCTAAATTTACCGTCTATGTAGAGGATGCTCCCACAGCCCTTTCATTTGCAGAAAATAATTTTTCCATCGGAACCGGAGAAAAATATATGCCCGTTCTTAATGTTGAGGGCAGTGAGCTCAATACGGGCTTTCAATTCACATCTTCTAATCCCGATGTTCTCGGCGTGGACAGCGCAGGAAATGTTATCGGTGTTTCACAGGGCACAGCTGATTTGAATGTAAAAAGTTATAACGGCCTTTCGGCGAATGCAAAGGTAAGCGTTCTTGCCGCTCCTGAAACGGTGCAGTTCCCTGCTCAGGAGAAAACGATTTATATAGGTACCGAAAAATATTTCCGCCCAACTGTTTCGTCAGGCAGTGCCTCAAAAATGATTTATATTAATTCAGATAATACAAACGTCCTTAAAACGGAAGGCTCAAAGCTTATTCCCGTTTCTGAGGGAGAGGCAAATGTTACGGCAACAACTTATAACGGCAAAACGGCAACATGCAAGGTAACTGTTTTGAACGCGCCGTTTTACATAAGAACGGATCTTGACCCTTCTAAACCGATGATAGCCCTTTCGTTTGATGACGGCCCAAACAGCAGAACCACTTCCGTTGTGCTTGATACACTTGAACAGTATAACGGTTCAGCAACATTTTTTATGGTCTCAAACCGCCTTTCACGTCAGGGAAATGCTGATTGCGCTAAAAGAATGGTGGAACTTGGCTGTCAGCTTGGAAACCATACTTATGACCACAGTCATTACGGTAAAGATGTAACGGCTGATGATATCAAAAACGGCGCAAACGCAATTAAGGAAGTTACAGGGTATTATCCTTCGGCGTTCAGACCAACAGGCGGATATTTGTCAGATACTATCAAGCAGAATGCAAACGCGCCTATATGTCTTTGGAGTGTTGATACGAACGATTGGAAGTATAAAGATGCCGAAAAAGTAAAGAATTACGTGCTTTATGCGGCGGGGGACGGAGACGTCATCCTGATGCACGATATTTATAAAACAAGCGCCGAGGCTGTTCAGATGTTTGTGCCGGAACTTGTTTCGCGCGGATATCAGATTGTAAATATCGCAGAATTGGCGTATTATAAAGATGTGGATATGAATAACGGGCAGATATACAGCTCGTTCTAATAAAATGGAGGTATTGCTTTGGTACAGCTCAGAGGTTATAAGGTCAATAAGCTTGAGATTGAAAACAGAGTTAAACCCGGTGTACAGCTCAAACTTCAGAATCAGGTAAAATACAACGTCAATTATATGGATGACGCAAAAAGATGCGTTGGCATAGTTGAGTTCAGAATTACCGATTCTGATTTAAACCCATTTGAGATGCGCCTTGAAATGGTTGCCGAGTTTACTTTTGAAGACGGCGATGAAAAGCCTGATATTCATACTCAGTCTTTCGATCAGCTTTTCCCGTTCGTAAGGATGACAGTTAATACTGCCGCGTCTTTAACAGGGCTTCCGGGGCTGATGATACCAATAATGCATCTAAATAAGGATACAGTAACGGTAGGAAAGCCGCAGGAACAGGAAAAAAGTCCGCTTAATTGATTCTTATTTATTGACTTGATTTTTAATATGGGATATAATCAAACAGGGAATGGAGCTCAGTGCCCCGTTCCCGTTTTGCGCGTAATAAACGAATAGCCTTGAGCTTTCGTATTTTATTGATAGGAGAATTTTAATTATGGTTAGAGCAATAGTAGGTGCCAACTGGGGCGATGAGGGTAAAGGTAAAATTACCGATATGTTCGCGCAGCAGGCGGATATAGTTATTCGTTTTCAGGGAGGTGCCAATGCGGGCCACACAATTATAAATGAACACGGCAGATTTGCGCTTCACCTTATGCCCAGCGGCGTTTGCAGTGAAAACACAGTCTGCATCATAGGAAACGGCGTTGCGCTCGATATTGATAAGTTTATCAACGAACTTAATGAGATTAAAAAAGCCGGTCTTAATCCTAAGCTTCTTGTTTCAGAACGCTGTCAGATTCTTATGCCCTATCATATAAAGCTTGATGAGTATGAGGAAGAACGTCTCGGAAAAGCTGCTTTCGGCTCAACAAAAAGCGGTATAGCTCCGTTCTTTTCGGATAAATATTCCAAGATCGGTATCCAGGTAAATGAGCTTTTTGATGATGAAGTTCTCAGGGCAAAGCTCAAAAATATCTGCACTCTTAAAAATCTTACTTTAAAGTATGTTTACAATAAGCCGCTGCTTGATGAGGAAGAGCTTTATAATGTATGTATGAAATACAAAAAGGAGATTGAGCCGTTTGTATGCGATACTCATACATATATTCAGAATGCTCTTAAAGAGGGTAAGGAAATCCTTCTTGAAGGTCAGCTCGGTACTTTAAAAGATCCCGATTTCGGTATTTACCCGATGGTAACCTCTTCTTCAACGCTTGCGGGATACGGCTGTGTAGGCGCAGGTATTCCTGCAAACCAGATAAAAGATATCGTTACAGTTACAAAGGCATATTCAAGCGCTGTCGGCGCAGGTGAGTTCGTTTCTGAAATTCTTGATGAGGACGAGGCTCAGGAGCTTCGTATCCACGGCGGTGATAAGGGCGAATTCGGTGCCACAACAGGCCGTCCGCGCCGTGTTGGCTGGTTTGACTGCGTTGCAACACGCTATGGCGTTGAGTGCCAGGGCGCAACTCAGGTAGTTATGACCGCTCTTGACTGCCTTTCATATCTTGAGGAAATCAAGGTGTGCGTAGGTTATGAGCTTAACGGCGAAGTAATAAAATACTTCCCCACAACTCCGTCACTCAAAAAATGCAAGCCTGTTTATAAAACATTAAAGGGCTGGCACTGCGATATTAAGGGCATCAGAAATTATGATGAACTTCCTCAGGAAACAAGAGATTACGTTGAGTTCATCGAAAAAGAGATCGGTCACCCGATCACTATGGTATCAAACGGCCCTGAAAGAGAAGCAATCATTTACAGAAATAAGTAAAAGACCTACCCCCTCCGCATACCAGCGGAGGGGTTGCTTTATGTAAGTAAATTTTTGTTCAGAATTTTTGATCTAATTCTTTGATTTCAATTTCTTTACCTCGATAAATGCTTACAATTTGTTCTGATTTGCACTTTTTACAATATGTAACGTGATTCAGTAAAACTGTTTCCGGCAAAACCTTAAAAATCTTCTGCCCGCATTTGTGATAATACCAACCGTTTTTTATATATCCTTGCTGCTCCATCTATAATACCCCCCCATTGCATTTTTCAATTTTAATTAGTAACCAATGTAAAGATAATAACTTCCATTATCTCTTTTTTCCTTAGACACCCAGAATACCGCATTGTTGCCTATTTCTTTTTTTATTGCTTCACAGCGTCCTTCTATTTCATTGATTTTATATTCTTTTTTACTTTCATCAGTTATTGGAAATGTTGCTGTTAATGGCATATCCCAACTTCCAGTTTCGGGAGTAATACTGCTGTCATATTTCAGACCGATTGACTTGCCATAATTTATTGCATAATTTACGAAATAATCTATATTGTAAGATATTGCCGGTTCTGTTGTCGTCGGCTTAGAAGTAGTTGCTTCCGGTTTAGTGGTTGTAGGTTTAGAAGTCGTAGTCTCAGGCTTTGTTGTTGGTTTTGATGTTGTTGAAGAACTACTGGAGCTCGGTTTTGTTGTATTGCCGCTGGAACTCGGTTTCGTAGTATTACTACTTGAGCCGCCGCCACTTGAATTTGGCTTTTGTGTTGTTCCGCTTGAATTGTTACCTGAAGAACTACTTGTCACCCGTACTTTTTGAGTAACCGTCTGACCGTTTTCGTCTTTTACCACATTGCCGTTTTCATCAATAACAGGAACTTCCTCGTATACTTCTGTTACTGCTTCTCCGCTTTCATCAGTAACTGTTTCTCCGTTATCATCCGTTACCGTTTCAACAACGGTGCTGTTTTTTGTTGTTGTCTCTTTATTATCTTTTTTGGAAGTAGTTGCAACGCCAACACATATTGCAGTTATAACAACAACCGCCGCTATCGCAGCAATGATGATTATTTTCTTTTTCTTTTCCATTCATTAACCTTTCTGTCGGACGACCCGACCATACATTTATGGGGGTGTCAATATTGACACCTTTTAAGAAAATCGCTATATATCGGCGTATCGGCAGTACAATTATTCTGGTTTTTTAAATAAAAAATGCGCAGCCGAGACTGCGCACGAAAAACGCATTGCCTCAATTTGCTGCGACACAAAAAATCCAAAAGCATATATTCAAGTATGCCAAAACGGCATGCGTTTTTACCGAAATAAAAAAACATACCTCAACTATATGCCTGTTAACTTTTTGTGTCGCAGTTTCAGTATATCATCTGCTTTTTGCTCTGTCAACATTGAATAAATTATTAAGCGTGTCAAAATCTATTCGCTTTTTCGTTTTAACTCCGTTACGTCTTGAAATAACCGCATAAATTGTATATAATAATATTCCTATAGACAATTAATTGATCAGGGAGGTTTTTATGGAAAAAATTCTTGTTCTTGATTTCGGCGGGCAGTATAATCAGCTTATCGCGCGCCGTGTGCGTGATAATAATGTTTACGCAGAGATTCTGCCTTATACAACACCGATTGAGGATATCAAAAAGAATGGCTACAAGGGCATAATTTTCACCGGAGGCCCCAATTCCGTTTATGATATGAGCTCTCCGCATTATTCCAAGGAAATTCTTGAACTCGGCGTGCCTGTGCTCGGTATCTGTTACGGCTGCCAGCTCATAGCTTGGATGCTCGGCGGCAAGGTGGAAACAGCACCCGTTTCCGAATATGGTAAGATTGAGCTCCATGCAAAAAAATCTCCGCTGTTTAAAGATGTGCCGGAAAACAGCACTGTGTGGATGAGCCATACGGATTATATTTCAGAGGCTCCCGAGGGCTTTGAAGTTGTAGGATTTACAAACGATTGCCCCTGCGCTGCTATGCAGAATACTCAGAAAAAGATTTATGCCGTGCAGTTCCACCCTGAGGTTACACACAGTGAGTACGGTATGCAGATGCTTCGCAATTTCCTTTATGAGGTTTGCGAATGCAGCGGCGACTGGGTTATGGATAATTTCATTGAAACTACTGTTGAAAAGCTTCGTGCCCAGATAGGTGATAAGAATGTAATTCTCGGCCTTTCGGGCGGTGTTGATTCTTCAGTTGCGGCAGGTCTGCTTTCAAGAGCTGTCGGCAAACAGCTCACCTGCGTTTTTGTTGATCAGGGTCTTATGAGAAAAGATGAGGGCGATTTTGTTGAAAAGACTTTTACAAGCCTTTTTGATATGAATTTCGTTCGCGTAAATTGCGGAGACAGATTTCTTGCGGCGCTTAAAGGCGTTACAGATCCTGAGCAGAAAAGAAAAATAATCGGCGCTGAATTCTTTAATGTTTTCTGGGACGAGATCAGAAAACAGAAAGATAAGGGCTTCTTTGCACAAGGCACCATTTATCCGGACTGCATCGAAAGCGGCAAGGGCGATGCGGCTGTTATCAAAACACATCACAACCGCGTTGAAATGCCTAAGGACGTTGAATTTCTCGGCGTTATCGAACCGCTTTGTGACTTGTTCAAGGATGAGGTTCGCCGCGTCGGCGAAAAACTCGGTATTCCCAAGGAACTTGTATGGCGTCAGCCGTTCCCCGGCCCCGGTCTCGGCGTGCGCGTTATAGGTGAACTCACCGCTGATAAGATAAAGGTTCTTCAGGAAGCAGACTGGGTGCTTCGTGATGAAATGGCTAAAAACGGTTATGAAAAAAATCTTGCGCAGTTCTTCTGCGTTCTTCCTAATGTTCAGACAGTCGGCGTAATGGGCGATCATAGAACTTATGACCACCTTATAGCTATCAGAGCCGTAACTACGGATGATTTTATGACTGCCGATTGGGCAAAGATACCTTATGATATCCTTGCAAAAGTCTCAAACCGCATTACAAACGAAGTCGAGCACGTCAACCGCGTTGTCTACGACATCACTTCCAAACCTCCCGGAACCGTGGAGTGGGAATGATAAACTGAAGCGAAAAAGTTCGTAAATAAAGGATTTAGACGTTTTTATATCGCTTGTAGCAACATTATTTAATTCGTTGTAAAATTAAAGAGCTATCAGATTTTTAAAATCTGATAGCTCTTTTTTGTTATCGGATTTATGTTAGCGATGCAAATGTTTTAAAATGAGATTATAAAGCTAATTAATGCTAAGTTTGCTATTTCAGCAAAAGAATATCGTTGTTATAAATATTTGATGAATTCACATCCTAAATAATAACCTTCATCTGATATGAAGTCTTGGAGTATGTTTTTATTCGAATATTTAATGTTTAATGTAACGTTTTTATAATTTTTTATTTAACTCAAACGTTAATTATTGTGCTTTTTTATTCTTATCCATTTATATCCACCAGCAGATTTTTGCTTTCCATTCACTGCTCTTCTTATGCTCGTATAATCAATGCTGGTTATTTTTGAAGCTTGGGTCATATTTTCAAATGTATTAATAGTTTCGCCAGTTACTTTATCTATTTGTTTGATTTGATATTCTTGATATTCTTGACTAATGTTATTGTTCGGATATACAGCTTTAATAGGACTTATTGAGTCGGGAATATCATCAAAATAAAACTTTTGCCACAAAAAATCACCAGCTGAATTTTGTAGTCCAGCAATCGTTCGTTGAATACCTGAAAAACTCGTATTTGTTTCAATGGAAGCTTCTTTTATGGTTGTATATTTTTTTACAATTGTTCCTGTCTTATCGTATTGGCAAATTAAAGTCTTTTTGCTTTTCTTATTGCTTTTAATATTTTTAAGAATAGGCATATTGTTTTTTTCGTTTATATTAAATTCGCCATTAATATCGTTATCATTTAAAAACCTATTAAAATTTTCAATATTTATATCGGTGTTATATTTCCATTCAAGAAGTTTTACCCCGTTTTTTACGCATAATTTTTTCTTCGTTAAGTCTCTTTCTTTTTGTTCATTTAGTTTCTCTTTGCCACCAAAATAATCTACTGGTTTATAGTGTTGTTGACCTTGATATTCAATACCTATATTCAATGAAGGAATATATATATCTAATGATTGTAATCCAAGCCATTTTGCCCTGTACTGATATTGGGTATCTTCAAATACTACCGAAAACATAAAATACAAAAGGTACTCATTTTTCCATTTTGGAGCAATTGTTCCGTCATTATAAAGATCCATAAGATTTTTCTTATATTCTTTTTTCCATTTTTTTAACAGATTATCGTATTCTTCATTTGTTAGGTAACCACTATTTTTTATATTGAATTCATTATCATATAAATTTATAACGGCATCAATGTCTTCAACAACAAAACTGTAAGGAATGTACTTACAAACACAATCGCAAAAGGATGAAAGTGATTTAAACTTATTAACTACTTTTAATATTGTATTACAGTAATTATCATCATGAAATAACTTAAGATCATTAAGTGCAATTAATGATTGTACCTTGTTATTTGAACTTTTAAATATATTTATTTGATGATAATATTTTGTAATTTCAATGCCGAAAAAATTTACGCCTCTTATTTTCTTTGTTTTTATTAAATATGCAATTAGACTTATTGCATAATAATTATCAGCATTTAATTTTATACTCACATTAACTGAATAATCATTTTCAAAAATTTTATGTATAATATTTATTTTTGCTCCGATATCTTTTTTACTAAGAATTTCTATTACTAATGGATCATTTATGCAACAATATATTTCAAATTCACCAATTTTTATATTACTGTCATTTTTATAATTGTTACGAATATAATTGTATTTCGAATCAAGTTTCGCAACAGTTTTATCATAAGAATATGCTGTAATTAATTCATATTCACTTTTGCTGTTTCCTTCTAATTCAATTCCTTTTTTAGAAATATATGTATAGTGGAAATCATTTTCCGATTTTTCTTCTATAAAAATTATACCATTCAATTTATTTAGAATTTTAAATTCAGTTGCGTTAATTCTATAGCTTGCATTCCCGAATACAACTTCAATTTCAACGGGATATTCAAAATAAATTATATTATTGCATTCACAAAGGATATCTACATCATTCAATCCAAAGAAAAAAGTATTATTTTTATACTCAATTCTTGCCTCGTTAATTTTAATTATATTAATATTTTTCTTTATTTGACTAATGTCTAAATCGTCTTTGTTCCAAACATTCCCCCACATGTTTTCAATTATATTTTTGTTGTTTTTTACAACATCGTATCCTTTTTCAGTTAGAACATAAAATCTGGTTCCTAATATATTATTTAATTCATCTTTTGGGATGGATAGAGCTAATTTTACTATTAATTCTTTTTTTCTTGGTATTTTACTAAATTCGCTTTTAAGAATTTCACGCAGTTTCTTACTATTATACATATTAATGATTTTCTCTATGTCGTCATTATTGCTAATTTTTATAAAGCCTCTATCGATCATTGATTTTAATAGTAATTGGCTATAATTGACATGCATACAATATGCATTGGGAATAGCAGGAATATCAAGTCTTACCAAACGGAAAGTAAAATACCATAAAAATATTATTTCGTGTGGGTATAATCCGCAAGGGGCAGGATCTGTTTTCATTATACATTCGTATAAGTATTCATTATCACAATATGTATTCATTAGATATTCTCCAATATAATTGTTTTTATAATTTGATTTTAACATATTATAATGGTTTTGTCGATTTTAATATAATGATGTTTTGACAAAAGAGGAAATGGTTTCACTATAATTTATTAGGTCCTGATTGTTGTCTTAAAAAGGTGATTTTAATATATGAAGTGGCAGAAAGCGTGACTGATGCAAAAAAAGCGTACTATAAATTCAGAGATTTATCAGACGCGTTGTGAGAAAAAGAGCGGTTGACTAAAATTAAAAATCCAAATGGTAAAACTCAACGGAGTATGTATTTTGCAGAAAAGAGGGGCTAACCCACAAAGTATAATCTTATGCGGCTTGCCATTGATTACGCAGTCAGCTTCAGCTTTGACAAAGCGCAATTTACCAATGTTATGAAAAAACAAGGCTAAGTTGTTAACCTTAACCTACTGCTGAAATATACTACTTTCCGCTCCGTTAATGACACAAAAATGCCTGCTTCGTTTCGGCGAGCGGTATGACGGAATTACTCTTTAGTCGGATTTTTGCTTTAAAACAGAACTATAATTATCCTGTCAAATGAGGTATAATGAAATTATCTCAAGTGTTTATAGGAAGAATTTGGGAAAAAGCCAAAGCGTTTTGAAATCGACACAAAACGAAAAACGTGTTGTTCAGTTTCAAAACTCAATCGGCTATTATTGTATTATCAGCTGAGGCTGAAATACAATTCAAAGGAGAAATCACTATGAACACAGATAAAATTTATGCAGAGGCAATTGCCAAAGAATATGCACCGAAGAATGCTTCAAAGGTTTTAGCTTTGAAAAAGCTGGACAGGAAAGCAAAGAGTAAGGCAAATGTTTTCACCTATACCTTTGGTGTTGTTATGACGCTTGTGCTTGGTCTCGGATTGTGCCTTTCAATGAAAGTAATCGGGGACGGGAGCGGCCTTATGACGGCTGTTGGAGTTGTAATTGGGATTATCGGGATTATCGGCGTTTGCATCAATTATCCTATTTACAAAAAGTTGCTTGCCAGCGGTAAACAAAAGTACGCATTTGAAATTATGCAGCTTGCGAAAGAAATCAGTGAAGAAGAATAAGAAAGGGCAGAGGGCGGCATATGAACAAATCAGAAAGTAAATATTTCAATACCGCCCTCCTTATGGACGAGGCGCTTATCGCTTTACTTGAAGTAAAAGATTTAGAATATATTACTATAAAAGAAATCTGCCAAAAAGCGGGAGTAAACAGGTCTACCTTTTATCTGCACTATGAAACAATTTCAGATTTAGCAAATGAAGCGATGGAAGTTGTGAATGAACGCTTTCAGTCATATTTTGAACAAAAATCAGAGGATCTGGTTGATCATATAGACGAAATGCAATTGAAAGATCTTGTTTTTATCAATAAGGAATATCTGCAACCGTACCTGCAATTTATAAGGGATAATAAAAAGGTTTATCGGGCCGCTTTCAGAAATCCGGATGGTATGCAGACGCATATAAAATATAAGAATTTCAAAAATTATATTTTGGAACCGATCCTAAAACGATTCAATGTGCCTGATGAAATGCAGAAGTATTATATTGCTTATTACATAGAGGGTATTATAGCAATTGTTAAGGAATGGATAGACGATGATTGCAGGGATTCTATTGAAAGTATTATTGATGTCATAGAAAAGTGTGTTAATCTGCCGCACTTATCAGAGGAAAAATTATATGGAGAGCAAAACAATACTTGAAAGGGCAATCTCAATTCTAAATAAATGGAAAAAAGATTATATTTTTAAGACTATTACGGGTTCGCTCTTTTCATTTGGTTTTACTATATTGTTTGCTTTATATAACGGATATTTAGGGATTCGTTTGCTGTCCATATGGCACTCAAGCATTTGCGTGTTTTATATTTTACTTGCAATTATCCGCGGGATAATTTTGTTTGCAGAAAAGAACATAAAAGCAAAATGTGAAAGTGAAAAAATAAAAGGCAGACGAATAGCTTTTCGCTTTAGCTGCGCTATACTTTTATTCTTGAATTTGGCGTTAATTTGTCCTATTTCATTGATGGCGAAATTTGAAAAGCCCGTAAATATGAGCCTTATTCCTGCAATAGCAATGGCGGCGTATACAACTTATAAGATTACAATCGCATCTGTAAATATTCGTAAACAAAGGAACAGAAAACACGGTAATATTCTTATTGCAGAGCTAAGAACTATAAACTTTATTGATGCTCTTGTATCAGTCCTTACTCTTCAAAATACATTTATAATTGTGAATAATACTAAATCAAATGATAGAAATATGTTTGTTTTATCAGCTGTATCAAGTGCAGTTGTTTATATCATAATCATGTTTATAACAATTCGTTTGATAACAGTTAGCTTAAAACAACAAAAGATCCATTGAGTATTTTAAAAGATAGATAATAAAATAGTTGTATGTTGTAAAAAAGATATTATATCTTATTAAAAGTTTTTTATATGGCATAAAAACAAAAATCTCTTTGCTTTAAAAACTAAAATAATAAACAATCCCCCGAAATCCTGATAAACGCAGGGCTTCGGGGGTCTTTTTTGTGAGTAAATGTTTAGTTGAAACAAAATTGTGTACTGTGGTGATTGATTAAACAGTTAAAATAATCAGGCAGTTAACAATATATAAATGTTTATAACGTTATGCTTTTTTCTCATTCTTCAAATAACGCTTTGTTATATAATGTGTAATTGCCGTGCGGGAGATTATTCCCACAACTTTGCCGTTATTTACAACAGGCACCTTTTTTATGCCTGATTCACTGAGCAGTCTGCAGGCGTCTTCAAGAGAGGCGCTTTCCTGTATAGTGATAGGTTTGTTGTTTCCTATTTCAAGCACGTTCATATCCATTATGGAATTGAGTTTTTCCTCAAATTCAGTATCGGGGTTCCACAGATAATTAATGAATGAAAACGAACTGTCTATTGCGGCAGGCGGGTTTTCGTCCCCTTTAAGATAACGCATGATATTGCCATCGCTGATAAAGCCCACACAAGCTCCGTCCTTAGAAACGATCGGCACGCCGCTTACGTTTTTATCAAGGAAGTATTCAATAGCATCACGAACGGTAGATGTTTCTTTCAATGTGAATATATTGGTTTCCATATATTTAGTAAGCGTGTCTGCTTGAGGTTTGCTTTCGTCAGCGCTGTTTTTAAGTTTGCGGTAATATTTATCAATATATACAACGTAAATAATTCCGCCTACTATATAAGCAATGGCAGTAAGGGCAAAACCTGTTGTAAGGCCTATGGATTCCTGAAGGAAGCCCATGAGCAGAGAGCCTATGCCGATACCGATATCGTAAGACAGCAGATAGGTGGCGTTTGCAACGCCGCGCTTGGGAGCGGGAGTTGTACCTGTAACGAATGCCTGGAAAAGAGGCTGCAAAATGCCGTATCCGATTCCGAAAAAGAAACCGGCAATAAGCAGATGCGCTCCTGTTTCAAGGAACTGATAGCTGATCATTGTTACTATCAGAATTACAAGGCTGATGTAAACCAGAACGCGATGCCTGCCTGCATCTATCATCTTTTGCGTAGAAAGCTTGGAAATAAGCATTCCTACTACAAGGCAGATGTAGAAAAACGGCAAAACTGAAGTAAGTTCTTTCTCCTGCGCAAGTATTGATGAATAAGCTATAACAGCGCCGTAAGGTATCATAAGGAACGTCATGTTGAACATAAACGGCAGCGCCGGTTTGTATATTGTGTCTTTAAGTACAAATTTCTTTCTCTGAATTTTAGGATATTTTATCTTGCAGCAGGATACGCAGATAAGAGCAACTACTGAAATTGCAAAGACAGTAAGAAAAGATGCTTTACTGCTCATATGATTCTGCACCTGAATACCTACAAACGGGCCTACCGCCATACCTATTGAAATTGTAAACGCAAATCTGCTTATGCCTTCGGTTATTTTAGTCTTGGGAAGAACATCGCTTGCAAGTGTCATAGTTGCAGAGCCGCAAACAGAATATACTGCGCCCATATAAAGGCGGATTATGATAAGCACCGCAAAAATCGGAAACGCTATGAACGCCGGAAATGCAAGGCAGAAAAGCGCCAGAAAAATAATATAAACAATGTAGCGGTTAAAATTGTCAAGCAGGTAACCTGCCACGGGTCTGAACAGAATCGTAGCAACAGACATAGCTGTCAGTACGATGCCGACTTTGGAACCGGTAATGCCTATTTCCTGGCAGTAAACAGGGATTATTGGAATTGATGCGTAAAATGCCGCAAGTACCAATAGATTGGTGATAAAAAGCAGAATAAAATTTTTATTCCATATTTTATTCGTGTTTTCCATTTTTATGATCTCCTTTTCTATAATATAGTTTGTAAAAAAACAAATAGTGGCAATTGCCACCAAATAATATAGCACAATTGCTTCTTTCAGTCAATAGTTGGTTGCAAATGCCATCATTTTGGCTTATAATAAATTCATAATGATAAGGAGGCTTTCAGTATGCCGAATATGATGGACAGTCCTTTCAAATCTATTTCAATACTTTACAGAAAATCGCATATATGGCTTAACAGCGGATGCGCGCAGTATGGTCTAACTGCCGCTCAGGCCGCAGTCATTTTAATCGTTTGTGATTTTGGGGAGCTAACTCAGGATGATATTACAAAACGTCTCAGGCTTGATAAAAGCGTAATTGCCAAAACTGTTTCAAAGCTTGAAAGTTCCGGCTTTATGGTTCGTACAGCAAATGCAAAAGACAAAAGAACATATATTATTAAGCCTACGGAAAAGGCGTGGCAGGCTTATCCATATGTAAAAGAGCAGATAGATTTATGCTTTCAGCGAATGACAAGCCAGATGACTGATGAAGAGAGAAGTGAATTTAAACGTCTGCTTATAATGGCGGCGGAAGCATCACTGGAGCCCGGAGATTGATATGCTTAATATAAGAAGCTGACCTTGTTTGCAGAGGTCAGCTTTTTGGTGCGTATTATATTTAATGCATTTATTTAAAAAATGCATTGACATTTATCTATGTGTTGAATATAATACATATAGACAGATGTCTATGAAACGGAGCGATCAAAATGGATTCAAAGAAAACGGCTGTTATGTTTAAAGCGTTTTGTGACGAGAACAGAATAAAAATATTACAGCTGCTTTCTACAGGAGAAAAATGCGCGTGCAGATTGCTTGAAGAACTTGATGTGACCCAGCCTACATTATCACACCATATGAAAATACTTTGTGATTCGGGGGTCGTTACCGGCCGCAAAGAAGGCAAATGGATGCATTATTCAATTTCAGCCGAGGGTATGAAACAGGCTTCTGAGTGTTTGCGTGAATTTTTACAATCTGATTGCTCAGATGATAAAAAGCCGTGCTGTTGAAAATATAAATTTTCGGCACGGCTTATTTAAAAACCAATATATAGATATATGTAAATATATAGATATAAATAATCGGGTGAACTTTATGATCGGTTTAAAAAATTGTTGGGATTTCATTCAAAATCAAATTCTCGGGATGCAGTGGCTGAATGAATTGATAGGCAGATTGCTCACTGCATGCGGGTTGGATATTGATTCGCGAATAGGGGGAAGCATACAGTTCTTTTTGTATGATACTATCAAGATAATGCTTCTGCTCGGGTTTTTGATTCTTATTATTTCATATATTCAAAGCTTTTTTCCGCCGGAGAGAACAAAGAAAATCCTGGGCAGATTTCACGGAATACGGGCAAACTTAATAGCTGCGTTGCTTGGAACCGTAACACCGTTTTGCTCTTGCTCATCCATTCCGCTTTTTATGGGATTTACAAGTGCCGGGCTGCCTGTAGGGGTAACGTTTTCATTTTTGATATCTTCGCCCATGGTGGATCTCGGTTCGTTTATATTGCTAATGAGCATCTTCGGGTGGAAGGTTGCAGTTGTGTACGTGGTGCTTGGTCTTGTGATTGCCGTTGCCGGCGGAACTATGATAGAAAAGCTGCATCTTGAAGATCAGGTGGAGGAATTTATAAAAAGCGGAAAATCAATGGATACGCCGCAGGAAAAACTGCTTTTTAAAGACAGAATTAGATATGCATGGCAGCAGGTTGTTTCAACAGCAAAAAAAGTTTTCCTTTATGTATTGATAGGCGTGGGCATCGGCGCAGTTATACATAACTGGATTCCGCAGGATATTATAGTAAAAGTGCTTGGCACGGGGAATCCGTTCGGCGTGATTATAGCCACAATAATAGGAATACCCATGTATGCTGATATTTTCGGTACTATCCCCATCGCTGAAGCACTGCTTTCAAAGGGCGCGCGGCTCGGCGTGGTATTGTCATTTATGATGAGTGTCACAACTTTATCACTGCCGTCGCTCGTAATGCTGAGAAAAGCAGTAAAGCCCAAACTTCTCGTCATCTTTATTGCCGTTTGCACCATCGGCATTATAATTGTTGGTTACGTGTTCAATGCGTTCCAGCATCTGCTGGTGTAAACAGTTAAGAATTATATTTATACACGGAGGTAAACATTATGTCAGTTTTTAATTTTTCAAAAAAACTCAAAGACAAGGAAAAAATGACTGAGGGCACTTGTAAATGCGCTTGCCAGTCAGCACAAAGCAAACAATCACCGGTTGAATGTGATGAGTTTAAAAGCAGTGATTTAGGTATTAAAGTTTTGGGCTCGGGGTGTAAGTCGTGCCACAAGCTTTTTGAAAACGCACAGCAAGCTGCCGGGAACTCACAGGTTGAGTATATAACAGATATGCAGGAGGTAATGAAATACGGTGTTATGAGTATGCCTGCTCTTGTTGTAAATGAAAAGGTGGTTTCCGCAGGCAGGGTATTAAAAGCCGAAGAAATAAAAAAGCTGCTGGGTAAATAATACCTACAAATTACAGTGGTGAAAGCTATAGTAAAAGCCCCGAAACATAAATGTGTTTCGGGGCTTTGTTTTAATATTTTTTGCAACTTAATATGCAGATATGCTGTTATCACACGTTTTTTCTTTTTAGCTGAAGCTGAGTTGATTCCCTTATTATGAATTCCGTATTGAGCATGATGGATCTTGAATCGAGCGAATTATTGGAAACGATGTCGTGAACCATATCGCAGGCACAGAATCCCAGCTGATATGCAGGCTGGCTTACGGTTGTTATGGAGGGCGAGGTCATTACAGATATGGGGCTGTTGTCAAATCCTACAACGCTTATGTCTTCAGGCACATCAAGCCCTGATTGAGTTACGGCTTTCAGAGCCGCAGCGGCAAGAATATCAGAAACAGCAAATATAGCATTCGGCAGTATTCTGGAATCAAGCATCTTTCTTACAGATGTGTATGCCATATCAAAGTCTACTTTCGGCAGCTGTATACACCAGTCGGGTCTGACCGAAAGATCGTAATTGTTCATCGCGTCCATATATCCGCGTCTTCGTTCAATAGCATACTGATAAGAAAGAGGCCCGTTAAGAAACGCTATTTTATGTCTGCCTGACGCAATTAAATATTCAGTTGCCACTTTTGCCGATTCATAGTTGTTAATGGAAACATAGGGCAGATTTGATTCGGGGTTGTATTCGCTGCACTGAACTATCGGAAATTCTTGTGAAATGGCGTCGAGACTTTGAGTTGGAAGCGCAGAAAGCAGAATTACCCCCGATGCTTTTACGTTTTTTAGAAGTCGTATGAAATCCGGGATTCTGTCCCTCTTTAATGAGGACTGGGTGATTATCAGATCACAGCCGTGTGATTTGGCGCTTATATTTGCGCCGTCCATTATTTGCTGATAAAAGGTGTTGCGTATGTCCTGCACATTTAAAACTATTATATTTCTGGAGTAGGAATCCTGAACGGCGTTTTGTTTGGGGTATACGCCCAGCGCCATCATGGCATCCTCAACTGATTTAACTGTCTGCGCCTTTACAAGTTCCCTGTGATTTATAACTCGGGAAACGGTTGCGCTTGATACGCCTGCAAACGCAGCAATGTCGCTTACTGTAACTTTTTTAGACATTTTGACTCACCTGAATAATTTGTTTTGCTTTCTATATTTTTATTATATTTCACAAATGAAAGAACTGCAATAACTTTTCATAAATTATGAAAACTTTTCATGAAGTTTTCATAATTATTTGTGAAACATGTATATACGAACTTGATGTATATAGTAATTTTTATACAAAGTTGATTTGAAATTATTGTATTGCGATATTTCATTTGCTATCATGAAGGCGAAATGAAAAACGTTTCAATATATTGCAAGGGGGGATTACCGGTGTTTAGAGTCGGCATAATCGGATGTGGAAAAATAGCCCAAACAAGACATATACCTGAATACTTGGATAATCCGTATTCAGAAATAGCAGGTTATTATGATTTTAATATGAAGCGCGCGCAGGAGCTTGCCGAGAAATATTCAGGCAAGGCGTATGAAAGCGTAGAAGAAATGCTTTCAGATGACAGTGTTGATGCGGTTTCGGTATGTACTTCAAATGATACACATGCGGAAATTACGATAGCAGCGCTTGAAGCCGGGAAACACGTGCTTTGCGAAAAACCTATGGCGACCACGCTTGAGGACTGTGAAAAGATGTATGATGCCGCTGTTAAGAATAACAGATATCTTATGATAGGTATGAATCAGCGGCTTGCCAAGGCTCACAGAAAGGCTAAGGAACTTATTGAAAACGGAGAGATCGGAAGGATAGTAACATTTAAAACTACTTTCGGTCATTCGGGTCCCGAAACGTGGAGCATAGACCCCGGTATGAACAGCTGGTTTTTTGATAAGAAAAGAGCTGCAATGGGCGCAATGGCTGATCTTGGAGTACATAAGACGGATCTTATTCAGTATCTTACCGGTCAGTATGTTACAGAAGTTTCAGCAAAAGTTATTACCCTTGATAAGAGATATTCAACGGGCGAGCTCATTTCAGTGGATGACAACGCTTTTTGCATTTACAAAATGAATGACGGCGTTGTGGGCACTATGTGCGCAAGCTGGACTTATTACGGGGCAGAAGATAATTCAACGGTGCTTTACGGCACAAAGGGAATTATGAGAATATACGATGATCCTGATTATTCAATAACCATAACAAAAAGCAATGGTGAAAGGGTCTTATATGATATAGATAAGATTCAAACAAATGATAATCAAACGAAATCAGGTATTATCGATATGTTTGCTCAGTGCCTTGAAAGTGATACCGAACCGACTATCTCGGCAAAAAGTGTATTGCCGGCAATGCGTGCTGTGTTCGCGGCAATTGAATCCTCAAATACGGGAAAGACGGTTATAATAGATAAGAACGGGGGGATCAAATAGTATGAAAATGGGCTTTGTAAGCTCCATACTTGAAAATTATACTTTTGAGGAAGTAATTGATTTCGCCTCAGAAAACGGTTTCAAGTGCGTGGAGCTTGCTTCGTGGAAAAAAGAAAAGGCTGAAAGGCGTTATGCGGGCGTAAGCCATCTTGACGCGGAGGGCCTTACGGATGAAAAGGCAAAATATATTCTTGATTACTGCAAAAGCAGAAATGTTGAGATTTCGTCTCTTGCCTATTATCCCAACACCATGGATCATGACCTTGAAAAAAGGAAGGCTAATATAGAGCATCTTATTAGCGTCATAGATGCTTCCGCAAAGCTCGGTATCAATATGGTCACCACATTTATAGGCAGGGATCAATATAAAACTGTTGATGAAAATCTGGCAGAGCTTGAATCCGTATGGAGACCTATAATCGAGCATGCAGAGCAGAAAAAGGTTAAGATTGGAATTGAAAACTGCCCCATGCTTTTCGGGCCGGATCAGTGGCCGGGCGGGCAGAATCTTATGACAACGCCGGTTATCTGGCACAAGGTATTTGATATTCTCAACAGTGATTACCTTGGAATCAACTATGATCCGTCACACTTCGTATGGCAGATGATGGATTATATAGCACCTATATATGAATTTAAAGATAAAATCTTTCATGTTCATTTCAAGGATATAAAGCTTTATCCTGAAAAACTGAAAAGGTGCGGCTCAATGGCATATCCGCTTGATTATATGGCGCCCAAGCTTCCCGGTTTGGGAGATGTTGACTGGGGCAAATATGTCAGCGCGCTTACCGATATAGGTTATGATTCTTATGTTTGTATTGAGGTTGAGGACAGAGCGTTTGAGAACAGCCGTCAAAAAATTGAGGACAGCATAATTCTTTCAAAGCGCTATATGGATCAATTTGTTATCTAAATCTATTACCGGTTAAACCGGATATATAGAAAAAATTTTTGGAGGGAAAATTTATGAAAGCTAAAAAAATAATCGCCGTCATTCTGGCAGTGCTTATGGTTGCAGCTTGTTTTGCCGCTTGTTCAAATTCATCTGATGAAGGCGGAACAACAAGCCAGGCATCACATATCTATATTCTGACGGCGGCTGAAGACCACGGCTGGACCGGTTCCGTAGCAACATTCGCTAAGGAAAAGGCAGAGGAGATCAACAATGCAGGCAAATACACCGCAGAAGTTATCACCGCATCAAGTGCTTCAGACCAGATCACAAAGATTGAAGACATCATCGCTAAAGGCGAAAAGGACATTGCAGTTGTAGTTCAGCCTATGGACGATACTGTTCAGTCCGCTATCCAGTCACTTGTTGACGCAGGTATTCCTTATGTTGCTTTTGACCGTATTATAGATGCTGTTTCATCATCAGCAGTAGCAAACGTTAAAGGCGATAACGAAGGCATCGGCGCAGGTGCTGCTGCATACTTCGTTGAAAACGGACTTACCCCGGGCGAAAGCATTTACGTTTATGAGGGTGATACATCTTCAGTTACAACCCTTCGTAACGATGGCTTCACAAAGTATCTCACCGGTGAACTTGCATTCAACGGCCAGACTATCCCCGAGGATAAGAAATGGACAGAAGAAGATCTTAAATCTATCACATATTCAGGCGCAATGAACTGGAGCAGAAGTGATACAAAGACTTCATTCGAAACCCTTATGGGCGATGCAAACAACGCAGATATTAAATGGTTCTACGCTCAGGACGACGAGCTTACAATGGGTATCCTTGAGGCTCTTCAGGGCGGCGGTATAGCTGATTCCACAAAGAGCGCATTCCTTGAGAATAAGCCGTTCATCACAGGCTGCGGCGGACTTGAAGAGCTTTATGCTGTACTTCGCGGCGAGACCTACACTGATATTTCTTCTCAGTGCGGCGGCATCATGTCAGTAACATATTCACCGTCAATGATCCAGACAGCTATTCAGGATATGGTTGATTATCTTGACGGCAAAGAAGTTACTCAGGATCACGTAATCGCTTGTGAAAATGTAACATCCGAAAACGTATCCGAATACAAATCTTTCTCATAACAAACTATTTAATCAATACAAACATGAACGAAACAATGTGCAAGGCCGGCAACGGCCTTGCACATTAAATAATCAAAAGAGGGAATGTAAATGAAGCTTCTGGAAATGAAAGATATTCATAAATCTTTTAACGGCGTTTCGGTTTTAAACGGCGTTAATCTAAATGTGAATACAGGTGAAGTACATGCTCTTTTGGGAGAAAACGGCGCGGGCAAGTCAACGCTGATGAACATTCTGACAGGTGTTTATCAAAGTGACGGCGGCGAGATTGTTTTCGATAATAAAAAGGTAAGCCACGTATCTGTTAAAGAAAGCGAAAGTATGGGCATAGCTTTTGTTCATCAGGAGCTCAATCTTTTTAATGACCTTAAAGTATATGAAAACATTTTTTTAACTAAAGAGTATAAAAACAAGCTCGGTATCCTTGATAAAAAAAGAATGATAAAGGAAAGCAAAGAGCTTTTTGATAAACTGGGTGTTGATATCGACCCGAACGCAATGGTATCAGACCTTAAAACAAGTAAAAAGCAGCTGCTTGAAATTGCGAAGGCACTATTCTTTGACGCTAAGCTGCTTATTCTTGACGAACCTACCACTTCTCTTACAAACGATGATGTCGATCACCTGTTCTCGATTATCCGCTCACTTAAAAAGAACGGAACATCGTTTATATTTATCAGTCACAAAATGCCGGAAATTTTTGAGATAGCAGACAGATATACCGTTTTCAGAAACGGTAATTACATCTGCGAGGGCAATATAAAAGATACTACTCCCGAAGAAGTCACCAAAAAAATGGTTGGTGAAAAATATTCGGTAGAGGATGTTTACAGCCCCAGAAAATTCGGTGACACTGTACTTAAAATCGAAAACTTGACCGGAAACGGTTTTAAAAATATTAATCTGGAAGTCAAAAAAGGCCAGGTAATAGGCCTTACAGGACTTCAGGGCTCAGGTTCAAGCGAACTTATGCAGTGCATTTTCGGTGCAGGCGAAAGCTATAACGGCAATATATATATAAACGGAAAGCCGATGCATAAAAATTCAATCCACTTTGCAATGAAAAGCAAAATAGCAATGCTTCCCGCAAACAGAAAGGAAAACTCCGTTCTGCCGGATATGAGTATTCTGGAAAATACATATATCAGCGAACATACACTTTCCGGAAACAGACCTTTAATAAACTTAAAAAAAGAAGCCCAGCGGTATGATTCATTCAAAGAGGAACTGCATATAAAGGCTCAGTCGGCAAATGATGCGGTAACCTCACTCAGCGGCGGTAATCAGCAAAAGATATTCATCGCAAGATGGCTCAATACCCAGGCGGATATTCTGCTTTTCGATAATCCTACTCAGGGTATAGATGTAGGCGCAAAGGCTGAAATATACAGGCTTATCCTAAAACTTGCGGAATCGGGAAAGACAATCATTATCAATACGCTTGAGATACCCGAACTCCAGAAAGTTGCGGATTACTGTGCTGTGTTCTATAACGGAAGCATAGTAAAAATGCTGCCGCACAGCGAGATTAGTGAAGAAAAAGTGATGATGTACTCAACGGGTACTTTTAAGGAGGCAATGTAATGGGCGCTGAAAAAATCAAAAAGGCGGGAAAAAGCCAGATCGGCTCAATAATCTCGCAGTATAGTTACATAATTGTTTTTGCGGTAATATTTGCAATATATGCAATAATCAGCCAGGGCGGTCTTACATGGAGCGGCGTAATGAATATTTTCCGCCACTCAACCGTTATAGGAATTATAGGTATAGGCATGGGTCTTGTGTGCCTTACCGGTGAGATAGACCTTTCAGTAGGCTCAATGCTTGCAATGGTCAGCGGATTTTCGGTAATGGTATTTAATATGACTAACAGTATTATCATTACCCTTCTGTTCGCCATCGTTTTCGGCGGATTGCTTGGCCTTATTAACGGTGTTCTTGTAGGCGCTGTAAAAATGCCTGCTTTCATTGTTACACTGGCAACAATGCTTATTTTCCGTTCGTTCACTCAGTATCTTTGCCAGCATGTTGATAAAGAACTCATCGGCGGCGGTAGCTCAGTTTATAAAATGTCAACTGCTCTCAGCAGCTATCAGGGCTTTTATCAGTTCGGAAACGGTAAAGTAGCAACGATACCCATCGTTGGTTTGATATTAATTATAATTACAGCTATTTTCGTATTTGTTTCCACCACAACAAAATACGGCAAAAAGGTTTACGCAATAGGCAGTAACGAAAAAGCGGCGTCTCTTGCAGGTATCAATGTTTCGCTTATTAAAGTAAGCGTATTTGTAATCACCGGCTTAATGGTTGGCCTTGCTTCATTCCTTTGGATAGCAATGAACGGTTCTTCAGACCCTGCTACAACAGGTTCAAGCTATGAGATGTATGCAATCGCTGCTGTTGTTCTCGGCGGTATCGCTATGAGCGGCGGCAAGGGCAGAATCCTCGGCGTATTCTTCGGCGCTCTCAGCTACACTGTAATCGATAAGATCATAGTTGCTCTTAAAATGGATTCTCTTATCAACGATACGATCAAAGGTATTATCCTTATTATCGTTATCCTTATTCAGGTATCAGGTCCTCAGATCAAGGAAAGATATCAGCAGAGAAAGATCCAGAAAGAGTATAAAGCTGAAAAGTAATCGTTTAAATAATAAAAACAGGGCAGTCTGCAACAGCGGACTGCCCGTTTTTTATGTGTTATTTTAAATAAGACCCATTACATGCTGAAGCAGCAGGCTTACGCCCGTAATGCTTACCCAGCAGCAAAAACCAAGGAATATCGGTTTTGCTCCGCTTTTTACAAGCTTAACAATATTTGTGTTCATACCGATTGCCGCCATTGCCATAACAATTAGGAATTTGCTGAGCGTTTTTAAAGGATCAAACAGGTCAGCGTTTACACCGCAGCTTACTGCGATTGTTGTAATTATTGATGCACCGATAAAGAACAGTATGAAAAACGGAAAGATTTTTTTGATGTTTATTTTGCCGGCATTGTTTGACTTCTGCTTTTTTGCTCTTGCAAAAGCAAGTACAAGAGTAATCGGTATTATAGCAAGTGTTCTTGTCATTTTAACAGTTACTGCCTTGTCAAGTGTTGCGGTGCCGAGATTGAACATTCCGTCCCATGTTGAGGCAGTTGCAGTTACTGATGACATATCATTTACTGCCGTGCCCGCAAAAATGCCGAAAGCTTCGCCCGAAGTTGTGTCAAATCCTATAAGCTGTCCGAATGAGGGAAACAAAAGCGCGGCAAGCACGTTGAATAGAAAAATAACGGATATAGACTGCGCAACCTCTTCTTCGTCCGCGTCAATAACAGGTGCGGTTGCTGCAATTGCAGAGCCGCCGCATATTGAAGAGCCTACACCTATAAGTGTAGCAACCTTAGCGGGCATCTTTATGAATTTGTTGATAAGAAATGCCATAATAAGCGATATGCCGATAGTGCATATTATTATGGGGAGCGATTGTTTGCCTGTTTCGAGCACAACATTTAAATCCATGCCGAAGCCAAGCAGTATAACGGCCCACTGAAGCACTTTTTTTGAAGTGAATTTTATTCCGGAATCAAGCACGCCTTTATTTTTTATTATCAGTGTGAGTACCATTCCGGCAAGTATTGCGATTACTGCACCTCCTATAATGGGGAAAGCCGTTCCTATAAACCAAGAAGGTATTGCAATGGCAAGGCACAGCAGTATTCCGGGAGTATTCTTTTTGATCCATTCCATAATGTTACCTCGTTTTCCTTTTTTCTCCTGCGTATTATATAACATATTTATCAAAAAGAAAAATTATTTATATTGATAATATAATAAATATTTGTTATGATAAAAATATTAAAGGCGGTGGTTTTGTGCTTGATTTCAGAATAGAAACATTTTTATGCGTATGCAGGCATATGAATTTCACTTACGCAGCCGATGAGCTGCACATAACACAGCCGGCAGTATCACAGCATATTCGTTTTCTTGAGAATTATTATTCGGCAAAGCTTTTTGAGCGTGACGGCAAAAAAATAAAATTAACCCCTGCAGGGGAAACTCTGCTCAAGGCAATGACTGCTATAAGAAACGATGAATCAGCAATAAAGGAAAATATAAAAAGCTCAGCCGCGCAGAAAAAGGTGCTCAGGCTGGGCGTTACACTTACAATAGGCGAATATGTTATAGCAAAGCCGCTTGCTGAATTTATAAAAAGGCATCATGACACGGATGTAGTCGTAAAATTTGCAAATACGGCTCAGCTTTCATCATATATTACAGACGGCGAGCTGGATATCGCTCTTGTTGAGGGTAATTTTGATAAGTCCGTATTTGATACATGTGTGTTTAAAACAGAAAAATTCATTCCCGTCTGTTCGTCAAATCATCAGTTCGGCAATCAGGTTCAAAGCCTTGCAGATCTTTTGTCAGAGCGCATCATAGTGCGTGAAAGAGGATCAGGCACAAGAGATATACTTGAAAAAAGTCTTGAGATAAGAAATATAAGCATAGCTGATTTTTCAGGCTGCGTTCAGGCAGATAATATTCATCTGATAGTAAATCTTGTTAAAAGCGACTGCGGCATATCTTTCTTATATAAAGCCGCTGTTACTGATGAGATAAACAACGAAACGCTTAAAGAAATAAAACTCAATGATTTTAATATAGAGCATAATTTTACCTTTTTGTGGAACAGGGGAAGCGTGTTTTCTCATGAATACCATGAAATATGTGAAGAACTCAAAAGCGCATATTAATGTTTGCATGGAAAAATTAAAGCGCCGGATAGTAATAT
>UQBX01000013.1 GCA_900539425.1 uncultured Oscillospiraceae bacterium | reverse complement strand
GCGAGCGAAGCAGCTTCGTCTGCCGGAATAGTGCCGTCTGTTTCAACATCAAGAACGAGCTTATCAAGATCCGTCTGCTGGCCTACACGTGTATTCTCTACTGTGTAATTAACTTTAAGAACAGGGGTATAGATTGAATCTATAGCGATAGTACCGATCGGTAAGTCCATGATCTGCTTGTTGCGGTCACACGGAACATAGCCTCTGCCGCTGTTAGCGGTGAGCTCCATAACTACCTCAGCGCCCTCATCAAGATAAGCGATGTGAAGATCAGGATTAAGGATCTCTACATCAGAGCCGTGCTCTATATCGCCTGCGGTGATTTCGCCTTCTCCGCTTGCCTTGATATAAAGTGTTTTCTGACTTTCATCATGTATCTTGAGTACAACGTTTTTAAGGTTAAGAACGATCTCAGTAACATCCTCTTTAACATGAGGAATTGTTGAGAACTCGTGCAGTACACCATCAATCTTTACGGAAGTAATAGCGTAGCCCGGAAGCGATGAGAGAAGAACTCTTCTCATGCTGTTACCGAGAGTTGTGCCGAAGCCTCTTTCGAGCGGCTCAACAACAAATCTGCCGACGCTTCTGCTTCCCTGAGTAGATAAATCTACTATCTCGATATTCGGCTTATCAATTTCAATCATTTAAAAGCCTCCTAAAAAATATTTCGTTCAAAATAATAGAAATGATTAACTATTATTTAGAATAGAACTCTACGATGAGGTGCTCCTCAACAGGCGTTTCAATTTCTTCTCTTTCCGGTGCTCTGAGAACCTTTACCTGCATAGCATCTTTATCTGCTTCCATCCACTGAGGAACGGGGCGAGAGCCGTTGCTTTCTACAAGATTCTTGAACTCATCGGTGGTTTTGCTTGTTTCCTTAACAGAAACAACATCACCTGCTGATACGAGATAGGAAGGAATATCTACCTTATGCCCATTTACCATGAAATGAGCATGGTTTACAAGCTGACGAGCCTGGGCTCTTGAGCTTGCAAAACCACTCTCGTAAACGATATTGTCTAAGCGGCTTTCACAAAGCTGAAGAAGATTAGTACCGGTAACACCGTCTTTTCTTTCAGCCATAAGGAAATATTTGTGGAACTGGCTCTCGGAAAGTCCATAGTAGCGGCGAGCGCTCTGCTTAGCGCGGAGCTGTAAGCCGTATTCCGAAGCCTTTTTACGATTCTGACCATGCTGGCCGGGCGCATAAGAGCGGCGCTCCAGTGCGCATTTACCTGTATAGCATCTGTCGCCCTTGAGGAAGAGCTTTTTGCCCTCGCGGCGGCAAAGCTTGCAGGCAGGTCCTGTATATCTTGCCATATCAAGTAACCTCCATTAAATACTATACGCGGCGTCTCTTAGGCGGACGGCAGCCGTTGTGCGGGATAGGAGTAACATCTTTAATAAGAGTAACCTGAAGCCCAACCGTTTCAAGCGCTCTGATAGCGGATTCACGGCCTGAACCAGGGCCCTTAACGTAAACTTCAACAGTTTTCATACCATGCTCCATAGCAGCCTTTGCAGCTGTCTCAGCAGCTGTCTGAGCGGCAAACGGAGTTGATTTTCTTGAGCCTCTGAAGCCCATTTCACCGGCTGATGCCCATGAAACTGCGTTGCCCTGCATATCAGCTATAGTAACGATAGTGTTGTTGAAGGTTGACTGAATATGAACTGTACCACGCTCGATATTTTTCTTTTCACGACGCTTGCGTGTGGCAGTGGTCTTTTTGTTAGCCATACTTGCTGTTTCCTCCTACAATTATTTCTTCTTGTTTGCTATGGTCTTTTTAGGACCTTTTCTTGTGCGGGCATTGTTCTTGGAGGTCTGGCCTCTTACGGGCAGGCCCTTTCTGTGACGAATGCCGCGATAGCAACCGATTTCTATAAGTCTTTTTATGTCAAAAGCGACATCTCTGCGCAGGTCGCCTTCAACGGTTACATTCTTTTCAATGTAATCACGGATTTTGGAAACTTCATCCTCGGACAGGTCTCTGCAGCGAGTGTCCGGATTGATTCCAGTTGCGTTGATAATCTGAGTAGCAGTAGTTCTGCCGATACCGTAGATATAGGTAAGGCCGATTTCTACTCTCTTATCGTTTGGTAAGTCAACACCTGAAATACGTGCCATATTACTGTTTACCTCCGATTATTAATTCAGGATCAGCCCTGACGCTGTTTGTGCTTTGGATTTTCACAGATAACCATTACTTTTCCATTGCGCTTGATAACTTTGCATTTATCGCAGATTTTCTTAACAGAAGGTCTAACTTTCATTTGGATATCCTCCTTTATTTACTTCGAGCGCCAGATTATGCGGCCTTTTGTAAGGTCGTAAGGTGACATCTCGATTGTTACCTTATCACCGGGTAAGATTCTGATGTTGTTCATACGAAGCTTTCCGCTGATATGGGCTAAAATGATGTGGTTATTTTGAAGCGTAACCTTAAAAGTTGTGTTAGGCAATACCTCAACCACGGTACCTTCAACTTCAATCATATCTGACTTTGACATCAATTTACCTCGCTGTGTTTATACGAATATAAGATGTAAAATTTATCTGGAATCACATCGCGGCGTAATCGCCAACAATTGATTTAACTATCAGATCTTGGTCATAATAACCGGACCGTTCGGCGTGATTGCGATTGTGTGCTCAAAATGGGCGGAAAGTTTTCCGTCCGCGGTAACAACCGTCCAGCCGTCTGAAAGTTGCTTTACCTTATAGGTTCCCTGATTGATCATCGGTTCAATTGCCAATGTCATTCCGGGTAACAGTCTGATACCACGTCCTTCGTGTCCGAAGTTGGGTACGCTTGGGTCCTCATGAAGTTTTGTGCCCACGCCGTGCCCTACAAAGTCGCGAACAACGCTGAAACCGCGCTCCTCGCAGTAGCTTTGCACCGCGTGTCCTATATCGCCGATTCTGTTGCCGGGAACCGCCTGTTCAATGCCTTTATAAAGGCTCTCACGGGTGGTATCTATCAGCCGCTTTGCCTCGGGAGAGCAAGTCCCTGCAACAAAAGTGGCAGCATTATCGCCGTTATAGCCGTTCTTCGCGGCACCCAGATCTATGCTGACAATATCACCTTCCTGGATGATACGGTCTTTCTTCGGGATGCCGTGAATAACTTCATTGTTTATGGAAATACATGCGGTGGCGGGGAAATCATAAAGACCCAGGAAATTAGGAACAGCGCCTCTTTTCTTTATAAGATTATAGGCGATCTTATCAATTTCCTTAGTGGATACACCGGGCTTTACCGCCTCGCCTGCCACCATTAATGCTTCAGCAGAAATCATGCAAGCCTCTTTCATGAGTTCAAGCTCTCTGCTGCTTTTAAGCACTACCATGTTAATCCTCCAACGCTTTGAAGACAAGAGCAGTTGTATCTGCAACTTCCTCCTGACCTTCAACAACTACAAGCTTGCCGAGTTTCTGATAAAAGTCCTTGAGGGGCTCTGTCATCTCATGATACTCTTTAAGCCTTGCGGCAACTGTTTCGGGAGCGTCGTCCTTTCTCTGAACGAGCTCGCCTCCGCAGGCGTCGCATACGCCCTCTACCTTGGGCTGTTTATAAAGAATATGATAGGAATTTGCGCATTTTGAGCAAACGCGTCTTCCTGAAAGTCTTGCAGAGATTTTTTCATCAGGTACTTCAATATCAAGCACCTTATCAATCTGCACGCCCATATCCTCAAGCGCCTGGGCCTGAGGAATGGTACGCGGAAATCCGTCAAGGATAAATCCGTTTTCGCAGTCTTTTTCTGCAAGTCTGTCTTTGATTATACCGATAACAACATCATCGGGAACGAGCTGGCCTGCCTCCATATAGGATTTTGCCTTTAAGCCCATTTCCGTGCCTGCCTTTAAAGCGGCACGTATGATATTGCCTGTTGAAACGGCGGGAATGCCATACTTTTCAACTATTTTTTCTGCCTGTGTGCCTTTGCCAGCACCGGGAGCGCCGAGAAGTATTAAATTCATAACCCTCACCTTTCAATTAATCAAGAAAGCCTTTATAATGGCGCATCATCATCTGAGATTCAAGCTGACGAACTGTTTCAAGCGCTACGCCGCACATAATGATGATTGATGTACCGCCGAGTGAAACTGAGAAGCCGCCATCGCTTCCGCCTTCTGTAAGCGGAGGAATTGTTGCATCGCAGATAAGTGACCATATAATGGGAAGCAAAGCAACAACGGAGAGCATCAGAACACCGATAAGTGTAAGCCTCATCAGAACTTTTAAGATATAGTCCGAAGTGGGCTTGCCGGGACGAATGCCGGGAATTGAGCCGTTGTTCTTGCGAAGATTGTTTGCCATTTCTATCGGGTTGTACTGAATTGTGCTGTAGAAATATCCGAAGAAGATAATGAGCACAAAATACATGCCCGCATACCACCAGGAATCGCTCTGGAAAGCATTGAAGAAGCTCTCCCAGAATGTGCCCTCGTATTTATCAGATGAAATAAACATCTGAACAGTACCGGGAAGTGAAAGAATCGATGACGCGAAGATGATGGGAAGTACACCGCTCATATTAACCTTGATAGGCATATTAGTGGACTGACCGCCGTACATCTTACGGCCTACAACACGCTTTGCGTACTGGATGGGGATTCTTCTTTCCGCGTTATCCATAAATACGATATATACGATCATAAGAAGGAATACGATAAGGATAGCAGGAACAAGGAAGTTATAAACCATACGGCCTGTTTCCAAATAACCGATATACTGTCTTATGATTGTGGGGAATCTTGAAACGATACCCGCGAAAAGTATGATTGAAATACCGTTGCCGATACCTGAAATAGTGATCTGCTCGCCGAGCCACATGATAACTGCTGTGCCGGCTGTGAGAACAGCTATTATAACAACAGCCTGGAATACAGCTGCGAAACCGGTGAAAGCTGCGCCGTTGGCATCTGTCATAAGATAATCATTGGCGCGAAGGAAGAAGTAATATGCAAGGGACTGAAGCAGACCGAGAACAACAGTTACTATACGTGTAATTGAAGCGATCTTCTTTCTGCCTTCCTCGCCTTCTCTCTGAAGTCTTTCAAGAGCCGGGATTGCAACAGCAAGCAGCTGCATGATGATGGACGCGTTGATATACGGTGTGATTGACATAGCGAAAATCGTTCCGTAGTTAAACGCACTACCTGTCATAAGACTGAGATATGTGAGGATAGTATTTCCTCTGCCGACTTCAATTGAATCGGCAATATCAAGAAACGGTACGGGTATAAATGAGCCGATTCTGAAAACAAGAATGATGAATGCTGTAAATAACAGCTTCTTTCTTATCTCAGGAATCTTCCAGGCGTTGACGATGGTCTTAATCATTTACAGCACCTCCACCGTGCCACCTGCAGCTTCTATCTTAGCTTTTGCAGCCTCACTGACTGCATTTACCTTTACGTTAAGAGCCTTTGTAAGCTCGCCCTTAGCGAGAACTTTGATACCGTCAAGCTCTTTAGTAACAAGTCCGCATGCCTTGAGGCTTTCTGCATCAACAGTTGCATTTGCCTCAAATCTTTCCTCAAGTGAGGAGAGATTTACGATGGCATATTCGGTGCGGAAAATATTGTTGAAACCTCTTTTGGGAACACGTCTCTGAAGAGGCATCTGACCGCCTTCAAAACCGGGGCGGCGGCTGTAGCCTGAACGAGCCTTTGCGCCCTTATGACCCTTGCCGGCAGTTTTGCCCTGGCCTGAGCCTGCGCCTCTGCCGATTCTTTTTACAGCTTTTTTAGAGCCCTCAGCAGGAGAAAGTTCATGTAATCTCATTTAAAACGCACCTCCTCTTATGCTTCCTGAGCTTCTACAAGGTGAGAAATCTTTTTGATTTTTCCCTTGGTCTGTTCATTATCCGGCTGAACTGTTACATTGCCAATCTTACGAAGACCGAGTGAGTGGGCCGTGGCAATCTGATCCTTTTTGCAGCCGATGAGGCTCTTTTTCAAAGTGATTTTAATTTCTGCCATTTTCCACCCTCCTTATTCAAAAATCTTCTTAACTGACTTTCCGCGAACAGCTGCAACCTGCTCTGCTGTGCGGAGCTGAGCAAGACCGTTAAGTGTTGCTCTTACTACATTATAAGGATTGTTTGACCTTATAGCCTTTGTACGAATATCAGAGATGCCTACTGTTTCAACAACCGCACGAACAGGGCCGCCTGCGATAACGCCGGTACCCTGAGGAGCAGGCATAAGAAGCACTTCGCCAGCGCCGTACTTGCCTTTTACCTCGTGAGGAATTGTTGTGCCTCTTAAAGCAACTCTCATAACATTCTTCTTAGCGTCCTCGATACCCTTGCGGATAGCGTCCGGAACTTCGCCTGACTTGCCGACACCGAAGCCAACAAGACCGTTACCGTCGCCAACAACTACAAGAGCTGAGAACTTATAGATACGACCGCCCTTTACGGTTTTAGATACGCGGTTAATTTTTACAACTCTTTCTTCAAGTTCCATTGAAGACACATCTATCTTTGACATAAAGCATTATCCTCCTTCTTTAGAACTTAAGTCCGCCTTCACGGGCGCCGTCTGCAACAGCAGCAACACGACCGTGATAAACATAACCGCCGCGGTCAAATACGCATTCTTCAATGCCTTTTGCCTTGGCTCTTTCCGCCAGTGTTTTACCGACAGCTTTAGCTGCCTCTACATTACCGCCGTAAGCGGCGAATTCCTTTTCAACAGTTGAAGCCTGAGCGAGTGTTACGCCGGCAACATCGTCGATAAGCTGAACATAGATATTGCTGAGGGAGCGATATACATTGAGCCTGGGACAATCAACTGTGCCGGAAATCTTTCTGCGCACTCTCTGGTGACGCCTTTTTCTTGCCTTATTTGCATCCTGTCTTGAAACCAAAGTAATTCACTCCTTCCCTTATTTCTTACCTGCTTTGCCCTCTTTGCGGCGGATATGCTCTTCAGCATATTTGATACCCTTGCCCTTGTACGGCTCGGGAGGTCTCTTTTCGCGTACCTGAGCAGCGAACTGACCAACCGCCTGCTTATCTGCGCCTGATATTACTATCTGGTTTGCAGTGGGGCATTCAATTTTGATGCCCTCGGGAGCAGTCATTGTTACCTGATGAGAATAGCCGAGGTTCATAACGAGATCGTTACCCTGCATCTGAACACGGTAACCTACACCGTTAACCTCAAGAACCTTCTTGAAGCCATTTACAACGCCCTCTACCATATTGGCAATCAGAGCGCGAGTAAGGCCGTGAAGGGCTCTGTTTTCTTTATCATCATTCGGTCTGGAGCAGCTGACAACGCCGTCCTCAACGCTTACGCTGATGTTGGGGTGCTTATCCATTGAAAGGGTACCGTTGGGTCCTTTAACAGTAATCTCATTTCCGTTGATGGAAATGTCAACTCCTGCCGGAACTGTGATTGGCTTTAAGCCTATACGTGACATACCTTACTGCACCTCCTTACCATACGAACGCAAGTACTTCGCCGCCGACATTCTGCTTGCGTGCTTCCTTATCGGTCATAACGCCCTTAGATGTGGAAATGATAGCCACACCGAGGCCCTTCATAACCTTGGGCATATCCTCAACATTTGAATAAATGCGAAGGCCCGGTTTGGAAACTCTGCGAAGACCTGTGATAACCTGTGATTTTCCTTCTCCGTATTTAAGGGTTACACGGATAACACCCTGTTTATCATCTTCAATAACCTTAAACGATTTGATATAACCTTCATCAACAAGAATCTGAGCAATTGCCTTCTTCATCTTTGACGCAGGAATATCTACTGTATCGTGTTTTGCCGAATTAGCGTTACGAATTCTTGTAAGCATATCAGCGATAGGGTCTGTAATATGCATTGATATTTCCTCCTTTTATAAATTTAGCAATTTCCCATTCTTACCATGAAGATTTTGTAACTCCGGGGATCTCACCCTTGTGAGCGAGCTCTCTGAAGCAGATACGGCATACGCCATACTTACGAAGATAAGCATGAGGTCTACCGCAGATCTTACATCTGTTGTAAGCTCTTGTTGAATACTTAGCCGGCTTTGCAGCCTTGACTTTCATAGATGTTTTTGCCACGATATTCCCTCCTTACTCTGAAAACGGAGCGCCCAGCATTCTGAGAAGCTCTCTGCCTTCTTCATCAGTATTGGCAGTTGTTACCATAATTATATCCATACCGCGAACGGCATCAATCTTATCATAATCGATCTCAGGGAAAATCAACTGCTCTTTGATACCCATAGCATAGTTGCCACGACCGTCAAATGAGTTGGGGTTGATACCTCTGAAGTCACGAACTCTGGGAAGTGCAAGATTGAAAAACCTGTCAAGGAATTCATACATCTTATCGCCTCTGAGAGTTACCTTTACGCCGATAGGCATGCCTTCACGAAGTTTGAAGTTAGCAACAGACTTCTTTGCACGGCATACAACCGGTTTCTGACCTGTGATAATGCTGAGGTCATTGATGATAGCGTCAACAACTTTTGAATTGTCGCGAGCTTCACCGCAGCCAACATTGAGAACAATCTTGTCAAGCTTAGGGATTTGCATAACAGACTTGTACTCAAACTTTTTCATAAGAGCCGGAGCTATTTCGCTCTTGTAGGCTTCTTTTAATCTTGCAGCCATCAGTTATGTCCTCCCTTTCTTAAAACTCGTTAGCGCACTGCTTGCAGACGCGCTTGCCGTCTTTATGACCTACACGGGTAGCCTTGCCGCACTTGGGGCAAACAAGCTGTACCTTTGAAGCATAGAGAGCAGATTCAACGGGAACAAGTCCGCCCTGCTCGCCCATTTTACGGGGCTTAACATGCTTGGTAACAACGTTTACCTTCTTAACGATAACTTTACCCTCTTTTGGGCTTACAGCGATAACTTCGCCCTTAACGCCCTTTGATTTTCCGCTGAGTACCATAACGGTATCGCCGGTTTTAACAAACATTTTACTCATATTCAGCACCTCCATTAAAGTACTTCCGGAGCAAGAGAAAGGATCTTCATATAATCCTTATCACGGAGTTCTCTGGCTACCGGTCCGAAAATACGGGTGCCTCGAGGAGTTTTATCCTCTTTGATAATTACGGCAGCATTTTCATCAAAACGAATGTACTGACCGTCGTCACGACGTACACCTTTAGTTGTACGAACGATGACTGCTTTAACAACTTCGCCTTTTTTAACAACGCCGTTGGGGGCTGCCTTTTTAACAGAAGCAACGATTACATCGCCGATATTAGCATATCTTCTGCCTGAGCCGCCGAGAACACGAATGCAAAGAAGCTCTTTCGCGCCGGTGTTGTCTGCAACTTTAAGACGGCTTTCCTGTTGTATCACAGCATTTTCCTCCTTCGTACTGCAAAATAACACTTTGCATCTTGCAGTTATTATTTTATTAAACTAAATTATTTAAAAGCCGTAATTCGCAATGATTACTTAGCCTTTTCAATGATTTCAACAACGCGCCATCTCTTGTCCTTGCTGAGCGGGCGGGTTTCCATAATAAGAACCTTATCGCCTACGCCGCAGGAGTTATCCTCATCATGCGCCTTGTATTTAACTGTACGGTTAATGATCTTTCCGTAAAGCGGATGGCGAACCCTGTCCTTAATTGAAACAACAACGGTTTTATCCATCTTATCGCTTGATACTATACCAACTCTTGTTTTTCTGAGGTTTCTTTCGCTCATAATAAACTACCTCCTATCTTAAGAATTTGAGTCTGCAAGTTCGATTTCGCGCTCAACTGTTTTGATACGTGCGATATCTTTTCTTACAGCTTTGATTCTCATGGGGTTGTCGAGCTGGTTGATAGCCTGCTGGAAATGAAGATTAAAGAGCTCCTCTTTAAGCTCCGCAAGCTTTGCCGCGCGCTGTTCTGCGCTGAGCTTCTTTATTTCAGCTGCTTTCATTACTGCTCGCCTCCCTCTTCTTTAGTCACAAATTTACATTTGATAGGAAGTTTGTTTGCTGCAAGACGCATAGCCTCGCGAGCTACAACCTCATCAACGCCGCCGAGTTCGAACATAACTCTGCCCGGCTTAACTACTGCTACCCAGTAGTCAACGTTACCTTTACCTTTACCCATACGGGTATCAGCCGGTCTTGCCGTAATCGGCTTGTCGGGGAAAATCTTGATCCATACCTGACCGCCACGCTTTGTGTAACGAGTCATAGCAATACGGGCAGCCTCTATCTGAGCTGCTGTGATCCATGCAGGCTCTGTAGCCTGAAGACCGAACTGACCATAAGTTACCTTATTGCCCCTTGTAGCCTCACCGGTCATACGACCTCTGTGCTGCTTACGGTGCTTAACACGCTTTGGTAAGAGCATTAGTGATTTCCTCCTTCCCTGCGCCTGCCGCCTCTGTTATTGTCCTTATTGTTATCTCTGCGGCGGGTGTAGTTATTTCTTCTCTGGGGCTTGTTTCTGCTTTCGCGGAGAACTTCGCCCTGATAGATCCATGTCTTAACGCCGATTCTGCCGTATGTTGTAGCAGCTTCTGCGGTGCCGTAATCGATGTCGGCACGGATTGTCTGAAGCGGTATTGTGCCTTCCTTATAAGTTTCGGAACGTGCGATTTCAGCTCCGCCGATACGGCCTGAAACCTGAACCTTGATACCGCGTGCGCCCCATCTCATTGTGTTTCTGATAGCCTGCTTAACTGCACGGCGGAATGAAACACGCTTTTCAAGCTGAGTAGCGATGCTCTGAGCAACAAGTGCTGCATTGAGATCGGGCTGCTTGATTTCGATGATGTTGATGAAAACTTCATCGTTGTTTTTGCCGAGCTTCTTAGCGCAGATAGCTTTGAGCTTGTCGATCTCAGCACCCTGCTTTCCGATAACCATACCGGGCTTTGCGCAGTGGATGTTGATTCTTACGCGCTTAGCGTCACGCTCGATTTCTACTTTTGGAACACCCGCGCTCTTAAGGGTTTCAAGCAAGTACTTACGAAGGTTGTAATCTTCAACAAGAGTGTTGCCGAAATCAGCCTTTTTAGCGTACCAGCGGGAGTCCCAGTTTTTGATGACACCGATTCTTAAACCGGTAGGATTACATTTCTGTCCCATTTAACTTTTCCTCCTCGCTTAGTCTTCCATTTCCTTAACGGTAATGGTGATGTGTGATGTTCTCTTATTGATTCTGTAAGCTCTGCCCTGTGCTCTGGGACGGATCCTCTTGAGTGTGGGGCCTGCAGTTACATTGCAGTAGCTTACGTATAATCTTGATACGTCCATATTATTGTTGTTCTCCGCGTTTGCTATTGCAGACTTAAGAACTTTTGCGAGCGGCTCTGTAGCAGCTTTGGGTGTGTGCTTAAGGATTGCCATAGCTTTGTCGCAAGGTTGATTTCTGATTAAATCAAGAACAATCTGAACCTTTCTGGGAGAAATACGAACATATGTTGCTTTAGCTGTTGCTTCCATAGTTTAATTCTCCTTTCGATTACTTCGTTGTCTTTGAGCCTGCGTGGCCGCGGAATGTTCTTGTGGGAGCGAACTCACCGAGTTTGTGACCAACCATATCCTCAGTTACATAAACAGGAACGTGCTTTCTACCGTCATGAACAGCAAATGTATGTCCTACGAACTCAGGGAAGATAGTTGAACTTCTTGACCAGGTTTTGATAACCTGCTTGTCGCCTTTCTCATTAAGAGCGGCTACCTTTTTGTAAAGGCTTTCTTCAACATAAGGGCCTTTTTTAGTACTTCTACTCATCTAATCTTCTCCTTTCCTCTTATTTACCGTTACGACGTCTTACGATCATCTTGTTAGAAGCTTTCTTCCTGTTGCGTGTCTTATAACCAAGAGCAGGTTTGCCCCAAGGTGTAACAGGACCGGGACGACCGATAGGAGACTTACCTTCACCACCGCCGTGGGGGTGATCGTTCGGGTTCATAACAGAACCACGTACTGTGGGTCTCCAGCCCATGTTGCGCTTACGGCCTGCTTTACCGATCTTAACATTAGCGTGATCGGTGTTGCCTACGACGCCGATTGTTGCCATGCACTCAGCCGGTACATTGCGAAGCTCGCCTGAGGGGAGTCTGAGCAATGCATAAGGGCCTTCAAGAGCCATGAGCTGAGCGCTGTTACCTGCTGAACGAGCAAGCTGAGCGCCTCTGCCGGGATAAAGCTCAACATTGTGGATAATTGTGCCGACGGGGATATTCTTGAGAGGAAGAGCGTTTCCTGCTACGATATCAGCGTCGGGGCCGGCAACAACAGTAGCACCAACCTTAAGGCCTTCCGGTGCAATGATATAATTCTTGATGCCGTCTTCATACTTGATAAGAGCGATGTGAGCTGAACGGTTGGGATCGTATTCGATTGACTGAACCGTTGCGGGTACATCGAACTTCTGTCTCTTGAAATCAATTACGCGGTATTTCTTTCTGTTTCCGCCGCCGCGATGACGAACGGTTATTCTTCCGTAAGAGTTACGGCCTGACTTTTTGCTGATGGGCTCAAGCAATGACCTTTCAGGAGCAACTTTAGAGAGGGAAGAATAATCTGTAACCGACATATTTCTTCTGGAAGGAGTAGTCGGCTTGTAATTCTTAATAGCCATTATTATTTTTCCTTTCTGAATAACTTTGCGAAGAGATGGCACTCTTCATACTTCATCATTCGAAATTTCTCTAATATATAATGTAATATATTCTGTAGGGTTTACGTTACATCATATCGTTGAAGAATTCGATTTCCTTTGAATCTTCGGTAAGAGTAACGATTGCTTTTTTCCACGAAGGTGTGTAGCCCTTGTTCATACCCTGACGGCGCTCATGACCGCGTACGTTCATGGTGTTAACCTTTGCCACTTTAGTTCCGGGGAATACCTCTTCGATTGCTTTGGCAATCTCGATCTTATTAGCGTCCTTCGCTACCTTGAAGGTATACTTTTTAACTACAAGCCCTGTCATAGACTCTTCGGTAATGATAGGCTTCAGGATAATGTCGTGAGCTGTTTTCATTACGCATATACCTCCTCAATTTTCTTGGCTGCATCCTTGAGAACAACAAGATTGTTGCAGTTAAGGATATCGTAAACGCAAAGTGTGCTTACTGTTGCAACCTTAACGCCCTTAATGTTGCGGGCACTCTTATAGATTGTTTCGTTATTTTCCGGAAGTACGAGAAGTACTTTTTTGCCGGTCTTGAGCTTTGCGAGCATTTCGGCAACTGCCTTTGTTTTGATCTCTTCAAGCTCTATCTTGTTAACTACAAGCATCTCGGATTCTGCAACCTTAGAAGAAAGAGCTGACTTCATAGCAAGTCTCTTTACCTTCTTGTTTACATTAACCTTGTACTTTCTGGGCTTGGGACCGAGAGCAATACCGCCGTGTGTCCACTGAGGGCTTCTTGTTGAACCCTGACGGGCACGGCCTGTTCCCTTCTGTCTCCAAGGTTTTGCACCGCCGCCTGAAACTTCGGAACGAGTGAGAGTTGACTGGGTGCCCTGGCGCTGTGCAGCAAGATAGCTTACAACAGCAAGATGCATTGCATATTTGTTCGGCTCAATGCCGAAAACGGAATCCGCAAGATCAAGTTTTGAAGTTTTGCGGCCTTCCTGGTTATAAACCTGAACCTGTGCCATTATAATCTCTCCTTTCCTTAAGCTTTAACAGCGTCTGCGATAACAACTATTCCGCCCTTAGGACCCGGAACGGCGCCCTTAATTGCGATAAGATTGTTTTCGTTATCTACCTTAGCAACCAAAAGATTTTGAACGGTTACTGTTTCGTGACCGTAATGACCGGCCATCTTTCTGCCCTTGAATACTCTTGAGGGGCTTGAGCACGCACCGAGTGAACCCTGATGACGTGCGTTAGGACCTGTACCGTGTGATTCACGGAGTCTGGAGAAGTTCCAGCGCTTGATTGCGCCTGCTGTTCCGTGGCCCTTTGAAGTTCCCTTAACGTCTACGATTTCGCCCTCAGCGAATGTGTCAGCCTTAATGATATCGCCGACATTGAGTGCCGAGCAATCCTCAAGGCGGAACTCTTTAAGAGTTTTCTTGGGAGCAACATCGTTCTTTGCGAAGTGACCCTTGAGGGGCTTGTTAAGCTTGCTTACCTTAACATCGCCGAAGCCGACCTGAACAGCGTCATAACCGTCGTTCTCAACAGTCTTCTTCTGGGTTACTACGCAGGGACCCGCTTCAATTACGGTAACGGGGATAACCTTACCGTTTTCATCGAAGATCTGGGTCATGCCAATCTTTTTTCCGATAATACCTTTTTTCATTATTTTTCCTCCTTGGTTATTGGTTGGTTTCCCAACTTGACCTCGTCAAGCGTTTATTAGAGCTTAATCTCTATATCAACGCCAGCCGGGAGCTCAAGATTCGTCAGAGCTTCAACAGTTTTGTTTGAAGGTCTGAGGATATCGATGAGTCTTTTGTGTGTTCTCTGCTCAAACTGTTCACGGCTGTCCTTATACTTGTGAACGGCTCTTAAAATCGTAACAACTTCTTTTTCTGTAGGAAGCGGGATAGGACCGCTTACCTGCGCGCCAGTAGCCTTAGCAGTTTCAACGATTTTCTCAGCAGCCTGATCAACAAGGCTGTGATCATAGCCCTTAAGTCTGATGCGGATCTTTACTTTGCTTGCTGCCATTTACTTTTCCTCCTGAAAAATATTGGTGCGAGACTTTACCGGATTTATCATTCCACCCACCCGCGTGTTTCAAGGCCGCCCATTTAAAAACCGAATGACAGCATATCATTCGGGCAGCCTTTGCGCGGCAGCAGACATACGCAAGCTATCTGCACAAAGGAATGAAAATCAGTATAATTTCGCCCGGTTTAAAATCGGACATACTCCGCCGAAATTCCCGCTCTGGGTTAAGCGCCACCTCCGGCATCATCGCATATCAGTGCGAAAATCTTATATTACATATTAATTATAATATAAACCTTTTCGCAGACCCGTTTATTATATATAACTAAGTGCGATTTGTCAATACATAACTGAAAAATAATTCAAAAATTTTTTCGTTATTTTTCACAAAGTTTTTTTATAAAAATCGTTAGATTTCACAATGAAAATTTTATATAAAAAAACGCACCTCCTTGCGGAAGTGCGAAAAAATCACATATAACACGTGTTTTTTATTCTAAAACAGCAATTTAATTTGATCCTATACGAACCACATTAAGTGAAGCTTCTTTTGAATCATAATTGTCTGAGCTGGGCACCACACTGATAACAGTAGGAACGGTGTCTATCTCAACAGGTACGGAAATAACCGCTGTTACAGTCTGCTTGGGCGCAAGAAAACTGTGTTTGAATACAGCACCGTCAACAGGCATACCGTTCTGATGAATCCTTACGGCATAGACATCGGGAAATTCCGTTTCACAATTAGAAGTAACTACACCGTTATAATCAAGCTGATATATTCCTGTTCTGCTGACAACAACATCGGAAGAGCCGTCAACATGTGAAATAGCTGAACCTGACGAAGTGGGAGTTGCCGCAAAAGAATACGGAACAGCTACGTTTGAAGCCTGAACTGCAAAGTTGTGAGCCGTTACTGCGTCCGCCGTAAGAGCATCAGCAGACGGTCCTGTCGGACCAGTGGGACCTGTTGGACCTGTCGGACCAGTGGGACCCGTTGCACCTGTGGGACCCGTTGCGCCTGTAGCGCCAGTGGGACCTGTTGCGCCAGTGGGACCTGTTGCACCTGTAGCGCCTGTTGCTCCTGTGGCGCCGTCTGCACCATCTGCGCCGTCTGCGCCTGATGAACCCGTGGGTCCTGTGGGTCCTGTGGCTCCTGTAGCACCTGTGGCTCCGGTTACACCAGTAGGACCTGTTGCGCCTGCGGCGCCGTCTGCACCAGATGCGCCCGTGGGGCCTGTTGCTCCTGTGGGGCCTGTTACACCTGTAGGACCTGTTGCACCCGTTGCGCCGTCTGCGCCTGATGCACCCGTAGAACCTGTGGCACCGGTTACGCCTGTAGGACCTGTTGCGCCTGTAGTACCGGTTGCACCTGTAGGACCGGTTGCACCTCTATCTCCGGGAAGTCCGATGGGACCTTGCGATCCGACGGGACCCTGAGCACCGGTAGGCCCTGTTGGGCCAGCGGGTCCTGTAGGGCCTGTAGCACCTGTGGCTCCGGTATTTCCTTTAAGTCCCATCATTCCGGTTGCACCTGTTGCACCCGTAGCGCCTGTTGCCCCTGTCGGTCCTGTAGGACCGCCTGCAGGGCCAGTAGGGCCCGTGGGACCGGTTGGACCCGTTGCGCCTGTATCGCCTTTACAGCAGATGCTGCATGAGCATTTATCATCATTTTTGCAGCAGCATACGGCATCTCTGTCAAAACCTTTATAATGAGTCATATATCTTAATCCACCCTGAATTTTCAATATAGATACAGATTAGTGTATCCGTTACCATTATATTTTGAAAATCAGTTTACGTTACCCGAAAGAGAACTAAAATATTTTTTATTATATAAATATTCTTCGGCATCGGGTCTATATTTCCCTGCTATCTCGTTATAATATTCAGCCTGTTTTGTGTCTCCGAGTCTGTCATAACATACTGTTAACTGAATAGCGGGAATAAAGCCGTATGACGAATAATCAACAAAAGCGCCGCTGTGCGTATCAGGCTCCGATGAAAGCGCAAGAGAGTACCAGTAAGCCGCAGTTGAAAACTCGCCCTGTTCAAGAAAGATCTTACCTATTTCACAGCATATTTCAGCGCGTGGCTGAGAATAATGAAACGAACGGAAAAGCGCTTCAAGAGCATACCTGTCTCCCTTTGTTTTTCTTAGGCAGTAAGAAAGAATTTTACATGCCTCTATATTATTTTCAATCCATCCCCTGCCCTCTTCGAGAAATTCCGTAAGTTTTGATGCGGCAAGTGAATAATGCGAATGATAATAAAGCTCTCTGCCGAAATAGAATTTATCGCGCGCGGAGAAAGGCTCGCCTAATTTTTCCTGTTTTAAATAAATATTTAAATTTCTCTCAGAATAATGCTTTTTTATGCTCTTATGAGTAACTGCGGCATCATAATAAACAACATTTCCTCCGTACTCAACAGCCTCATGCACTCTGCCGTGCCATTTGAAGTCCCTGCTGCGTTTTAAAATTCTTTCACGGTAGAATGAAAACAGCGGCTTGGAATTTTTATCAAATGACGTATTATAGGGCAACATAATAACGTCCTCTTTACCGCTTAAATTCTTTTTAAGCTGTTTAAGTTTATCAAGATTGCTTTCAAGAATTACATCATCTGCATCAAGCCACATAACATAATCGCAGGACGCTTTGGAAAAAGAATAATTACGCGCCGCCGAAAAATCATCACACCACTCAAAGCTTAATATCTTGTCTGTGTATTTTGCGGCTATATTTATGGTTTCATCAGTGCTGCCCGTATCTATTATAACTATCTCGTCAAAAAATCCTTTGACGCTTTCAAGACAGCGCGCCAAGGTTTTTTCTTCATTTTTGACTATCATACAAAGGCTTATAGTCTGCAAATTTATCACCCATGACTATAATATGAGAAAAAAATAAAAGCGGAATTAAAACCGTAAAGATTTTAATTCCGCTGATTGATACTGATTATTTGTCTTCGCCCATAAGCTGTTTCCAATGAATCTTGCAATACTCCTTGCCGTCAATAGGAGGATAATCTTCGTCATCTACCTTTGCAGCATTATAGCAGTCATATTCTTCGTTATATTCGCATCTATGAACATCTTCGCCGCCCTCGCTGAGGCCCGGTATAAACGAATAAAGGAAAATTCCGAAAACGGCAACAGCTATAACAGCCGCGCCCGCTCTGCCTGAAGTCCATTTTAAAAATTTGATTTTTGCAAGGTCTATCTTATCCAGTGCAGTAAAAGGCTTAACATTGGAAATAAGATACATCAGACCCTTCATGATGAAATAGCCGGCAACACCGGAAAGGGTGCCGATTATCATACCGCCGAGAACATCGGTAGGATAATGAACCATCAGATATACACGGCTTCCCATTGTGCACGCTGCAATAGCGGGGAAAATCCATGCAATTTTCTTTTTGCCTTCAGACCTGAAAACAAGAGCCATAGATACTGCTACCTCAAAAGCCGCAGTTGTATGACCGCTTGGGAATGAATAATCAGACTCGCTCAGCGCACCGGCTCCTAAATACGCCTGCCAGTAAAATTCAACATCCTGCAGTGTATTATACGGTCTGATTCTTAAAACGGCAGGCTTTGCTATTACATTTGTAACAAGAGTGCCGACAATGATTGCAAAAACAAGTGCAAAGCCGTATTTTCTCGTCTTTTTAAAAAGCATAAGCACAACGCCGAGAACAACCATTGGAATAACAAAAGCCTCATCACCGAAAGAAGTGAAAAGCTTTGCAACAACAGTTAAAAATGAATTCTGAATATCCGCGAAGAAACGGAATACGGCGATGTCAAAATTATAAAACAACTTATCAATTGAATCGCCTATGGTAAGAAGCATAAAATCCATAAGGAAACCTCCGTAAACTTAATAACATAATATTACCAAACGAAAGCTTAGATTTCAAGTGCGGATTTGCGGATTTGTTACAAGTTATTAACATATAATCAATAATTGTATGATAACTTAATGGAAATTAAATTTCAAAGGGAGAAATATGATAACTAATCCTTACAAGGTGCTGGGAGTACCGGACGGGGCGTCAGAAGAAGAGTGCGCAAAGGCATACAAAAAGCTGGCAAAAAAATACCACCCCGACCTCAATCCTAACGACAAACATGCCGCCGAAAAAATGGCGGAAATAAACGCGGCGTTTGACCAAATCAAAAGCGGCGCGGCTAAGCAGGGCGGAAGCACATACTCCTCTTCCCGCAGAAGCCGTTCAGGTTCATCGGCGCCCGACTATTATACCTCTATAGCGCAGTTCATCAACAACAGGCAATTTACGCAGGCACTTAATTTGCTTAATAACATTGAAGATAGAACTGCTCAGTGGTATTATCTTTCAGCGCTGGCAAACTACGGAGCCGGAAGAAGAGAAATATCGCTTTCTCACATACAGCAGGCTTGTGCAATGGCTCCTGAGAACTACACTTACCGTGCAACTTATGACAGGATAAGAATGAGCGCTCAGGGAGGGTTTGTAAATCCGTTCGGCGGATTTGCTGAATTTGAAGATGATTTCGGTAACTCAACACACGAAAGACGAGCTTACAATGTAAAGAGCGGAGGCTGCCTTTCCAGAATTTTCAAATTCATCCTGCTGCTTATAGTTGTCAGACTTATTTTTTATCTTTTAACGCTTGCTTTCAGCGCAGGAAGCGGGCACAGCGGAAACAACTACAATCCTTCGCCGGAACCGCAGACGGGTTACAGCGAGGAATACACAACGGAATACGGTGACAGCGGCGATTCATCAGTTTATTTTGGTGAAAGAACAGGAGATTCACAGTATTACTGATAACTATTCTCTATTATTACAAGTCGAAAGGACAATGCATTTAAATGAAAAAGTTTTTTACGGACTTAGCGGTTAAATTTCAAAGATTTATGTATGGTAGATACGGAATCGATCAGCTTTACAGAGCATTGCTTTGGTTTTATCTTGCGGCTATCATTCTTGCGATGATACTCGGCAGAGCTGTTGACGGAATATTTTATATAATATTCTCTGCAGTTGCGTGGGGACTTTTTATTTTTGCATTTTTAAGAGTGTTTTCAAAGAAAACAGAAAACAGAAGAAAAGAAAACGAAAACTGGCTGAAGTTTGCGGGAATATTTAAAAAGAAATTCAAAGATCTCGGAAACAGGTGGAAATTCAGAAAAACACATGTTTTCAGAACCTGCCCGCAATGCAAAGCCGTTTTGAGAATGAAAAGAGTAAAAGGAAAGCATGCAGTAGTATGCCCTCACTGCTCAAAAAAGTTTGAGTTCAGAGTACTTTTCTGACATAATTGAAATTCAATCTTTTTTGTGTTAATATATGTGCATGAGGTGAGAGTATTATGCATATAAAGGAGAGTGCCGAAAACTATCTTGAAACGATACTTGTAATACACAACGAAAAGGGATATTGCAGATGTATCGACATAAGCAACAAAATGGGATTTTCCAAGCCTTCCGTTTCGGTATATATGAAGAATTTGAGGGAGGACGGATATGTATCCATTGACAATAACGGCGATATTACGCTGACTGACAAAGGCCGTGAAATTGCCGAAAAAATATATGAGAGGCACAATGTCATAGCAGGATTTCTTATGCAGCTGGGCACAAGTGAAGAAACGGCGTATCAGGATTCCTGTAAAATAGAACATGACATCAGCGAGGAGAGTTTTCAGCTTATAAAAGCTCAGTATTATAAAAACAAAAAAGACTAAATAAAGCGTTATAAAAAGTCCCGGAATATATTATCCGGGACTTTTATTTTCGTCTGCAAATATCACAGTTTAACAGAGATGCAAATAATTTTGTTTTTGTGCTTTTTATGTAGTTTTAATCAAATAATATTGCTTCTATGGAATTTATTATAAATTGACAGACTTCATCTCCTTGTATAAAATAGAATTAGATAAGTTTACCTAATTTAGCTTATCTGAAAGTAATTCACATTATAGGGCTGTTATTGCAGCCGAAAGCACCGCAGTATCGCAGTCGGTAATTGATACAAACAGCTACAATCTTGTATTTACTCAAATGCCTAAATCGGCATATGACACAAAAGTATCGGCAAGAGCATACGCCGTTATCAACGGTCAGGTATATTATTCAGAAATAAAGACTTACTGTGTAAACGATGTGATAACAAGCATTATGAATGATGACGAAATAAGTCAGGAAATAAAAGACAATATTAAAACCGCATTTAATATTTAGAAAGGAGAAAACGCCATGAAAGAAAAGTATCTGAAGCCGTATGCTGAAATTGAAACTTTCCGCTTTGAGGATGTTATATCAACGAGCGACGGCAGTGATATCAGGGACGATGACAATCCTGTTGAATGGCCCTGGTCATAACATAATATAACAAGCTATAAGCTAAAGAGGTCTGAGCACTGCTCAGGCCTCTTTTTTTTGGAATATTGTATTACTTGTTTAAATCATCGGAAACCTGAAGAGGAGCGCTGAAATCGCTGTATAAGCGGCTTCCCTCATAGTATTTCCATACTCTAACTCTGAAATAATAATCGGAAACATCACCGTCAACAGAAATCTTTTTGGTAGTTGAACCGCTGCCGGATATAAATTCGCCTTCAACATTCTGAGTGAAATTCTCATCAGTTGCCCACTGTATATAATATCCGTGGGACGCTTCAACCGACCAAGAAGCCTTAACCGTGCTGTCATCAACAGCACTTACCTCAAACTCGCGTACGGGAGAAGGAGCGGCGCATATATGATAAATTGAAGAAACAGAGCATTTTTCATTATACGCAACTACCATTACATCATACTCCCAAGCAGGGGTAAGATCGGTGAATATAAATCTTGCTTCCGTTACATCACCCTTGAAATATTTAGTATTACCAGAAACGATATATACTTTGTATCCGTCAGCGCCATCTACTTTATCCCACTCAAGATAGAGATTTTTGCCGCCTGCACCGCGGGCATAAACATTATATCCTTTAGGTGCGGAAAGTTTATCACCTATAAACTGAGCTGCACTGAAATCGCCGTACAGTTTCGCGTCTTTATACCATTTCCATGCTCTAATACGAACATAATAATCTTTGATATTTCCAGGAAGATCAAGATTGCAGGAAGTACCAGAAACATACTCTCCGCCTACATTTTTGGTAAATTTCTCGTCAGTAGCCCACTGCACGTAATAACCGTGTGACGCAGTTTGGCTCCATGTGAGCTTTGCAGTGCCGGATGACTGAAGAGAAACGCTGAAATTCTCTACCGGAGCAGGCGCCGCGCAAACATGGTAAACTGCTGACGCTTCTTTGCCTTTATCATTATACGCAACTACTTTTACATCATATTCCCACGCAGGAACGAGATCGGTAAAGGTAAATTTGCTTTCGGTTGTATCGCCTTTGAAGTAGCTGTCACTGCCGGAAACTATATACACCTTATATCCGTCAGCATTTTTAACGTCTTTCCAGTCAAGATAAAGATCCGTGCCGCCGTCTCCCCTTGCGTAAACGCTAAAGTTGGATGGTGCGGTCAGCAATCCTTCAAGACTGTAAGGGCTTGAGAAATCTCCGAACACGCGTGCATTGTTATAATACTTGAACGCTCTTACACGCACATAGAAATTATCCGCTCCGGACGGCAGTTTTACCGTATAGCTTGTGTTTGCACTGCCTTCAATATATGCGCCTGAAACATTAGAATTGAAATTACGGTCTGTTGACCACTGAATATAATATCCGTGGCAAGCAGCTGTCTTCCAAGATATATTGGCGGTAGTATTATCGTTTTTAAGCACTGCACTGATGCCGCTTACAGGAACAGGAGCGGCGCAGATGCGGTATGTTGAACTTGCAGAAGTTCTGGAAGCGTTATAAGCCTCAACAACAACGTCATACTCCCAAGCTGGAGTGAGATCGGTAAAGGTGAACTTTGTTTGAGTTGTAGTGCCCTTTAATGTTTTGTTTGAACCTGAAACAATGTAAACCTTATATCCTTGAGCGCCGTCTGATTTAGACCAGCTGAGATAAACAGCCTTGCCGCCGTTTCCTCTTGCATATACATTTAAGCCATACGGTCTGAACAGACTGTCTTTAGTTGAAAGAGTCTGTGAATAGCCGCCGACTATCTGCTCTGAGCCGTAGCTTCTGCATGAACGGATTCTTACGTAATAATTTTTGCTGTACTGATCGGTTTTAAACTCACAATAGTTTTTGCCTGCATCAACAAATATGCCGCCTGTGTTTTTGGTAAACGCACTGTCTGTTGCATACTGAATATAATAACCGACACCTGATTTTGCCGTCCATGTAGCCCTTATAACATTAGACGATACGGCGTTTACATAAAAGTTAGCCGGAGCCGCAGTTGATGAATACGTTGTATAAGTAGTCTTTGAGCTTACATTTGAGGACGAACCTTTATATGCTTCAATAGCGAATGTATATTTAGTATCCGCCTTAGTGGTAACTCTGTAATTACCGCTCATACCGCCCTCAAGAGTGGCTATTTTCACCCAGTTTCCATTAGTCTGCTGATAAAGATTATAACCGTCGGCATTGAGTTTTTGCGTCCAGTTTAGAATTATCGCTGAGCCGTCCGAAGTTCTTCCGGATGCTTTGAAATTAGCAACGGCATCCGGCTTGGTTGACACAGTAACCGACGAAGAGAAATTATTTGAATACGTTCGGACATTACCCGAATAAGTAAAGCCCCTTACCCTGAAGTAGTAGCTTGCGCCCGGATCAAGCCCGCTGACCGTGCCGCTTGTTTTACCGAATACTTCTGCACTGCTCCAGCTTGAGCCGTTCTTGCTGTATTGTATCTGATAGCCCTTTGCGCCTGAAACTGCATTCCACGAAAGATTTACAGAAGTGGTTGATACTGAAGTGGAGCGCAGGTTTTTAGCCGCAGAAATAGAATTTGTATACTCATATTTTATAGAAGACTGCTCGTGATAGCTGCCGCTGACAACTCGGCTGATGCCGCTTGCAACCTTTGTGTAATGGCAGGTTGACGGGCTTTTAAATTCAACAAGCGCCGACTTAGCGCCGAGATTTTCATTAACCCAGCCGATTATATAACCCTGTGAAGTGCCGTATGAGCCGGTTTGATCCCTTGAAAGTCCATTTGTGCTTCTGAAGATATCAACGAGCGAGCCGTTTCCGAGAACAGTATTGAGCCAGCCGTGGAAATCAATATAAACATCCATTTTATATGACTTCATCAGATCACGCAAAGCGCGGCTCTCCTGCCCCTTGAATTTGCCTGAAATAAAATCGCGGTTCATATCAACATGTGAAGCAGTACATCTGCCGAAAGCCGAGGAGCCGGTTCGGAGATTGTTTTTACCGTCAATAGTGCCGTCAGGGTTGGCGCAGGGAACTATAACTATTCTGTAATCTCTCAGCTCTGAGGGATAGTTGGAGTAATATGTAACAAGGTCATTTGCGATATTTACAAGCACTTTACCGTCATGATCGTAGTTATCCTCAAAGCCATGAACTGCAAACGTGCAGAATAAGGTCTTGCTGTTGTTTCCGTTGCCGTTTATAACATATGCCTCTAAATCTCTGCCGAGAACGCTCTTGCCGTAAACAACTTTGGTAACATTAGACTTATCCATTGCAACTTTCGCGGAAGTCTTATTCAAAGAAATACCGCTGTTTGAATAAACGTATACCGTGCAGTTTGCTCTTACGCCGTTTTCAGTAATAGCCGTAACCACTGCTTTGCCCTCTCCGCGCGCCGTAACAACGCCCGAAGAAGACACAGACACAATATTGCTGTTTGTTGTGGTATACCTGATATTAGTAGGATAAGCTCCTGAGTTGACTTTGGCATTCAGACTGAAGCTCTGCCCTTCATTAACAGATTTTACTGATGCCGAAACAGAAAGGCTTTTTGGCATAGCCTTAACATTTACCGTTATGCTCTTGCTTGAATTTCCGTCAGGCGAATACTTAATTGTGGCACTGCCTGTGCCTTTCGCCGTGATAACACCTGAAGAAGTAACGGTAGCAACAGAGGTATTTGATGAGGTGAAAGAGGGTTTAGGCGCTGTCTGCCCGTTATACATTATCACCTGAACCTGCTGTTTTGTTCCTACTGCCATCTGGCTGTTGTAATTAAGATTGTAGCTGTTTGCATCGATTACCGACTGCGATACTGCCGTGCTTTCGGCTGCAAAAGCAGTAAACGCACATACGCCAAGCGCAGTGAAAATCAGTAAGGAAAGCATTATGGAAAGAAATCTTTTTTTCATTTTGCCACGCTCCTGAAATTAAATGATATTGCTTATAGTAATTCTAACATATACTGCATGGATATTGCAACATTTATATAAAGATTGTAAAAAACATATTACAGAAATTAATTGAATTGCAACATTTTTTTACTTTATGTAAATTTTTTCTGTTAAATTCAAAAGAATTGTGCTATAATATTAATGTAGGCAAAATTTGGTAAAGCGTTATTTACATTTCGTAATAAAACAGGAGGGATAAAATGTATAAAGTAGGCGATGTATTTGTATATGGCTCAAACGGCGCATGCCAAATAACTGATATAAAAGAAGAGAAATTTGCAAGGGAAACAAAAGTATATTATATTCTTTCTCCTTTTTTTGATTCAAGAGAAACTATTTTTGTACCCGTTGACAATGAAGCTCTTACTAACAAAATGAAGGACGTGCTTTCCCGCGACGAAATAATGAAAATGATACGCTCCATTCCAAATTGCGAAAGCATTTGGGACGATAACGCCAATATCCGCCGTGAAGAGTACAAGAAGATCATAAACTCGGCAGACAGAAAAGAACTTCTGAAACTGCTCAAAACTCTGCACGAAAAGAAGTCTTCGCTTGAAGGCACGGGAAAGAACCTTTCTGTTTCAGATGAAAAATACTACAGAAAGGCGCAAAGCATAATCCACAGTGAAATAGCAATGGTGCTTGAACTTGAGATGAAAGAAGTTGAGCACTTTATTGAAACCGTGCTTGAAGCCGCGTAAAACATGTAACATTTATCTGTGAATATGATATTATAAGATTAAGTAATTACTAATATTAAATTATTGAGGTGGCAGAATGGCTTTTTTTACGCCTGTTTTGAACTTTTTCTGGAAGCAAAATGAAAAAAACGATTTCAAAAGAATAAGCATGCAGACGCCCGCATCAGGAGTTAAGCAAAAAAACAATCTTCCCTATCTGGCAGATGATTTAGAGGAACACACCCTTGATATTTATTTTCCCGAAAACGCAGCAGGAAAACTTCCCGTTATTGTTGACATACACGGCGGCGGATGGATGGCAGGCAGCAAGGAAATAAACAAAAACTACTGCCTTGACCTTGCATCACGCGGATACTGTGTTTTCAACTTAAACTACCGCCTTGCGGGAAAATACAGATTCAAGGATCAGGTAGAAGATATTTTTGCGGCGCTTGAATGGATATACAACGCTGCTGAAAACTATCCTGCCGATCTTAACAACTGTTTTCTGACAGGAGATTCAGCAGGCGGACATTTGGCTTTCTGCGTAGCCGCCATATCAGGCTCGTTTATTTTAAGGCAGGACTTTTGTATAAGTAATCCCCTTATAAAATTCAGAGCAGTCGGTGCGGTATCCCCAGCGGCAGATCTTATAAGCCCTAATCTGATAATGAATATCAATGTACCGGAACTCCTTGGCTCTGATTACAGAAAAAGTCAATATTTAAAATACATGGATATTGATAAGATAGGCATTAAAAATATGCCTCCGTTCTATATTGTCACCTCTTCGGGAGATTTTCTGCACAGCCATTCCTATAAAATGAAAAGAACGCTTGACAGGCTCCATGTTGAAAACCTGCTGCATGACTTTAAAGGAAAATACACCGGCAGAAAGCTGCCTCATGTATTTTCTGTGCTTGACCCGAGCCCGTCATATTCCAAAGAATGTATTGAAGAAATGCTTGGATTTTTTGAGGAACATTCAGATAAAAAAGCAATTGCCAAATAATAGCTAAAAAAGAAAAAGCCGCTCAGAGAGCGGCTTTTTTAATTTCTGTTAAAGAACTTTTGAAAGGAAATCACGAAGACGCGGGTTCTGGGGATTTGAGAAAAATTCAGACGGAGTATTTTCCTCCTGAATTAATCCGTCATCCATAAAGAGAACTTTGGACGCCACTTCCCTTGCGAATCCCATTTCGTGAGTTACCACTACCATGGTCATGCCTTCGTCAGCAAGGTCTTTCATAACCTGAAGCACCTCGCCTACCATTTCCGGATCAAGCGCGGAAGTAGGCTCGTCAAAAAGCATTACCTTAGGATTCATTGCAAGAGAACGAACAATAGCGGCTCTTTGTTTTTGACCGCCTGAAAGGTGGGACGGATAATCATCCGCCTTGTCCTCAAGGCCTACTCTTCTGAGCAGAGCCAGTGCGTTTTCGTTTGCCTCTTCTTTGCTCATAAGCTTATGATGAACGGGCGCAAGCGTAATATTTTCCAAGATAGTTTTATTATTAAAGAGATTGAAATGCTGAAAAACCATTCCCATATGCTTGCGCACTTCGTTAATATCAGTTTTTTTGTCATTTATAAGTTTGCCGTCAAACCATACTTCACCCTCGGTAGGGGTTTCAAGCAGGTTGAGGCATCTTAAAAATGTGCTTTTACCTGAGCCTGACGGGCCGATAACAACTATTTTTTCATTGCTGTTGATCTCATAATTAATGCCCTTGAGGACAAGATTATTGCCGAAGCTTTTTTTAAGGTTACATACTTTTATCACTTTTACGCAGGCTCCTTTCCATAATCTTGATAAGCATTGAAATCACGAATACAACCACAATGTAAATTACCGCCATTACCAGATACGGCACCATAAATTCGTAATTGTTTGAGCCCATTCTGTTGAAAGCAACATAAAGGTCCATAGCGCCTACAAAGCTTACAACAGACGTTTCCTTTATAAGGGAGATAAATTCGTTTCCGAGTGTGGGCAGGATGTTTTTGACTGCCTGCGGAATTATTATCTTCATCATAGTTGTGCTGTAACTGAGTCCTACAGAGCGCCCGCCTTCCATCTGACCGGGATCAACTGAAAGTATGCCGGCACGCATTATCTCCGAAACATAAGCGCCGGAGTTCATACCGAAAACGACAGCCGCAACGGAAACAGAATTCATATGAAAACCGAAAATAGGCATAAGTACATAGTAGAACACCAGGAGCTGAACTACCATGGGTGTACCTCTGAAAAGGGAAACATATACTCCGCAGATCTTATCAAGCACTTTAATCAGGGGATTTGTTTTTGGAACTACCCTGACTGCACCGATAAGCGTGCCGAGCACAATACCTATTATAAGACCTAAAACAGCGATAATCAGTGTGTTTTTAAGACCTGTTAAAACATCATTGTAACCGCCGCCGTCTATAAAGCTTTGAAGAAAGACTTCAAATTTTCTGTCAAAATTTTGCATAACAATTCCTTTTTGAACTTAAAAACAGCCTCACCCCGTCTTGCGGGGCGAGGTCGTTTAAGCGATGTTTATTACAATTCAGAATCAGTTTACAGAGTTGATAGAGCTTGTGATAGCCTCTGCGGGAGCGGCATCAATAATTACATAATCAACATTGCCGTTAAGAAGATCCTGAACAGCGAGTGAGCCGTTTGAATAGCCCTGGAACTGAGCCTTAAGACCCGGGAAGCCGAGATCTTCACTGCCCTGAACATAGGACTGACCTGTTGTGCCGTTCTGACCGCCGATCTTTACAGAAGAATCTAAGCCGTTAAGAATAGCCTCAACGTCTTCCTTTGTTTTGCAGTTGTCAAAAGTAGTATCATCACTTCTTACAACAAGTCTCTGTGAAGCTTCATAATATGATTCTGTGAAATTAACCTGCTGAGCTCTTTCTTCTGAAACAGTAAGGCCGGCCATACCGATATCACTCTTCTGCTGCTGAACAGAAAGAAGAACAGCGTCAAAGTTCATATCCTGGATAACAAGTTCTTTGCCGAGACGGTCTGCAAGAAGCTTTGCAATCTCCATATCGATACCGTAGAAAGTATCGCCTTTTTTGTACTCAAAAGGTTCGAACTCTGCATTTGTTGCAACAACAAGCTGATCTTTTGAAGTATCAAGCTGAGCAGATGTTACACCTACAGGAGTTCCGTCACCGAAATAGTGGTTGCAGATTTCATCAAGAGTGCCGTCTTCCTTTATCTCAGCGATAAGCGCATTGGCCTCTTCCATAAGTTCCGGCTGATTTTTATCTACACCGAAAGCGTACTCCTCATCAGAAAGATTGATTTCAATTACCTTTGCTGTTGTTGCACCGCCGGAGCAAGCTGCAAATGACACTGCAATGACTGCGACAGCAAGGAGTACAGACATAATTTTCATTACTTTTTTCATCATTTCTTCTCCTTTATCTATAATGATAAATAATTTTACTACAAAAACTTATAAAATGCAAGAAAATATTATATTGAATGATAAGCTGATAAATGTTATATTTATGATAAAGTTGAAAAAGGTGTAAGAAATGGAAGAAATAAAAATATACGAACATCTGCCGGAAGAGGCAAAATACATCAGAAAAACTGTATTTATGGACGAGCAGGGCTTTAAGGATGAATTTGATGAAACAGATAAAAAGAGCCTGCACGCAGTATTATTTATTGACGGCAATGCCGCGGCAACCGCAAGAATGTTCACAGAAAACGGCGGCAAAAGCTATCATATAGGAAGAGTTGCCGTACTGAAAGAATTCAGAAAATCAGGACTGGGAAGCAGAATAATGACTGCTCTTTGTGAAAAAGCAAAAGAAGCAGGGGCAGAAGCATGTGAACTTTCGGCCCAATGCAGAGCAAAAGGTTTTTACGCAAGTCTTGGTTTCAAAGAAAAAGGCGGTATTTACCTTGACGAAGGCTGCCCGCACATATACATGGAAAAAGAACTGTAACCCCATAAAATAAAAAGAGGTATCTTTATGAAAATAAATTTTTACACAGATAACGTCAGACAGACAGTAAAGGGATACGGTGCGTCAGCCTGTTGGTGGAGCCAAAATGTTTCTGATGAAAAAACGAGAGAGGAAATCAGCCGTCTGCTGTACGGAAAAAGCGGACTGGGGCTCAACATATACAGATACAACATAGGCGCAGGCTGGGACGAAAACAACTGCCGCGTTACAAATCCATGGCGCAGGTGTGAATCGTTTTATGTGCTTAAAGACAATGAAAACGAAGAAGATTTTGACGGAGAATATGATTTCGGCAAAGATAAAAACGCATATGAATTTCTTAAACAGAGCCTGAAGGAAAACACCGTTGATACGGTGATACTTTTTGCCAATTCCCCTCATTACTCTTTTACTTCAAGCGGTCAGGCGAGCGGAAGCCTTATGCACCACACCTGCAATCTGCCGTACTCTAATTATGAGAAATTTGCAGATTATTTTCTTGACATAACACAGCATTTTATTGATGACGGCATACCAGTCAATTACATAAGCCCTATCAATGAACCGCAGTGGAAGTGGGGCGGAAAAAGTGTATGGCAGGAAGGCTGCCACTATGAGCCGCAGGAAGTTGCAGAGGTTTTTCGCATATTTGCCCGAAAACTTGAGGAGAGAAACATGGACAACATCTATCTCTACGGTCCCGAAAGCGGAGAGATAGGCGGTCTTACAGGCGAATATCTTAAACTGTTCAAAGCAGACAAACTTATCATGAAACATCTTGGTGTATTTGCCGTTCATTCATATCATGCGGACAACGATGTTGAGATAAGACGTGAATTCTATAAAAAGACCGTTTCAAGAAACGAGCGGATACGATTTGACATGAGCGAATGGTGTGAACTGCCGTGCGTGCATGTCACAGAAAGTATAGAAGGCGCTCTTATTACAGCAAGAATAATCGGGCAGGATTTATGTGACATGGGCGCAGAAAGCTGGAGCGCATGGGTAGCTGTAAACCAGATATGCGACGAAAAAGACGGTCATGATTACAGCGACGGTCTGCTGAGCGCCACAAACGGTTTCTCGTATTATAAAATCTGCAAAAGATATTACGCTATGAAACACTTTACTCAATTCGCGCCCAAAGGCTCGCGTGTGCTGAGTGAAAGTTTAGCAGCAAACGGCACAAACATATTTTTGTTTGAGATGCCTGACAGAAGCAAATCATTAATTGCAGTAAATGAAGGCGGTACAATTGATATTGAAGTAAACGGCGATTTTGCCTTTGCGGATATTGCAGTTACAGACTGTGATAATGATTTTAAATACGAAGAAAAGACGGCATTCAGCGGGAAATTAACACTTTCTCACAATTCAATAACCAGTATGAGACTTTACGGTGATATAGATGGAAATTGAGCCTATCGGAAAAGTTCTGACGGATTTCAGTGAAAAATTCGGCATTCCGCGCCAGAGCGGCAGAATTGAAGAGATTGAAGGCAGAATAGAATTAAACGTGCCATACTGCTCTCACGATTATATCAAGGGTATAGAGCAATACAGCCACTTATGGATAATCTGGGGCTTTTCAGAAAATGAGCAAAAAAAGAAACACGCCACGGTACGCCCTCCCCGCCTGGGAGGAAACGCAAGAATAGGCGTGTTTGCAAGCCGCTCTCCTTTCAGACCCAACAATCTTGCTCTTTCCTGTGTAAAACTAAAAGATGTTATTGAAAACAACGGCAGATATGAACTAATAATAGGCGGCGCAGATATGCTTGACGGCTCTCCTGTTTATGATATAAAGCCATACATAAATTACACCGACTGTGTGCCTGAAGCAAAGAGCGGTTTTGCAGAAGAAAACAAGGATTACTCACTTAAAGTTTGCGGTAAAATTGAACTTGCTGAAATACTGCCCCCAAAAAAGCGAACAGCGCTGATGAAGATACTTGCAGATGACCCGCGCCCTGCGTATCAAGATGATGAAAGCAGGATTTACGGTTTTAAATATGCGGGATTTGAGGTAAAGTTCAGGGTTTGCAAAGACGAACTTGAAATCGTTGACATAATCAAAATATCATAATGAAGCAAAAAAAGAAGCTGCCGGATAACCGACAGCTTCTTTGATTTTATAACACTTCCGGCAGTAAGCCGGGATGTTTTAAGTATAAATCTTACTCGTCAAGAGCCGGAGCGCCTACGGGGCAAACGCTTGCGCATGATCCGCATTCGATGCATGTATCCGCATCAATTTCAAACTTTCCGTCTCCCTCTGAAATTGCGCTTACAGGACATTCAGCTGCGCAAGCGCCGCAAGAAATACAATCATCTGAAATCTTATATGCCATTCCGGGTACACCTCCTATCAATTTGTGGAAAGCGATTTAATCAACTTTCATTATTAATATAACACAAAATATCCATTTTTCAAGTACTAAATATGGTTAGTAAAGACTAATTTTTCAATTTTCGTCAGAATTATCCTGCTTTGAACGATGCTTTTTGGAATCGCTGTGCTTTGAAGCGGGAGATGACACAACAACGCACTCATCTCTGCTGACTACAACAGGGGCAGCGCCTTCAACCGAACTGTCAAGCATTACTTTCAGTTTGCCTGTTACAAGAGAGGCGTCCACAACAGTTCCTCTGCCCTCTCTGCAATCCACAACACTGCCGCGGCGAGGAGTGATTTTTTCAAGATAGTCATATGAATTCTGCTCATACTGAAGGCAGCACATCAGTCTGCCGCAGCTGCCGCTTATCTTTCCCGGAGAAAGGCTCAAACCCTGAGATTTTGCCATTTTGATTGATACGGAATGAAAATCCTTTAAAAATGTTGAACAGCAAAACGGCCTGCCGCATATGCCGAGCCCGCCTATCATTTTAGCTTCGTCACGCACACCTATCTGCCTTAATTCTATGCGTGTTCTGAAAGTAGAAGCAAGGTCTTTTACAAGTTCTCTGAAATCCACTCTGCCGTCTGCGGTAAAGTAAAATGTGATCTTTGAACCGTCAAAAGAATATTCAACCTCAGAAAGGCTCATGTCGAGTTCATGTTCCTCGATTTTGCGGTTGCATATCTCGTAAGCTTCCTTTTCTTTTTTTCTGTTGCTTTCCAAAATGTCAAGGTCATTCTTAGTAGCGATACGCAAAACCGATTTGAGCGGAGATACAATTGAATCTTCCTCAACCTTTTTATTGCCGCCAACCGCACGGGCGCACTCAACGCCTCTTGATGTTTCAACAACAACATAATCACCGGGATTTACTTTCAAATCTCCTGGTGAAAAATAATAAATCTTTCCCGAATCCTTAAAGCATACGGAAACAATTTCTGTCATTATTTATATCCTCCTATCTGCCGACGGCCTCACGAAGCGTGTAGCAGATTTTTGTTATGAGCAACTGCTGATTTGCATTTTTAAGCGCCATTACATACAGATCCTGAGCCGCATTAAAAAGGCTGAGCAGTTTTTTTCTTGTAAAGCTTTTCTGCAGAAGTTTTACGCTTTCTTTTCTGCCTGAAAGAGGCTCTCCGCCTGCAAGCGCATCCCTAAAAACAGTTTTAAGCATATTAAGAAGAGCTGCAGTATCCTGCCTGCTTGAAGAAAGAACGCTAAGGGTCTTTAGCAGTTCATACTCATTCCCTGCAGTTAAACCCCGGCAGACACCATCCGCAAGAGAAAGCATTTCTTCAAACCTGCCGCCCGAAAGACTTTCAATAGCTTTTCCTACATTGCCGCCGAAAGTCAGCACTGCACCTGCCGCCTCATCATATGAAATGTCATTATTAGCGGCAAGTATAAGTTCTGCGCCTTCATCAGGCGTCACGCCCTGCACACTGACAGTTGCCACCCTTGAAAGAATTGTTTCAAGCATCATTGACCTGTTTTCAGCAGTCAAAATAAAAACAGCGTAAGACGGGGGCTCCTCAAGTATTTTAAGCAGAGCATTCTGAGCGGAGGCATTCATGCAATGCGCATTTGCAAGAATATATATTTTATAATCTGCTTCATTAGGTATAACATAGCAGTCATTTATAACTTCACGCACAGTGTCAATATGAAAAGAATTGGCGCTGCCTGGAGCACAATATTCATAGATATCGGGATGAACGCCGTTCATAGCTTTTTTGCACTGAGCACACACTCCGCAGGGCTTTTCGCCCTCACTGCGGCATACAAGCGCACGGGCAATCTCTCTTGCCAGCGTTTTTTTGCCGAGGCCCGTTTCGCCCTCTATAAGAATGGCATGCGGCAGTCTTGATGATTCAAAAAGCGATGATACACGCGCTTTTACATTTTCGTTACCTTTAAAATATGTAAAATTCATATCAGAACTTTTTGAATTCCTCTACATTAATAACAAATGCAACGCCGCCGAACTCCTCTACGTCAACAGGCTGTTTGAGCAAAGTGCCCTTAAGAGTGCTCTGAACGCCGTGCTGTTTAACGATTCTTTTTGAAACAGAACTCTGAATAACGTCAAAAGCCTCATCAACCTTTGCATCTTCAACACCTATCAAAAGGCTTGTGTGACCGTCTTGGAGAAACTGGCCCATGGTAGAAATCTTGGTTGATCTGAATCCTGATTTGCTGAGATTTTCCAAAACACGCTCAACATCCTTATTTGAGACGATGGTTATTATTAATTTCATAAAATCATGACCTTTCCGCCCGCTTAAAAAGATGCGTCCCGGCGCGGGCGTGCCCGACGCAACACTCACACAAAATTATCTTTACTGTAATTATAGACTAATTTATTCTCGAATTTAACTTTTTCAAATTAATTTAAAATAAAATTTACAAAACGGATAAATTTATTATCCTTATAGTAATATATTATTCACAAAACTGAGGACAGCGCAACTACTACCGGCATTGTTACAACTGAGAGTATACTGGTCTGCGCGGCTATTTCTGAACCTAGCCCCGCGTCATTATCATATTTTGCGGCGTACATGGCTGTATTAGTGGCTGTTGGAGCAGATGCTGAGATGGACATGGCTGTAAGAAGATCGCCCGAAACTCCGCAAAGCTTGAAAAGCAGAGTCATTACTACAGGAATAAATACGAGCCTTAAGAAAGATACAAAAAATATCTCTTTCTTGATAAAAACATTTTTAAAATTCGCGTTAGCAAGAAAAGTTCCGAAAATTATCATGGCAAGCGGAGAATTAATACCACCCGCAAGTTCCATGGGATAATCGATTATATGCGGCAGTTTTACTCTTAAAAGGAAAAGCGGTATGCCGATTATTACCGAGATAGTTCCCGGATTTAAAATTATTTTTTTAGCATTGATTTTAGCTTTTTTGCCGCTGATAACAAAGATACCGTAAGTAAAGGCGAAAATGTTGAACACGCCTATATAAACAGAGCAGTAGAACACGCCCTCATCGCCTATAACATTCTGAGCAAGCGGCAGGGCAAGAAACGCGGCGTTTGAAAACACGGTGCCGTACTGGAGCAAACCTCTTTCAAGCACGCTTTTTCGCTTTCTGAAAGCAATTGCCGAAACGCCCATTCCAAAAAGGTGTGTAGCGGCGGCGCATGCAAAAGCGATAAACAGCCCCGTAACGTGCTGGGCTGAATACTCTATACTGAGAAAACTGTGAACAACGGCAATGGGAAGAATAATATTGAAAAGAAGATTTATAACACGTTTTGCGTCATCGCGGGTAAAAACTCCGAATTTATCTGCGGCAAATCCGATACCCGCAATGATATAAAGCATTAAAACCTGAATTGCTATTGTTTTTAGGTTTTCAACAAACAAAACTAAACCTTCTTCTTAAATGAAATATTGACAGCCGCCACAAATGCAAACGCACCTGTAAACAAAAATGCGGGCGATGAATATTCAGGAGCAGTAAGGCTGACACCCGCAATAAGCGAAACTATGCGGGGAACTACCAGAACAAAGCACAGTGCTCCGTATGTATACCCGAAAAACGCAAGCGCCCCCATTCGGCTGAAAGTTTTTTCACGCTGTGCGGCATAAAAAAAGAAAAACAGCAGTCCGAAAACAAGGCAGAAATTCTTGAGAGCGGAATCCACATCATAAAGAGCGTCGCCGTAAGCAGTAAGTCCTACAAGCACATTGCAGAACACCCACAAAAAAGGGGCAAAGCACAAAATTTTAAGCCTTCCGAATTCAAATCTGCTTGAACGTGAGCACTGACTTAGTATTGCAAAATAAGCACAGCATATAAGTGCGGAAATAATGCACAGCACCATTGGAATAACACGGTTTACAGCTATATAAGACGTTTTAGAAATATAATCATAACAGCTGACGCACTGATAAATAAAATCGTAAAACATTCCTGCGGCGCAGAGAAGCGACAGCAGGAACATACCCTTGCCGGGGGTAAAATCAAACTCCGAAGTTTTTTTATTGAAGAAAATAAATGACACTCCGGCAAAGAGCAAAACGGCAACAGCAATAATCAAATATAGCTCGGATATTAAGTTTTTCCCGCCGCTCACAACGTAGCCCGTGGACAAATCTGTATAATAAAAAAGCTGTATACATCTGATAACGGCGGCGCCTACCGTAAAAAGCGCGGCGCACGCCGTCAGAAACTTACCTTTGAAATCCGTTTTTTTCACTTTCTTTTACTGATGGGGGTATATTCCCTTCTCTGTGAAACACTCTTATAAGCGGGTCTTATAATACGTTTGCTTGAAGTGAGTTCCTCAAGGCGGTGAGAACACCAGCCAACTATTCTTGAACCAGCGAAAAGCGGTGTGAACAGATCCTCGGGAATTCCGAGAACCTTATAGCAAAGACCTGAATAAAGGTCTACATTGGCGCAGATCTCTTTTTCTTCTCCCTTTAATTCGTGAAGAAGTTCGGGAGTAACCTTTTCTACATTTTCAAGTGTTTTGAACTCTTTTTCAAAGCCTGCCTGATATGCAAGTTCCCTTGCGCTGTTTTTAAGGATAACGGCACGCGGATCGGAAACGGTATAAACAGCATGACCCATACCGTAGATAAGGCCCAGACCGTCGCCCGCCTCTTTATTGAGTATCTTTACAAGATAATCCTTTACCTGAGCCTCATCTGTTGAATCAGGTACATTTTCCATTATCTCGTACATCATATTGGTTGTTTTGACATTGGCACCGCCGTGGCGGGGACCTTTAAGAGAGCCGATACCTGCGGCAATTGCGGAATAAGTATCCGTTCCGCTTGAAGTCAAAACTCTTGTTGCAAAAGTTGAGTTGTTACCGCCGCCGTGGTCAGCGTGAAGCATAAGTATAATATCAAGCAGTTTTGCCTCTTCATCAGTATACTTCTTATCGCTTCTTGTTTGGCGCAGTATGTACTGAGCAGTTGAAAGGCCTCTCTTGATAGGATGAAGAAACATAGTTTTGCCGTAAAACGCTCTTCTTTTTACCTGATAAGCAACAGTTAAAATCGTGGGGAACTGAGCTATAAGCTGAAGGCTCTGGCGCAATACGTTCTGAACTGAAATATCGTCAGGATTTTCATCGTATGAATAAAGGCCGAGAATACAGCGTGCCAGCTTATTCATAATATCCTTTGACGGATTTTTGATCATCATATCCTCAATGAAATCATCGGGCAGGAAACGGCAAACATCGATTACCTCGTAAAGAGAATTAAGCTGGGAGGGAGTCGGAAGCTCGCCGAAAAGAAGAAGCCATACTACTTCCTCAAAGCCGAAACGGTTTTCTGCAACACAATTTTCAACAATATCGTTTATATCATAACCGCGGTATGAAAGTTTGCCCTCCTTGGCAACCTTTTCACCGTCAAGAATATAGTAACCCTCAACTGAGCATATTCTTGTAAGGCCGGCCATAACGCCTGTGCCGTCTTCATTTCTGAGGCCGCGTTTTACGTGATATCTTTCAAAATCGCTTTGGCGGATAGAATTGTTTTTTTCAAGTTCACCGCATAATTTAGATATAGCATCCATAGAAATAGGTGAAATGTATTTTGATGACATTTTAATCACTCCTTAACCTTGCTGATGTCATAAAAAACCAAGCTCTATTATACAATAAATTAATATATAAAGTCAAGGAGGCGAAAAAATGAAGAAAGCCGTTATAATTTTTCTGATACTTTACGCGCTGACTCTTGCTGTGCCCGCCGTTTCGTGCATAAACCCGTCGGCGGACAGCAGTACAAGAGAACTTGTTACCCTTTTTAATGAGGAAGAGTAAAATCAATATCCGCTTGCGTTTTCATTTACCTTTTTAAGCTTGCAGGTGCTGTTTACCTCAAGGCGAACGGATGAAAGCTGTTCATTCCAGTTATCGCTAAGAGCGGCATAATCGGACGGTGAACGAGCAGCTAAATTTTCGCCTATTCTAAGGCAGTCACTTCCATAAAGGACACATGAATTGAATGCGGCACGGCACCTTTTTTCAAGTTCGCTCTGTGCCTGAGATGAAATATTCTGAAGATCTTTTTTTGATATCATGCCTTCTGCGCCGTTTTCAAGTTCCTCAACGGACAATGTTGACGAAATCTCAACAGAATAAACCACCGTTCCGTTTTCCACGCGGGCATCCGTTTTGGTTTTCGAGTCAGAGATCTTTGCGCCTATCTTTCCGTAGTCCTCGGACTCAAACTCAAAATAGCCCTCATCCACTTTATCGGTGAGCAGCAGAAAACCGAGTATCTGAGTCTCGGGCAGAACATTGGCAAGTTTAACATCATTATACACCGCTATTCCTGTGACCTCTGCGCTGTCGCTGCCCGCAGAAACTACAGGGAGGTAGATATCAGAAGTCTTATCCTTGTAAAGATTAAGCATCTCATTAACAGTTACATATGCGGCAAACCCTTCTGATTCTCCGTTATACAGGAGCTCTGACACCGCCTGAGCAGGCACAAGCGAGCCGCCTATATTGCTTGAAAGCGTTTCGCTTGCTTTGCCTGATGATATACAAACGGCAACATCAGGTCTTGAATCGGAAGCCCTGAGCAAGTAATCAAAACAAAGATTAATATTATTTTCAGCGAGGTCTTTTCCTATAACAAGAATCTGATTCTGGCCGAAAAACAGCTTTTTGGACAGACTTTCGGAAGTACGCTGAACTGCAGCCGAAATATTCTTTCCGGTACCCTGAACGGTCTTTGTAATATTACCCGAAAGAGCCTCCGCACCGCTTCCCTCTTTTGAAAGATTAAGGCTTTGAACAGTTACACCTATTTCTCCGTTTTCGTAATCTATGCCCATTCCTTCAACAACGCTCAGATCTTTTAGGTTTTCATTACCCGTACATCCCGAAAAAACGGCAGCTGCAAGAATTATGCAGACTGAGATTTTAATTATTCCTTTTATCTTCAATACCATTCTTCTTTCTTGAGAAAATCAGATACAAAAGTGGAAGCACGAAAGCAAACAGCGCAAAAGCAGGATAAAGGACAAGCTCCTGACGGCTGTCAAACGAACTTCCGTAAAGCATAAAAGTGCTTATTCCGAACATAACTGCGGCACAGGCGATATATTTGACAGTCTTGTTTCGATAGGAGAATGATTCCCCTGCGCAGTACAGAAAAAGCGTAACTTTTAAAAACGCCGCAAAAATCCACAGTGCTGTGAACACAGCCTCCAGTCTTTCTCCCGTTCCGAGTTTTGAAAGCTGTGAGACCTGAAAAAGCGGATACGTAGAAAGCGAAGCCGTATCTCCGAGAACGCCCACAGTAAATCCTATCAACAGCATCATTGTAAGATATGACGCTGCAAGCGATGAATAATACGGTTTAACAACTTTGCCGTTCACTTTGGGAGCAAGGGCTATAAACAATACCAGCTCATTTGTGCTGCAAACCGAAAAAAGAATATTCATCATAATGTTTTCGCCCGAATTCTGAGTCACAGGAAACAGATTAAGATAAGAAAAGTCACCTGATCCCTCTGCCACTACTCCTATTATTCCCAGCAGAGTAAGCACAAACACCATTGAGCCGAAACGGGAGACAGCCTCCACACCGAGAGACGCGGCATAAGCGCAGGCTATTATCATAAGCCCGGCAAGAACGGCAGTTTTGGTGCTTTGATTAAGCTCTGTTGATGAAAACAGCGCAAATTTTGCAATATTTACGGCACCGGAAAAAACAAAATACAAACCGTAAAGCGTACTCAGTATCTTATTATCCATTACGCTTTTACCCTTTACTGCCGAAATGACAGCGGGCAAAGATACAAGAGCCGTGATGAACAGAGCCGCAAAAGTGCTGTATACAAGATCCAGTGAATAGCGGCTTTTCAATGCCGAACTGCTGACCGTGAAACCTATTATTACCCTGCTTACATAAAGCAGGAAAAACAGATTTACGGGCGCTATCATATTTCTTTTGTATTTAATCATCGTCAATATCCGCTCCCCTTAAATTCTGAACTCTGACATTACGTTTAATAAGTTTTTTCCAGTCTGCGCGGTAAAAGACATCTGCCGCGTTTTTTTTGCTGAGCGGAGAAATGGGAGATGAATATGGCACTCCGTAAGGATTTAATGAGGTTATATTAACACAAAGCGTGCATACGCCGAGCATAACACCATAGATGCCCGTAAATCCGCCGAGAAGAATAAAAATTATTCTAAGAACGGAAATGCTTTCGTAAAGCGGATAAATGACATAGGAAGCAATAGCAGTTACTGCAACTACCACAAGCATAGGCGCCCCCACAAGACCGGCGTTTACGACGGCATCACCTATTACAAGCGCGCCTATTATTGAAACGGCGTGACCTATTGCTTTGGGCAGACGCAGACCCGCCTCTCTCATTATTTCATATAAAATAAGCACCATAACTGCCTCTTGCATAAGAGAAAAAGGCGTTGAAGCCTCAGCCGCGGCAACGGTATACATCAATGAAGGCGGAAGAAGCTCCTGATGATATGTGCCTACTGCAACATAAAATCCCGGCAATATAACAGAAATAACAAACGAAAAATATTTGAGCAGTCTGTTAAAAGTTGCGTAAAACGGCCTGTTGTTGTAATCATCCACCGTTGAAAAAGAATCCGTAAAAAGATACGGCACATACATTGCATAAGGTGAGCCGTCCACCAAAACCGCTACTCTGCCCTCACTGAGTTTTGAACACAGCGTATCAGGTCTTTCCGTATTACCCACTGCCGTAAAATATGATTTAATACCGCTGTCAAGAAAAGCGGCAATTTCGCCGTAATCGCACACCTCATCTATGGGGGCTGAAAGTATCCTGCTTTCCACATCTGCAACAAGGCGCATATCAACAGCGCTTTCAAGATAGCAAACAGCAACTGAAGTTTTTATCTGATTACCTATTTTGAACTGTTTAATCTTTAATGACGGTGACTTTATGCGGCGGTGAAGCATTGCTTTATTATCATTCAGCGTTTCAGTAAAGCATTCCTTGGCGCCCTTGATATTAGGCTCATTTGATGGTTCACCGGTTTTTCTTTTTTCAAAACCCTGTATGCCCATAACAAGGCATTTTTGCATACCGTCTACAAACACTACGGCAAAGCCTGAAAAGAGAAAAAAGTAAGCATCCTCAAAATTTTCAGCCTCGTTCATTTCAAGTGAACTCACTACCCGCTGCTTTATGGTTTCGTAAACGCTGTAAGGGGCATCATTATCAAATTTATAACTCAGTATAGGTCTCATTATCATCTGTGAAAGCTGAAGAGAATTTATCATACCGTCCAGCACACACACAATGCATTTTCTGCCGCCCACAATACATTCACGCAGTAAAAAATCAGAGCAGTCAGTAAAATCTTTTTTTAATTTATTTTTATTATCACTAATTTCAGCAAAGATTTTTTCCATTTTATCACCAAAAAATTTTCTAAAAGTATTTTTTCAATAATACGGAAAGTTATGCAAAAAATAATGTCGGTGATAAATATGAGTATTGTTTTTATAAGAGCGGTTATAATCTATATTGCCGTTATAATTGCTTTAAGAATAATGGGAAAAAGGCAAATCGGCGAAATGACTCCGCACGAACTTGTTATAACTATCCTTGTTTCTCAGGTTGCTATAATTCCGCTGCAGGACAATGCAATGCCGCTTGCAAACATGATTATACCTATACTGATATTCGTTTCTTTCGAAATAATTGTTTCAGCCGTTTCAATGAAAAGTATCAGTTTCAGAAACATTATTCAGGGCAAGCCGATATTCGTAATAAGAAACGGCAAAGTTGACGAAAAACAGCTTAAACGGCTTCGTATTACGATAGATGACCTTATGGATGCTGTAAGAGAAAAAGGCTACTTTGATTTATCTGAAATTCAGGATGCGGTTGTTGAGACAAACGGCACTGTTTCCGTACTTCCCAAGACTAAAGAAAATCCTGTTACACCCTCTCAGCTGAATATTGACGTAAAAGAAAAATCCACGCCCGTGCCGGTTGTTACAGACGGAAAGCCTGTTTCTGAATATTTCGGTCAAAACAAGATAATGGACAGTGAAATAAAACTGCTTGTAACTAAAAGCGGAAAAGATATTACAGATATACTGCTTCTTACAATTGATGACAACGGCAAAATAAACATTATAGAAAAGAAGGAAAAATAAATGAAAAGGCTTTGGTTTTCGGCAATATTCATTTTGCTGGCACTTTCAATATGCGTATTTGAACAGGCGGCTGTTTACAAAAGCTGTGATGAACTTCTGCCTCGGATAGATGCAGCAATAGAGGAAACGGATTTAGACAAGAAGGCAGAAAAATGTGCTCAGATAGAAGAAACGTGGGAAGATTTTGACAGAAAAGCGGCATATATCACTGACCATTCCGTATTAAAGGATGCAGAAACATCCATAAGCGCCCTTAACGAATTGAACGGTGCTGATGAAGATAAAGTAAATGAGGCTCTGATTGACGTAAAAAGCGAAGTAGAGCAGCTGTGCAACCGCTCAAAAATAAATCTATCAAATATTTTATAGAATAAAGAAAAACAAAAGCGCACCCTGCTTAGGGTGGGCTTTTGTGCAAAATCAATTACTTATAATTTTTTATGCTAATGAAAAAAGCTTTTTATCAAGCGAACGCTTAACGAAAATATAATATAGAGCCGTTCCGAGCACGAGCATAACGCCAAGTTCTCCGAGAGCTACAAGCCCGCCCTGAACAAGGAAATCGGCAAAAATGAAATTTCCCTCAACGAAGAAAGTTTCTATCTCCCAGCCAACGATGATACCGTTGAAAACAGCGGGCATAAGCATTGCCGGCAATGGGTAGGATTTTATCTTAACATTTCTCAGAAGATAAATACATACAGTAGCGAGCAGTGTGGCAAGCGAGCCGAAAATCATATCAAGCGGAAGCCCGGACCCGATATTGTAAAGATTTGAAAGCACACAGCCTATTGTAAGCCCCGGAATAGCGGCAGGTGTAAACAGCGCGAAAATGTTAAGCGCTTCCGACACACGAAACTGCACAGCGGCAGAGGTTGTTCCGGGCAGAAGAAAATTCTGCGCGTAAGTAAGAGCTGTGTACATTGCGGCTATCACCGCCGCCTGAACGACAAACATCAGTTTTTTGTTTTTCATGATTCAATTTCTCCTTAGTTTTGTTTTTAGAAGCTTCGCGAATGAAACGAAACTGGTCAGGATTTTGCGAACTGACAGAAAGTATTATAATGCAACATTTTTCAAAATGCAACACCGATTATTATGTTGAATAGAATTTATACGTATGCTATAATTAAGCAGGCAGTATGCCAATAAATTTCAGGGGTAAAAGTTATGAAAACTATTTCACTTGACGGTGTTTGGAAAATAACGCTGGATTCAAACGGAGACTGCGTTGAGGCAAAAACACCTGTTACGGATTTCAACGCTTTTTATAAAAGCGGAAAAATCAATGATCCGTTTTACGGAACTAACGAAAATGACGTACAGTTCATAGGAGAAACGGGAAAAACTTTTGAAAGAACTTTTGAGGTAAACGCCGACACGCTCAAGCACAAAAATGTGGTTTTATCCTGCGATATGCTTGATACACTTGCGCAGATATACATAAATTCAAAGCTCATAGGCAAATCGGAAAATGCATATGTAAGATTTGAAAAAGATATAAAGGGCGTTTTAAAAGAAGGGGTAAACGAAATCAAAATCCATTTTGACTCCCCTGTTGAGTACATAACAAAGCGTCAGAATGAAAAGCCGCTTCCTAAAAACTGCAACGGCACAAACGGAGCGCCTTACATCAGGAAACCTGCCTGCCATTTTGGCTGGGACTGGGGAATCAACCTGCCTGTTTCGGGAATACTCGGCAAAACGCAGATACTTGCGTTTGACGAAGAAGTGCGTGATTTCACCGTTTTTCAGGAGCACAGTGAAAACCGCGTTACACTCGATATCGAAACAGATATAAATACAAACTGTAACGGAAAAATCGTTATGCCTGACGGAAACGAATCTGAGTTCAAAATCACAGACGGCAAAGCAACTGTCAGAATTATAAACCCCGAACTGTGGTGGACAAAAGAACTTTCCGGGAAAGACAAGCAGCCGCTTTACACTATTGAAATAGGAAATATCACAAAGCGTATCGGTCTGCGCACACTGAGGCTTGACAGAGGCGCGGACAAATACGGTCACAATTTCCGTTTTATACTCAACGGTGTGCCTGTATTTGCCAAAGGCGCGAATGTTATTCCGCCCGACGCAATGGCAGACAGAATTGACAGAAAAGCTGAGAAAAAAATCATTGACGACTGCGTTGCGGCAAACTTCAATATGATAAGAATTTGGGGCGGCGGCTACTACGGCAGTGATTATATCTATGATCTTTGCGATGAAAACGGAATACTTGTATGGCAGGACTTCATGTTTGCATGCCTTATGTATCCGTTTTATGAAGAAGAATATCTGGGCAATGTTCTGAGTGAAGTTGAATACAACGTAAAGCGCATTATGCACCATGCTTCCCTTGCGCTGTGGTGCGGAAACAACGAGATAGAATTCATGTTTTCATATATGCCAAAGGAAGCAGAAATCGTAAAATGGTACTGCAAATTCTTTTATGATATACTGCCGGCGGAGATCAGGAAGTATGACAGAAAAACCCCGTATATAGAAACTTCGCCAATAGGAGACGGTTTCAGAAAAAATATAACAGCAGACAAATGCGGCGACACGCATATGTGGCATGTATGGCACGGCGGCAAAAATCTTAAATATTACACCAAGAGATATACTCGCTTTATGAGCGAATACGGAATGGAATCCCTGCCGTCAACCGACTGCATAGAGCAGTTTGCCGACAAGAGTGAAATGAATCTGTTTTCAAAAACGATGCTGCACCACCAGAAATGTCTGAGCGGCAACGCAAAGATGAAATATTATCTGCTTGAGAGATACAACGAGCCTGATAAGTTTGATGATCTTATCTATCTGACGGGGCTTATCCAGAGTCAGTGTGTAGGCAACGCGGCACAGCATTTCAGACGCCACAAAGGCAGGTGCAATGGTTCTCTTTGGTGGCAGCTGAATGACTGCTGGGGCTGCCCCAGCTGGTCTTCGGTTGACTATTTCGGCAAGTGGAAACCGCTTATGTATGACGCTAAAAGGTTTTTCAGCCCTGTTGCGCTGTCAGTAAACGACACCAATAAAGACGCAGAGATATTCCTGCTCAATGACACACTTGAAAGCGGCGAATACACAGTAAAAGGAAGAATAATGAACTTTGACGGCGGAACGCTTGACGAGGTTACTCAAACTGTTTACTCAAAACCGGGCGAACCGAAAAAAGCAGTAGTTATTTCAATTGAGGGAATTGACAGAAAATCCTGTTTCCTTAAAGCCGAGCTTTTCAAAGGCGAAGACAAGATATTTGAAGCTACTGCTGTTTTCGCTCCCGAAAGAACTCTTAATCTTAAAAGGGCAAAAATAAAAGCGTATGTTTCGGGCAGCAAGCTCACGCTTGAAAGCAACACATACGCAAGGTCTGTATTTATAGACATAAAAGGCGAAAACACACCGCTGTCAGACAATTCTTTTGATCTTATACCGGGTGAGCAGAAAACGGTTTACCTTGAAAACGGCAACCGCATCAAACCTGAAAATATTTCCGTTAAATGTGTAAACAATGTAAAATCATCACACTCTGAAACGGAGAGAATTACTTACAGACTTAAATTTTCAGCACAGCCTGAAAACATAGCAAATATGTTTTACTACACATTCAGCTAAAACAAAAACGCTTCCGCAAAACGGAAGCGTTTTATTTTTGAATAATAATACCCAATAAAGGTTTCTGATTATTACAAACAGGAGCCTTATTTTTATATTTGAACTGTTTTAAGGCAGTCTCCGCAATCCTCAAGCCTGATAAACCTTGGGCGTTCAAAACCCGTTTGGTTTGGCGAATGGAAAGTCAGCAATAATTCACCGTTTGCCGTGAATATCATACCGTGACCGCCGTCATCGGTTATAAGCGGCGGCAGATGTTCAAAATTTCCTGTAATACTGCCGTTATCTGACCTGGCAATACACTGAGCATATTTATGATTAATAAAGGTTGACCATATCATAAGCAGTACGCCGCTTTTGGTTCGGTACATAAAAGGCCCGTCAGTTATATAATGCTCACCCGGAGCCTTTTTATCTGCCCATTCGGGAGATGACGCTTTAAATATGAGTTTTGCTTTCCCTGTGCTTTCCGTAAGATCGTCGGTAAGCGGAATATAGCAAATCTCACCGTCAACAGCCTGAGTATGCTCATGACAGAAAACAAGATACTGAACGCCGTTTTCGCTGTAAAAAGTGCCGTCAATGCACTCCCACTCTTCAGGAGTTAACGCTCCTTTTGAATGTTTGCGAAACGGCCCGAGAGGGCTGTCCGCCTCAAGAGCATAAGTACCGCGCAGACCGTTTTCTTTTGTAAAAGAAGCAAACATATAGTATCTGCCGTTATATTTGTGCACTTCGGGCGCCCAGTTAACTTCCCTGTTAAGCCCTGCTTTTTCGGAGTCAAAGCATTCCGCCCTGCTCCACTCTTTCAGATCAGAGGAAACGTAAACGTCAAATCCGCCTGTTTTTCTGCCGAAATCCACGGCACGTGTGCCGTACATATAATACTTGCCGTTTTCACACAGCACAAAAGGGTCGCGGATATTTATATCGGAGCAGTTCATTATTTCTCTATTTTCTCTGCTATCTTCTTCATGGAAGCACGGCATTCATCGCTGATGGGCAGGAACGGTCTTCTGCATTCGCCCATATCAACGCCAAGCTCTGTAAGGATAGCTTTTTCAGACTGGAATACGCCGTACTTGATCATTTCGCTAATGATCTCATCAGCCTCATTCTGGCCTTTCTGTGCTTCTTTAAGATTGCCGCTCTGGAAATCGGACATAATCTTCTTAAACTTTTTGCCCATGAAGTTATATGTACTTCCGATAGCGCCGTCAGCGCCCATTGCAAGACCTGCAAGCAGAGTTTCGTCAAATCCGTTGTAAACTACTACTTCTCTGTCAAGCTGTTTAAACTTCTGAAGAGCAAACATATCGCTTGACGTGTGTTTAATACCGATGAACTTCTCATTTTTGAAAAGGTCGTTTGCAATCTCTTTGGTAAGAGAGAAACCGCTTGAGTTCGGGAAATTGTATATGATCATGGGAAGTGATGTGCTGTTTGCGATATCCTGATAATAGCCGAGAATAGCGTCAAGCGGGAAACCGTAATAGAACGGCGCAACTGCTGAAATAGCGTCATAACCAAGGCTCTCTGCGCATTTTGCCATATCAATAGCCGCGTCAGTAGAGATGGTACCTACATGTGCAATAAGAGTAACTCTGTCCCCTGTTGCTTCTTTCACGCACTTGAATACCTCTTTTCTTTCCTCATCGGAAAGGAGGAGACCCTCGCCCGTGCTGCCGCCTACATAGAAACCGTCAATACCGTTTTTGATATTGAATTCTACAAGGTCCTTAATTGAATCATACTTAATGCTGCCGTCCTTATTGAAAGGTGTGAGCAGGGCTGAAAACAAGCCCTTGAATTTTTTTAAATCCTGCATTTTACTTCTCCTGTTTATTATAAAAATTATTTTTTTCAAAGACACTTTCAAAGTGCTTTGTAATATCCATAGGTCTTGTTATAGCACTGCCTATAACTACCGCATAAGGATCACAGTCCAGAACTTTCTGAAGCTGCTGTGTTTCCCATATGCCGCCCTCCGCAATTACCTTTGCCGAAAGCTCAGAAGTCATTTTTTTAAGCAAATCATAATCGGGAATTGAAACGCCTTTAGTATACGGCGTATAACTTCTCATAGTAGTACCTACATAATCAAATCCCATTTCGTCTGCCGCTTTTGCTTCCTCAAAATCGGAGCAATCAGCCATAATCTCCACATCAGGAGCATTTTCACGGATATACTTTACAAGATCCTCAAGTTTTTCTCCGCCCGGGCGTTCTCTTTTGGTAGCGTCAAGCGCTATTACCTCACAGCCTGAGCCAAGAAGTTCCTTGACTTCTTTAAGTGTAGGAGTGATATAGACATCACTGCCTTCATACTCCGCTTTTATAATGCCTATAACGGGAACATCAACCTGCTCTTTTATCTCTTTGATATCAGAAACATAGTTGGCTCTGATGCCCGCGGCACCGCCCAGAACTGCTGCCCTTGCGAAGTGCCCCATCATGTGCAGACCGTAAAGAGGCTCGCCTTTTACTGCCTGACATGAAACAATAAGTCCTCTTTTAAGATTAGCCATTTAACCACCGCCTTTATTTTCTTTATTTTATCACATGGCAAAGCCCTTTTCAATAAAATAATTAATAAAAAATAATAAGAACAAAATACTCTAAATATAAAGGCATACAAAATTATAAAAAGGCTGGAATTTTTTTGACAATATCGAAAAAGTATAAAAAAATTATTCACAATTTGTGAAAAAATATTGCAATTTTCACATAAAAGTGTTATATTTTAATTGCTGTAATTATAGCTAACCCCGTTGCTGGTTATGCGGGTGCATAGTTGCGGTGACACCTGTAATGCAACACCGGATTGCTATGATATCTAACGCAATCCACAGAAAGAAACGGAGATCTTGCCTGAATAAAACGGGTAGGGTCTTTGTTTTTTATCAGAACCCTTTTCCGATAGCGTCAAGAAGTTTGTTAACCCCTTTTGAACTGCATCGTGTCTGAAATACTGCCTGAGCGCCGAGAACTCCCGAAAGCAGTTTTACATTAAGCGGCGGCCTGTATTTTTTGTCTGAATGACAGATTAAAACAACAAATCTTTCTGCCTGCCTGGAAAACCGTAATGCGTCAACTAATTCTCTTTCAAGGCGGCAGGCATTTATAACATATATAACACAGTCATATTCCGCCGAGCTATCAGCAAGGCAGTCTTCTGAAAGACAGGTTACGATATATTGATTATATTTATAATAAAAAATACCTTTCAGCTCCGTTTCAGGCATTTCACAAACAAACGTACCTGTAAGCTCCTCAAAAAGATTGAGTTTCGCACTGCGGCACCTGCCGGCTATTGCAACAGTGTGAAGCTCATTATTTTTATGTAATTTCAAAAAAAGCACCCCGATTCATTATACGCCGAGGCAAATCAACTTGTTAAAATGCACAATAAGGATACTTCATATTTATAACAGTTTACGAATTGAATTATATTTTTTCTAATGATAAAATAAAGAGTGAAGTTTATATTTGAGAGGTAAAAATATGGAAAGACTTAAATATTTTGTTAACGGTGAGTTCAGAGAGTCAAAGACAGACAAATGGTATGACCTCCACAATCCGTCAACAGGAGAAATAACAGGTCAGGCTCCGTGCTGCACAAACGACGAAGTGCTTGAAGCAATTGAGGCCGCAAAAGCTGCTTACCCCGCATGGAGAAATACTCCCGCAAGAAAAAGAGCTCAGATTCTTTACAAAGTAAGAGAACTCCTTATCGAACACATGGATGAGTTAACCATGCTTGTGTGTGAAGAAAACGGAAAAGCATGGGGCGAAGCTGCGGGCGATGTTGGCAAAGCTCAGGAAGGCACCGAACTTGCCACACAGGCCCCGTCTCTTATGATGGGCGAAAGCCTTATGGATGCTTCCACAGGATTTGACACAGTAAAATACCGCGAGCCACTTGGCGTTTTCGCGGGAATTGTACCGGTTAACTTCCCCGCCATGATACCTTTCGGCTGGATGACACCTGTATGCGTTGCTTGCGGAAACACAATGGTGCTCAAAGCGGCGTCACTTACACCCAGAACAGCAATGAGAATAGGCGCCCTTTACAAAGAAGCAGGCATTCCTGACGGCGTAATCAACATCGTTACCTGCTCAAGAAACGAAATAGACACTATTCTTGACCACCCGGATATCAAAGGCATCACATTTGTAGGCTCCACACCCGTTGGCCTTAAAATATATCAGAAAGCGGCAGCAGCCGGCAAGAGATGCCAGGCACTCTGCCAGGCTAAAAACCACGCCCTTGTAATGGAAGACTGCGCACTTGAAAGAACAGTCGCCGGAGTTATCAACTCTGCATTCGGCTGCGCGGGTCAGAGATGTATGGCGCTTTCCTGCTGCGTTGTTGAGGAATCAATTGCAGACAAGTTTGTTGCTGAGCTTAAAAATCAGATAAAATCCGTAAACTGCGGCCCTGCATGGGATAAGAACACACGTCTCGGCCCCATAACATATGAAAAGCATTACAAGGAAGTGCTTGCAGACATTCAAAAAGGAATTGACGAAGGCGCTGAACTTGTTGTTGACGGACGTAATCCGAAAGTTCCGGAAGGCTATGAAAACGGCTACTTTATCGGTGCAACAGTATTTGATCATGTTACAGAGGATATGACAATAGGCAGAGATGAGATATTCGGCCCCGTACTGTGCATTAAGAGATGTAAAGACTTTGACGAGGGTCTTGCAATCATGAACGCAAGTCCGTATGCTAACGGCTCTGTAATTTACACTCAGAGCGGTTATTACGCAAGACAATTTGCAAGATACACAGACGGCGGACAAGTAGGTATCAACGTAGGTATTCCCGTTCCCGTTGGCTTTGTTCCGTTCAGCGGTCATAAGCAGAGTTTCTTCGGCGATCTGCACTGCCTTGGCAAAGACGCTTACAGATTCTTCACTGAGAGCAAATCAGTAACACAGCACTGGTTTGACGAAGAGGAGAAAAAGGCAAAAGAAGTTGACACCTGGGACGGTCTCCTCTGATAAAACAAAACGACTAAAAAATCCGTTTGCAGTAATGCAGGCGGATTTTTATTTTGTGCTTTCCTTAAACATATTTTGCCCTAAGCAGCAAATATCTTTCGGGCACAAATTCCCGCTTGACATTTGCTTTATTTAGATTAAAATATATATGTTTGTTAAAAATTCTAAATTGTGGCAAAGAGGATGTGTTAAAATGGGAAACCAGTTTATAATGCCCGGTAAAATCGTTTACGGTGAAAATGCGCTTAACGACGCAAAAGAACTTATTGCCGATTTCGGTAAAAAAGCTCTTATCGTTACTGACAGGTTTATGGTGCGCTCTGGTAATGTTCGCCCCGTTGAGGATATACTGAGCGAACTCGGAATTGAGTTTTCAGTATTTGACGGCGTAAATTCCGAGCCTACTGATGTTATAATCGATATGGGCATAAAGCAGTACAGAGATGAAAACTGCGATTTTCTTATTGCCCTGGGCGGCGGCTCTCCGATTGACGCCATGAAAGCTATCGGCGCTGTTGCCACAAACGGCGGTGAAATTGACGATTACTACGGAAAGACCATCTCCGTTCCGACCCCGCCGACTGTTGCTATACCCACAACAAGCGGCACGGGATCCGAAGCAACACAGTTCACCATTATAACTAATACAAAAAGAGATATTAAGATGCTGTTAAAGGGACCCGTCCTTATGCCTGATCTTGCAATTGACGACCCTAAGTTCACAGTTACGGCACCGCCTTCAATCACTGCGGCAACAGGTCTTGACGCTCTCTGCCACGCTGCCGAGGCATACACCTCAAGAAAAGCTCAGCCGCTTACTGATGACCTTGCTATCAGCGCAGTACAGAGAATTTTCAAAAACCTGCCTATAGCTTATGCTGAACCAAAAAACATAAAAGCGCGCGAAGAAATGAGTCTTGCTGCTCTTGAAGCAGGTGTTGCATTCAATAATGCTTCGGTTACGATAATTCACGGAATGAGCAGACCGATAGGCGCTCTTTTCCATGTACCTCACGGCATTTCAAACGCCATGCTGATAGAGGAATGTTTCAAGTTTGCAATTGACGGCGCATATTCAAGATTTGCCGATCTTGCAAGAGCTATCAAGGTTGCTCACAGAGCTGACGATGACAGAACTGCCGCAGAAGCGTTTCTGAAAGCCTGCTCACAGCTTTGCAGAACCTGCGAAATTCCTACGCTTGAAGAATACGGAATAGACAGAGGCAAGTTCTTTGAAGCGATTGACAAAATGACTGATGACGCTATTGATTCCGGCTCGCCCGCTAATACGATAAAGAATGTTACAAGAAAAGATATTGTAAAGATATATAAAAACCTTTGGAAATAAAGGCAAACAAAAAGCTCCGAAAGCTGAACTTTCGGAGCTTTTTTTTTTGCTCAATCTGTATTTACAACGTATCTGCATCTGTTTTGCAGGTCATAAGCGGAAAAATATTTTTCTTCAAGCGGTATCCATTTCTTTTTAAACATTTCGGCACCCTCATGCCCGTTCCTTGCGATTATCCTTTCAAGCTGGATTTTGGGTGACACAGTCATAAAAACACTTGATGAATAAAATTCCGCAAGTTCTTTGTTAAGGCTGTAAGTGCCCTCTACAATAACAACCTTTACAGGCGCCGCAGAAAGCTCTTTTCCGAATGACATTGTATGACAATCGAACGGACGGTAATGTGCCGTTTCTCCCCTGCTGAGCGGCATCAACACCTGCGTTTTGATACGTTCCCAGTCTACATTCTCACCCGGGGTTTCAAGGCGTTTCTCGGTACGCTGAAAAGGCTGAAGAAAGAAATCATCAGCGTGAATTACAGTTGCTCCCGTAAGGGCAGATAACTTATTTGCGAGTGTGCTCTTGCCTGACGCGCATCTGCCGTCTATGGCAAGTATAAAAGGTCTGCCGTTAAAATCATAGTCTGCTATTTCTTCAAGAATTTTCTGCTGTACGATCTCAATATTCATATATCACTGTTTGCTGTTTCTGTTTTCTTTTGATGTTTTTTATAGGGAACAAGTCCTGTGCGGTTAAGCGCCGCCATAATAGCGGGTATGAGTACAAGCTGAACTATAATTCCGGGTATTGCATTGAGAAGCGCCCCCGAAATAAACATCTTCCATGTAAACTCGCTTCCTGAAAAACCGAGCTGGATAACCTGAACTATACCCCAAACAGCTCTGCCAGCAAGCATTGCCACGATAAGACTTCTGTAAAGCGAAACAACGCACTGCCAGCGTGACATGCCGTACATAATTCCCGCTACAAGTCCATAAGTCATAAGCTCAAAAGCCATTGCAGTTGCCGCCGGAAACATGACCGGAGCACCGAACAATGCTGAACGCAAAAGGGGCAGCATAAATCCCACAACCGCGCCGTACTGCCAGCCGCATATAAGGCCGCACAGAAAAACGGGAATGTGCATTGGCAGAAGCATACTGCCTATCTGAGGTATCTGCCCTGTAAGAAACGGCAGAACGAGCCCGAGCGCAAGAAACATAGCTGACAAAGTCATATTTTTAGTTGTCTTTTTCATATAAACACCCTTTGCTGAAAATTACTGTGATGTTTTTACGGTTTTATTTTATAACATAATACAGAATAATTCAAATACTTTATAAGAATATTCAGCCATTGACAAAAGCTATCGGCAAGATAATTTTGTCTATTTCAGATCTCTTATATACTCTTTAACTCTGCCGGGTACTGAATTGCGGCACTTTAAATTTTCTATTTTAACATTTTCGGCATGACGTATAAAAACGGCGTAAGAAGGGAGATTTCTGAACCTGTTTGCCTCGGGATATTCAGAAGCATATTCAGGTATAAACAAGCGTCTGTCTTTAATATACGGTTTATTTGTGAATGTAAGTTCCATGTTTTTTATACTTACGTTTTTTACTCTTTTAGTTCTGCCCTTTTGCCTGAAGCCGCATATCATTACAGGGATTTCAACCTCAGTTGCCGTAAAGTTCTCAACCGAAATATCACTTATCTCGCTTTTAAAATTAAATCTGTTTTTATCCGCAGAGCCGCCTCTTTTTGGCTTTTGTCCGAATTCAATTGCTCTGGCGCTCTGCTCATTTACCTCTGCCGCGCGGTTTCTGTTTCCAAGTCTTATAAACAACGGGCAGGAACAGCGGTCAGCCGAAATATTTTTAATATGTACATCAAAAAGTCTCGCTCCGTCAACTGCTTCGAGCGCAACGGCGCTGACAGTACCCGGATAAAGATCAGTCATAAATAAACGGCAGTCCTCAATATTTATTCCGCTTATATCATGGGTTGTCTCAGTTCCCACCTTGATTGAATTAGTGCGGGAAATTATTTCGCAGTTTTTAATGCTGATATTGCTCATGGGTGAATCGCACCCTTCCCACACAGCATTTTTAATAACTATACCGTCATCAGCTGTTGAAATAAAACAATGCTCAATATTAACATCGCTTGTTCCTACCATATCAATACCGTCTGCGTTTGCTACATTGCGGTTATTGTTTATAACAAAATCACGTACAGTTACATTTCGGCACTTATCAAGGCGGAAAGTCCAGTAAGCGCTGTTTTCTATTATAAAGTTCTCAGCAGTTACACCTGAGCAGTTTTTAAGCACAATAACGCTTCCGTATTTGCTTTCATGCGCAAACCTGAGCTGCTTTCGGTAATCAGAGCGCATTTTCACAACATCAACATACTCACACGGTTTAGTCATATTTTCAGCATATATAGGTTCCCTGCCAAAAAAATTGCCCTCTCCGTTAAGAATACCGCCGCCGGTTATAGTTATGTCTTTTAAATTTTCTCCGTAGACCAAAGCTTTTTCGGGATAACCTTTCCCGCTTTTTTTAGCGTGAACAGACGAACCTTTCTCAATGAAAAAGGTTGTTGAACTTTTAAGATAAACAGCGCCCGAAGTATAATTTCCTCCACTGACAAGCACCGTACCGCAAGTCTTTTCCGCAGCTTCAAACGCCGCGTTTATCGCGAAGGCACAATCAAAACTTTCATCATCTGCTACAGCGCCGAAATCACGGATGTCGTACACATTTTCCTGCGGTGCCTCTGAAAATTTTATGTATTTTTCAACGGGATAATATGACGAATAGTCATAATCTCTGACCTTACTGTAAACGCCGCCTGTTGTAACACGCTCGTCCTTGTGAAAAAGCAAAAGTTCAAGTTTGTCTTTAACTGTACGCCTGTATTTTTCCATAAAAAACCTCTTATATATCGCTGGAATAATATGAATATAACATATTTTTTAAGATTTTTAAATATTTTTATTGATTTATTGCAAATGTTGTGTTATAGTATTAAAGCATTGAGTACGGGGTGTAGCGCAGGTGGTAGCGCACCAGACTGGGGGTCTGGGGGTCGCAAGTTCAAGTCTTGTCACTCCGACCAAGAAAAACAGAGTATCTTTTGATACTCTGTTTTTTTATTTATAATCGGCACAAGACTTGAACTTGCGAACGAGTTTCCAAACGGCAAGCCGTTTTCGGCGCAGACGTTTGGGAGAAACCTCCGGCGGAGGTTTCGATAATGAGTGGAAATCAAAGTCACTCCGACCAAGAAAAACAGAGTATCTTTTGATACTCTGTTTTTTTATTTAT
>UQBX01000012.1 GCA_900539425.1 uncultured Oscillospiraceae bacterium | reverse complement strand
TAAAAGTGAACGGCTTTTTTGTGTGCGTATGTTTATTTTTTACATTTTACATTTAAGAAATACATCAAAACTGCAATCCCTGCGATTAACAGCACAATGAATATTATTGCAATCCAAAGCAGGTACATTTCAGATAATTTTCCTGCCTCAACAAAATATTCTGCACAGCATAATCCCGCAAGTATAACGGCGCAGAAAAGTGTAAATGCTCCTGTTGAGCGGCAGAGCTTTTTTTCATCATACTTTGCCTTTTCTTCCTCTTTTGCGGTGTTGTATCCTGCTATGAGCATTGCTCCGTGCCCGCTCAGCAGTATTGCAGAAAGTACAATGAATACAGCACACAGTGCGCCTGTTATTATAACGCCTATCATTTTTTAATCCTCCTTAGGCTTCATTGCATTGTATGAGGTCATAACAGCCTCGTCGCTTATGTTGCATCCAAGATCCCATATAGGTACAAGTTTAAAAAGATTGTCCAGCACCTCTAAAAGTTTTTCCATTCTTTGTGTGCCGATTTTTCTTACCGTTTGGGCAAAAATGTTGTATATTGCCTTTGAAGTTTCTGCGGGCTTTATGTGGTTTTCTTCGCTTCTTTCAAGAAAACATATCCCCGCAAGCGGCACAAGCTCAGGTGTTGAGTAATCATATTTTCCGCTCCAGGGAGTGCCGCAGGCATAAACTTTACCATCTATTATCCTTATGGCAGGTTTATCGTCATTTACCATATGCGCGCGGTCGCCGAAGTGTTTCAGCCACAGTGATGTGTGTGTTGATTTGCCTGTTCCGCTGTCCGCCGAAAAAGCATATGCGATGCCGTCCACCGCTATGCATGATGAGTGAAGCAGAATACCGTCATAATTTATAAGGGAAGTATAGAAATCCTGCCCTGTCAGCATGTATTCCCAGTCATCGCTGTTGAGTTCCGGGTGTTCTTTTTTTGCCGCCTCAACTCGTTCGGGGGATACATCTATAACAATATCCACATTTTTTTCGTCTTGGTTTTCGGCAAGATAGGGCTGAGCCTGCTTTCCGGTTCTGCCCGTCATATTTTTTATATCAACTTTAAGTCCTGCTATGTCGCATATTGCCATTTATCAAACCTCTTGCGTTCTGAGTTAGTTTAATTTAACTTTGTTATTAGTATAGAATATTTACACGTCTTAGTCAAGGGCGGCAAAGCGCTGTGAAGTTTTGCCGGGCAAGTTCTTTCAGCTGTGGTGCAGTTCCTTTATTTTCTTAGAAATTCCTGTTCTGTGGTTGTTGACAGAATGTTTAATTCGATATATAATGAAACAAATGTTCGAAAAAAGAAAGAGGCATAATTTATGGAACGGGCAATACTTCATATAGACTGCAATAAGTTTTACGCTTCTGTGGAGTGTCTGCACCGCCCGGAAATACGCAATAAACCGGTTGCCGTAGGCGGTAAAACAGAGGAGCGCAGAGGTATAGTGCTAACTAAAAACGAAATAGCCGCCCGATTCGGCGTTTCAACCGGCGAGCCGCTTTGGCAGGCAAGGCAGAAATGCCCCGATCTTGTTGTTGTGCCTCCAAATTTTCCGCTTTATATGCGCTTTTCAAAAATGGCGCGTAATATTTACAGGGATTATTCACGGCAGATAGAGTCTTTCGGGCTTGATGAAAACTGGGTGGATATCACGGGCTCGGGCAAAAGTCCCGCCGCAACGGCTCAGGAGATACGCCGCCGTGTAAAATACGAACTCGGTATAACGGTCAGCATAGGTGTTTCGTGGAATAAGATATTTGCAAAATTCGGATCGGACTATAAAAAACCTGACGCGGTTACCGTTATAGACCGCAATAACTATAAGGATATCGTGTGGAAAAGTCCGTGTTCCGATCTGCTTTTTGTAGGCCCCGCAACAACAAGAAAGCTCAATTCATATGGTATTTATACCGTAGGAGAACTTGCAAATTCAGGTGTTGATTTTCTTAAATCCGTTTTTGGCAAAAACGGCGAAGTACTATATACGTTCGCCAACGGACTTGATACCACTCCCGTGTGTGATATGGATGATGAGCAGGCGGTAAAAAGCATAGGCAATTCCACAACAACACCGCGCGATATGGTAAATGACGGCGACGTAAAGACCGTTATGACAGTGCTTGCGGAAAGTGTGGCAAGAAGACTCAGAGAGCACGGTGTAAAGGGCAGGGGAGTTTCAATATCCGTAAGGGATTGTGAATTAAGAAGTTTTACCCGCCAGACAAAGCTTAAAATGTATACTGATGTTTCCTCGGAAATAATTTCCGCCGCAATGGAGCTTTTCAGGGCAAACTATAATTGGGAAAAGCCGCTCAGAAGCGTGGGTGTTACCGTTTTTGATTTCGGCAGGGAACTGCTTCAGTTTGACTTGAGCGGCAGTGTTGAAAAGCACGAAAAGCTTGAAAAGGTGGAGCGTGCCGTTGACGATATACGCCGCCGTTTCGGCAATTATGCCGTTCAGCGGGCGTCAATGCTTGCGGCGGCGGATTTAAGCCATTTCAATCCTCACGATGACCACACTATTCACCCTGAGGGTTATTTCAAGGAGTATAAAGGAGCATGATAAGTATGAAAAGATATGTAGAGGTTTTTGCAAAATTTGATACAGAGGGCACAATAATGCCTTTTGCCGTGAAAATAGGAGATGAAAAATTTGAGATAGACCGTGTGCGCGATATACGTCCTGCCGCTTCGCTCAAAAGCGGCGGCGCCGGCATAAGATACACTTGCTCGGTTGAAGGCAAACCCACTTATCTTTTTCTTGAGGAAACGAAGTGGTTTATAGAGCCTGCGTGCTGATGTGTTGCACATTTTATAATTTTCAGTCTGTTTATGCACTCTTTTCTAATTATTTTATACATTGAAAAGGTATTTCAAAAGTGGTAAAATAACACAGTAGTTTAGATAAGGAGGGTGCTTTTATGAAAAAGCTTTATAAAGATATGACCTCCGCCGAGCTTCAGGCTGAAAAGGCGGAACTTGAAAAAAGGTACAATGACTTTAAGGCAAAAGGCCTCAAACTTGATATGAGCAGAGGCAAGCCCGGCTCAGATCAGCTTGATCTTTCAAAGGGTCTGAACGATGTTGCCGATTATACCGAAAACGGAGTGGATCTCAGAAATTACGGTATGATGGACGGTACCCCCGCTTGCAAAAAACTTTTTGCAGACCTGATGCAGGTTAAACCCGAAAATGTTATAGTAGGCCCCAACGCAAGCCTTACTCTTATGTTTGATTATATTTCACAGTGTTTTACCCACGGCGCAGGCGATACTCCGTGGTGCAAGCTTGACAGTGTTAAATTCCTTTGCCCCGTTCCGGGTTATGACCGTCATTTCACCATTCTTGAGCATTTCGGAATTGAAATGATTAATATTGATATGAAGGCAGACGGCCCCGATATGGACGCTATTGAGGAGGCAGTTAAAGACCCGAGCGTAAAAGGTATGTTCTGCGTTCCCAAGTATTCAAATCCCCAGGGTATAACTTTCAGCGATGATGTAGTGCGCAGAATAGCCGCTCTCAAGCCTGCCGCAAAGGATTTCAGAATTATATGGGATAACGCATATATGGTTCATGATTTCGTTGATGACGGCGATAAGCTTCTTAACATCTTTGATGTTTTGCCCGAATACGGCAACGAAGATATGGTAATAGAGGTGTGCTCAACCTCCAAGATCACTTTCCCCGGCGCGGGTGTTTCCGCTCTTGCGGCAAGCGATAATAATATCAAAGCTATTAAAAAGCGTCTTAATGCTCAGACTATCAGCTATGATAAGATGAATCAGCACCGCCACGTTGAGTTCTTTAAGAATGTTGACGGTATACTTGCTCATATGAAAAAGCATGCCGCTATACTCAAACCCAAGTTTGATATGGTAATCAAGCATCTCAACAATGAGCTTGCAGGTCTCGGCATAGCTTCATGGACAGAGCCGAAGGGCGGCTATTTCATAAGCCTTGATGTTATGGACGGCTGCGCAAAAAGAGTCGGCGAACTCTGCAAGGAAGCGGGCGTTGTGCTTACTACAATAGGCGCTACCTATCCTTACGGAAAAGACCCGAATAACCGCAATATCCGTATTGCTCCGTCATATCCTCCTACCGAGGAACTCGATATAGCTGCGGAGCTTATGTGCATATGCGTTCGTCTTGCTTCTGTTGAAAAACTGCTTGGCGAATAATAAACGATATTTGATTTCAAGGCGGAGGATTTCCTCCGCCGTTTGTTTTGAGGTGTGCCGATGTTATCAAAATTTGCGGGATTAAGCAATAAAACAAAAGGCGTAATATTTATAGTGCTTTCCGCGCTGAGCTTTACGGGAATGAATACTTTTGTGCGCCTTTCGGGTGATCTGCCTACAATGCAGAAGGTGTTTTTCAGAAATTTTGTTGCCATGATATTTGCTTTTATAGCAATGGTAAAGGCGGGGGACAGCTTCAAACCGAAAAAAGGCAGTCTTAAATATCTGCTTATACGTTCGGCGGCAGGTTTGGCAGGCGTTTTCGGCAATTTTTACGCGCTTGACAAGATAGAGCTTTCAAATGCATCTATGCTCAATAAAATGAGCCCGTTTTTCGCCCTCGTTTTTTCTGCGATTTTTATTAAAGAAAAGGTAAAGCCTAAACAGGCAATAGCCATTGCCGTGGCGTTTATAGGAGCGCTTTTCATAATAAAACCCACTCTCGGCAATTCCGATCTGCTTGCCTCCCTTGCCGGATTTGGAGGGGGAATGGCCGCGGGCGGTGCCTACACCTGTGTGCGCTGGCTTGGTATAAAGGGCGAAAACGGCAGGCTTACCGTGCTGTTTTTCTCAACCTTTTCGTGTCTTCTTACCGTACCGTATCTTATTTTTGAATATCATTATATGACGGCTTTTCAGTGGTTTGCGCTGCTGATGGCGGGTCTGTTTGCGGCCGGCGGTCAGTTCGCCATAACAGCCGCATATACTTGTGCTCCCAGCCGTGAGATATCTGTTTACGACTATTCCCAGATCGTTTTTGCCGCCGTGGTTGGATTCTTCGTGTTCGGCGATGTTCCCGATGTGTGGTCTTTTGTGGGTTATTTTATCATCATTGCAATGGCAGTTTGGATGTTCATATACAATAACAGGCAAACACCCAACTTAAAGCACAATTAAAATCAATATATAGGTGTAAAGTGAAAACACTTGCATTTCTCTATATGTTGTGGTATAATTGCTTTTGGTAATAATTTCAAGGGGGTAAATGCCGTGAGGTGTCCTTTTTGCGGCTGTGAAGAAAGCAAAGTAATCGATTCAAGGCCAACAGATGAAAATGAAAGAATACGCCGCCGCCGTGAATGTGTGCAGTGCGGTAAGCGCTTCACTACTTATGAGGTCATTGAAGATGTTCCCATCATCGTGATCAAAAAGGATAAGAGCCGTGAAGTATTTGACCGCAATAAGGTGCTCAAGGGTATGCTACGTGCCTGTGAAAAAAGGCCGGTTACCTCCACAGAGCTTGAGACCGCCATATCTGAAATAGAGGCAACTCTTCAGAGCGCTACTGACAGAGAAGTTACAAGCGTTCGTATAGGCGAGCTTATTATGGAAAAACTGCGTGAAATAGATGAAGTTGCATACGTTCGTTTCGCTTCCGTTTACAAAGAATTTGATTCCGCGTCAGCATTTATAGAAGAAATTTCAAAACTTTAATAAAAAATTAAACGCCGTCTCATTATGAGGCGGCGTTTTTGTTTCATCAGTATTTGTAAGGCTCTTTGTCCTTGCCTTTTGAATAAAAATCATCTATTACAACATGATATCTATCGTATGCGTTCTTTATTGATTCTTCCCAAGAAATATAAATGTCGCTCTGTGCGTTTATTCCCGTCTGCGTAAGAATGCTTTCGTTTTTGAATATTTTTAATATTGACTGCGCAACGGATTCTGCGTTTTCACTGCACAGAAATCCTGTTTCTCCGTCTTTTATGCCCTCGGCGGCGCAGGAACCGTCAACAAGGAGAGCAGCAGTGGCGGAGGCGGCAGCCTCACGCACAACAAGTCCGTTAGTGTCAAAAACAGAAGGGAATACAAGCAGGTCGGCGGCGCTGTAATAAAGCTGAAGTTCGCTTCTGTCAAGTATCTGACCGGTAAAGATTATATTCGCATCAAGCCCGGACTTTCTAACATACTTTTTTATGGCGTTTTCATCAGGGCCGGTGCCTACCATAAGAAGCCTGAAATCAAAATTATTTGCCTTAAGTTTGCTGCAAGCGTCAACAATTATTTTTATGTTTTTATACCACATCATCCTGCCTACAAAAATCAGAATGGGCAGCCCCTCTGGGATAGAATGTTTGCGTCTGATAATGTCGTTGTCATCTTCTGAAAATCTGCTTATCGGCAGGTCGCACCCGTTGGGCATAACAATGTAGTCGCCCTCATAGCCCACTTTTCTAAGCGATTCAGCAGTGCCTTTGCTTGTTACCCATACTTCGTCTGCGCTTTTGATGTTGTTCAGCAAAAATCCGTATGCTCTGTGTTTAAGCGGGTAACCCGGTATTCTTGATTCAAAATCGTATTCGTATTTTGTGTGGTATGTAAGTACCTGCGGAATACGTTTTATCCTGTTTACACGTCTGTAAAAATAACTTGTTGCAATGGGGCAGTGCGAATGAAGCACGTCAAATCCCATGTCAATGATATCTTCACTGAATTTTCTCTTGAACGGCCAGCCTACCGGATATCCCTCGCCGAAAGTAAAAAGGCTTTTGTATCTGTAAATCTGGTATTTGTACTTGTAGTCCTCCTGATTTGGGTTTTTAGGAGTTACTATAACCGCTTCGCCGAGCTTATCGTTAATGATATCCGCATAGCACTTTGCTACTGTGCTTATGCCGTCTATTGTGGGCGGAAATGCTTCCGTTCCGATAGCTATTTTAAGTTCGGATTCCATCTTTTCATCCCTTGCTACAAAATGAGTTTATTGTAATATATCATAAAAACACCGATTTGTAAATCTTAATAATAATTTTATAGATTTTGTTAATAAAAGGTTGATAAAGCTTTGAGTTTTATTATATAATATAACTGATATGCAGGCGCCCCGAAACGGTATGCGGTCTGCGTTTAATCAGTGCTGAAAGGATTTGGCTGTATGTCCGATCATTATACGGTATCGCTCCAAAAGGTTATAGATTCTCACGGTCTTGAAACTATCTATATGCCCAAGGACGCAAATGAAATTCTGATAGAAACAAATGAGGTAAACAGACCAGGTATCGTCCTTACGGGATATCTTGATTATTTTGACCCCAAAAGGATACAGATACTCGGTTGGACGGAATTCGGCTTTTTGCTGAATATGAGCAAAGACCGCCAGATAAATGCGCTTGAAAGCTGGCTCAGTCTTAAACCCGCCGCAGCTGTTGTAACAAGAGGTCTTGAAACACCCGAGCATTTTGAACAGCAGTTTATAAAGCACGGTGTTCCTCTTCTCAGAACAAGTGAGGAAACATCTCCGTTTCTTGCAAATCTTATTCAGTTTCTTAATACAAGTCTTGCTCCCAGAATAACCCGCCACGGTGTTTTGTGCGAGGTATACGGTGAGGGCGTTCTTATAATCGGCGAAAGCGGCGCGGGCAAATCCGAAACCGCTGTTGAGCTTATAAAGAGAGGTCACCGTCTTATTGCGGATGACGCTGTAGAGATAAGAAGAACTGACGGGCATACGCTGATAGGTTCTTCACCGAATAATATTAAGCATTTTATTGAACTTCGCGGAATAGGCATAATAAATGCCCGCCGCCTTTTCGGTATGGGTTCCGTTAAGGATTCAGAGAAAATAAATATGGTCATCTGCCTTGAACCTTGGGAGTCCGGTAAGGCGTACGACCGCCTCGGCATAGATGACGAGTATACAAAGATTCTTGATGTTAAGGTACCGGTTATAACCGTTCCGGTAAACCCGGGCAGAAACCTTGCGGTTATTATTGAGACCGCCGCTATGAACAACCGTCAGAAAAAAATGGGTTACAATGCGGCGAGAGAGCTCATGATAGGCCTTGGTATGGATGATTTTGAGCCGGGTGAAAAAGAGCTTGAAATCTGGAAAAATTCTTGATTTAGGATATTATTGATTGTTTGATATAAATCAACGCCGTGTGCATGCCCGCCGCACGGTCGGCAAATTAAAGGGCGGAAAGGTAAATTTTTATGTATAATATCGGAATTGATCTGGGCGGCACAAATATAGTCGCCTCCGTAGTTGACGACAAGTACAATATCATAGCAACGGGCAAAACCCCCACTGCTGTTCCGCGTTCTGCGGAGGAGATATTTGACGATATTGCTATGGTCTGCCGTGAAGCTCTTGATAAAGCAGGTCTCAGCATAAAAGATATATCTTCGGTAGGTCTCGGCACTCCGGGTACTGTCAATGAAAACGGTGTTATCGAATTTGCAAATAATCTTGGATTTAATAATGTTCCCGCACGTGAAATGCTTGCTCAAAGACTCGGCGATATGCCTATATATATTGCCAATGATGCCAATTGCGCCGCTCTCGGAGAAGCGTATGCGGGCTGCGGAGACGGTTGTAAAAACTTTGTAGCCGTTACCCTCGGTACAGGTGTTGGTTCCGGTATTATCATAGACGGCAAAATAATTACAGGCGTAAACAACGCAGGCGGCGAATGCGGTCATATGGTTATCTTTGTTGACGGCGAGCCGTGCTCATGCGGCAGAAAAGGCTGCTGGGAATCTTATGCTTCCGCTACCGCTCTTATACGCCAGACTCGTAAGGCTATGGAAGAAAATCCGAATTCTATTATGCATGAAGTTGCTAAGCAGGAGGGCAAGGTAAGCGGCAGAACTGCGTTTGACGCAATGCGCAAGGGCGATATAGACGCTATAAAAGTAGTTAACAACTACATAAAATATGTAGCTTGCGGTCTTATCAATATTGTAAACGCACTTCAGCCGGAGATAATCTGTGTTGGCGGAGGTATCTGTAATGAGGGTGAAACTCTTATGGATCCCCTCAGAAAATACGTTCAGGCTGAAAGGTATTCTATACACAGTAAGATTCAGACTCGTATAATGAAAGCGGAACTCGGAAATGATGCAGGCGTTATAGGCGCATCACTTCTCGGCCTCGCAAAATAACGGTGATCTTTTGGAACAGTTGATTGATTTTTTAAATAAAAACAGTATAAAATATTCCGAAAATGAGCCCATGAGCAGCCATACTACTTTTAAAATAGGCGGAAACGCAAGAATTATGGTGTTTCCTGCGTCAGAGGAGCAGGCTCAGGCGGTTATCGGTTTCTGTGCGAAAAACGGAATACGCTTTCTGCCCGTCGGGAACGGTTCAAACCTGCTTGTGTCGGATAACGGCATAAATGCTTGTGTTATCTGCTTTTCCGGTGATTATTCCGAAGTCAGGCTTGAGGGAGAAGATGTGATTTTCGCCCAGAGCGGTGCTCCGCTTATGAAGCTTTGCCGCTTTGCCCTCCAAAATTCACTTTCGGGGCTTGAGTTTGCTTACGGTATTCCCGGTTCGTGCGGAGGCGCCGCATTTATGAATGCTGGTGCTTACGGCGGGGAAATGAAAGATGTGCTTTTCAGATGTGAGCACATTGATAAAAACGGAAACAAAGGTTTTCTTGAGGGAGATGCTCTTGAGCTTTCGTACAGGCATTCGGCTTATTATGAAAACGGCTGCACAATAACGGGCATTTATGTAAAACTCAAAAAAGGAAATAAAGAAGAAATAAAAGCTAAAATGCAGGATCTGATTTCACGCAGGCGTGAAAAGCAGCCTCTTGAATATCCAAGCGCAGGCTCAACTTTCAAACGTCCGCCCGGTTATTTTGCTGGCTCGCTGATTGAGGAATGCGGCCTTAAAGGCAAAACAGTAGGCGGCGCTCAGGTAAGCGAAAAGCACGCAGGTTTTGTTATCAACAAAGGCGGAGCCACATGCGCGGATGTTCTTGAACTTTGCAGATTCTGCAGTGATACGGTATATAAGAAAAAAGGCGTTAAGCTGGAAATGGAAATAAGGGTAACTGAATAATGGCTAAACAGATTAAAGAACTCGTAATTATTACAGGTCTCTCAGGAGCGGGAAAATCAACGGCAATAGGCTTTATGGAGGATATCGGCTATTACTGTATAGATAATATGCCGCCCGAACTTCTTTCTACTTTTATTGATCTTATATCAAAGCAGAAAGATAATAAAATTGCCATAGTAATGGATATCCGTTCTACCGAGAATTTCAACGGCGTTATTGAAATTCTGGATAATCTTGAGAATTACGGATACGATGTAAAGATAGTTTATCTTGATATTAAAACTCATATTGCGCTCAAGCGTTATAAGCTTACAAGAAGAAAGCATCCTTATGCCGACCGCTTTAACGGCGATATTTCAAAAGCGCTCGCATATGAAAGAGAAATAATGACGCCTCTGCGTTCAAGAGCGGATTTTGTAATCGACAGCTCTGATCTGACAGGCAATCAGCTTAGGACAAGACTTACTCAGATACTTGTGGGCGACGATAAGGATATTATGAATATCCATGTTGAATCCTTTGGCTTCAAACATGGTATTCCTAACGAGGCGGATTTTGTTATCGATGTAAGATGTCTTCCAAATCCTTACTGGGTTGAAAATCTGCGCAATAAAACAGGGCTGGACAAGGAAGTGCGTGATTACGTCTTTTCTTTCAGCGAGTCAACAGAGCTTTTGAACAAGCTTGTTGAACTGCTCGATTTCCTTAACCCGCTTTATATTAAAGAGGGCAAGAGCCAGATAGTTTTCGCTATCGGCTGTACAGGCGGAAACCACCGCTCTGTTGCTATTGCGGAAGCGCTTAAAGAGCATTTTGAAAAGAAATGGGATAACGTTTCCGTAAACCACAGGGATATATCAAGAAGCTGATTTTAATATAAAATAAAAAGAGAGGGCGGTGAAGCTTGGTGTCCTTTTCAATGCAGGTCAAAAATGAACTTGTAAAAACAGAATATGAGCAGCAATGCTGCAAAAGGGCGCTGCTTTACGGCCTTTCTCTTTTCGGGAAAAGTTTTTCGGAAAGCAGCGTTTCTCTTCAAACGGAAAATGAACCGACCGCGCTGTTGTTTCAGTCGCTTTTAAAAGATATTTTTAATATTGACGCCACCGTGACGGTATCGCCGCGCGGCAGAAACTATACGGCATCTGTTTCAGAAAAAACAGATGCTCAAAAATTATTCAGAAGTTTCGGGCATGACGGAGCAGGAAGCCTTAAAATAGACCATACCAATTTCAGGTGTGAGGAATGCAGAAAGGCTTTTCTTGCCGGCGTTTTTCTTGCGTGCGGCACTCTTTCAGACCCAAAAAAGGACTATCACCTTGAATTTACAGTTCCTTATTATAATCTTTCAAAAAGCCTTTTTACTCTTTTGCAGGAAATGGAACTCAGCCCCAAGCATACAAACAGAAAAGGTTATAATATCGTCTATTTCAAGGAGAGCGAATCTATAGAAAACTGCCTTTATATGATGGGCGCGTCAGGCTCAATGTTTGAAATGATGAATATAAAAATATTCAAAGATTTCAGAAACAAGGCAAACAGACAGGCAAACTGTGAAACGGCAAATATTAATAAAATGGTAAACGCTGTTGCTGTTCAAATAACCGCAATAGAAAAAATATGGAAATTGAAGGGCAAAAACTTTCTTAATGAAAGTCTTGAAAGCGCGGCTGAACTCAGGTATGAAAATCCTGATTCAAGCCTTGCCGAACTTGCCCAGCTTTGTTCGCCTCCTATCAGCAGAAGCGGACTTAACCACAGGCTAAAAAGAATAGTAGAAATAGCAAACGGGCTCTGATGCCCGTAAAGGGGTGGCTTTTTATGAATTTTAAAGAAGCATTTTCCATTTCTCCTGAGTCAAAAACAGATAATAAATTTGTTTTTGTAAAGGGAAACACACGCATAAGCGTGATTGCAGACAGGCTTTTCCGTGTTGAATTTTCAGAAAACGGAAAATTTACCGATTTGCCTACACAAAAGGTTTGGTGCAGAAATTTTGACTGCCCTGAGTTTGAAACAAGCGTTTCAGGAAACACGGCTGTTGTTAAAACAAAGCTTTGCAGTGTTGCCGTAAACTGCTCAAACGGCAAAGTTCTTTATGCCGAAATATCAGGCAAAAAGATAAAAGACCTTAAAAAAGGAAACCTCGGGGGTACATACAGAACTCTTGACGGAACAGTCGGTGCAATCCCGCTCGGAAAAGGTATCGTTTCAGAAAACGGTACTGCGCTTTTTGATGATTCAAAGTCGCTTCTTATAGATAAGAACGGAGAAATATGCCCTCGCAAAGATAACGAAAAGGATTTGTATATTTTTGCGTACGGCAGGGATTACCGTGCTGCCGTAAGGGATTTTCTGCGCCTTACGGGCGGCGTTCCGCTCATACCCAGATTTGCTTTCGGAAACTGGTGGAGCAGGTACAAGGCTTATACTCAGCAGGAATACATAGATTTAATAAAACGATTTGAAAAAGAGGGAATACCGCTCACCGTTGCCACCATAGATATGGACTGGCACTGGGTGGATATTAAAAAAGAATTTTCAGGCGTGCCCGGAACTAATCCTGCGGATATAAAAAGCGGTTGGACGGGTTACAGCTGGAACACTCATCTGTTCCCTGATTACAGAGAATTTTTAAAATGGCTCAAATCCCAAAATCTCAAAATAACCGTAAACCTTCACCCTGCGGACGGTGTGCGCTTTTTTGAGGATAGATACGCCGATTTTGCCAAATATATGGGCGTTGACCCGAAAACAAAAAAGAAGATACCGTTTGACTGTGCCGACAAGAAATATATGGAAGCATATTTCGAATATCTGCATCATCCCTATGAAAATGAGGGTGTGGATTTTTGGTGGATAGACTGGCAGCAGGGCAAGAAGTCATCGCTTAAAGGGCTTGACCCTCTGTGGGCACTCAACCATTATCATTATCTTGATAACTGCCGCGGCGGCAAAAGGGGAATGATACTTTCCAGATTTGCTCAGGCAGGAAGCCAGCGCTATCCTCTCGGCTTTTCAGGCGATACCACGATAAATTGGAACTGCCTGCGCTTTCAGCCGTATTCAACAGCTGCGGCCGCAAATATAGGCTATACTTGGTGGAGCCACGATATAGGCGGTCATATGCGCGGCAAAAAGGATGATGAACTGTATATTAGATGGGTTCAGTTCGGAGTTTTCAGCCCGGTAAACAGGCTTCATTCAACAAGCAACGAGTTTATGGGCAAGGAACCCTGGAAATACGGCTTTGAGGCAAATAAGATAGTATCTCATTTTCTTCGCCTTCGCCGCAGACTTATTCCCTATATTTACACGATGAATTACCATACACATAAATACGGCAGAGCGCTGATGGAGCCTATGTATTACGGCTACCCCGATTCATGTGAAGCGTATAAATGCCGCAATCAGTATTTCTTCGGCAGCGAGCTTATAGCCGCTCCTATAACAGACCCCGCAGATAAGAAAACAGGCTTTGCCTCTGTAACAGTATGGCTTCCGCAGGGAAGATATACCGATATTTTCACTCGCAGGTCATATAACGGCGGCGGATTTGTAAAAATGTTCCGCCAAGCTGAAAATTTCCCCGTCCTCGCAAAAGAGGGAGCAATAATACCGCTTGATGCGGACGATACCTCAAACGCGGCGCAAAATCCATCTGATTTTGAAATTCTTGCTTTCTCCGGAAACGGAAGTTTCACTCTTTATGAGGACGACGGCGAAACAATGAATTATAAAAACGGCGCGTTTGCCGAAACAAAATTTGAAATAAATACAGCCGAAAAGGATATAATATTCAAAATAAATCCTGCGGACGGCGACTGCAGCGTAATACCCGAAAACAGAAATTATAAAATAAACTTTTTTGATACTGCTTGTGCAGATAACGTAAAAGTATATATTAACGGCATTGAAACAGAGGCAGATGTGCTTACGGATGATTCTGTCTGCGTAACAGTTTGCCATATTGCTCCGTCAGATGCGGTTGAAATAAAAGTTTTCGGTGCTTCTTTGTGCTCTATTAATCATCGTGAGGAGTATATAGAAACCGTTTCAAAATACCATATTGGAAACGAGCAAAAAAAGAAAGTGTTTACAGAAGCGCTTGAAAGCAATGTACTGCCTAAATGCGCGAAAAGATTCAGAGAGCCTCTTGAAGAGCTTGAACGCTGTCTGTAAATTTGTTTTAAGGAAGTATTATTATTATTATGTTTACCCACCTTCATTTGCATACAGAATATTCGCTGCTTGACGGCGCATGCCGTATCGAGCCGCTTGTTCTGCGTGCAAAAGAGCTGGGTATGACTTCACTTGCAATTACCGACCACGGAAATATGTACGGCGCGGTGGATTTCTATAAAACATGCAAAAAGCACGGAATAAAGCCTGTTATTGGCTGTGAGGTGTATGTTGCGCCGCGAACAAGATTTGACCGTGAAAAGGTGCTTGATAAGGATTATAACCACCTTATTCTTCTGTGTGAAAACGAAAAGGGATATAAAAACCTGATAAAACTTGTATCCCTTTCCTATACAGAAGGGTATTATTATAAGCCCAGGGTAGACCACGATATACTTGAAAAATATCATGAAGGGCTTATTTGCCTTTCGGCGTGCCTTGCGGGCGAGATTCCTCAGGCTATTCTTGAGCGTGATTATGAAAAGGCAAAAAATACGGCTTTGTGGTACAGGGATGTTTTCGGAAAAGACAATTATTTTCTTGAACTTCAGGATCACGGCATCAAAGAGCAGAAGATAGTTGCCGATGGTATAAAGAGATTAAATTCTGAAACGGGAATACCTCTTGTTGTAACAAATGACGTGCATTATATCGAAAAAGAGGATTCTAAGATACAGCAGGTGCTTATTTGTATAGCAACCAACCACGTTATCGGTGAGGATACAGGCCTTGAATTTCATTCTCAGGAATTTTATCTTAAATCGGAAGAAGAGATGAAACAGCTTTTCCCCGAGCTTCCTGAAGCCGTTGAAAATACTGCGAAAATTGCCGAAAGGTGTAATTTTGATTTTGAGTTCGGTAAAACAAAATTACCGTATTTTGAAATTGAAGAGGATATAAGCCATTTTGAATATTTCCGCCGCCTTTGCTACGAAGGGCTTGAGAAAAGATATACCGATCCCCCTCAGGAGTATAAGGACAGGCTTGAATATGAGCTTGAAACAGTAAACAAAATGGGGTATACGGACTATTATTTAATAGTGGCGGATTTTGTTTCGTTTGCTAAGTCGCAGGGTATACCCGTAGGGCCCGGCAGAGGTTCCGGCGCAGGTTCACTTGCAGCTTACTGTATGGGGATAACGGATCTTGACCCCATGAAGTACAACTTGCTTTTTGAGCGTTTTTTGAATCCCGAGCGTGTTTCAATGCCCGATTTCGATATCGATTTCTGCTATGAGCGCCGTCAGGAAGTCATAGATTATGTTACACGTAAATACGGCGCCGACCACGTTGCGCAGATAGTAACTTTCGGTACTTTGCAGACAAGGGCGGCTATCCGTGACGTGGGCAGAGCAATGGGGATGCCTTATTCGGCTGTTGATACGGTTGCCAAACTTGTGCCTAATGAATATAAGATCAATATTGATGACGCTGTAAAAAAGTCCCCGAAACTGCGTGAACTTATGGAGCAGGATAACCGCGTTTCGGAACTGTTGGAAACTGCCCGAAAGGTTGAGGGGATGCCCCGAAATACTTCTACCCATGCGGCAGGTGTTGTAATAACACATGACCCGGTTTCTTCGTATGTCCCTCTCGCTACTAATGACGGGCTTGTGGTAACGCAGTATATAATGACCGAGCTTGAGGAACTGGGTCTGCTTAAAATGGATTTTCTGGGTCTCAGAACGCTTACGGTTATTAATGATGCGTCAAAAAAAACGGGAATAGATATTAATAATGTGCCGTTAGATGACCCCGAGGTTTATAAGCTGTTTTCACGCGGCCAGACGGAGGGAATATTTCAGTTTGAATCGAGTGGCATGAAGCAGATGCTAATGAATCTTAAACCCACAAAGCTTGAGCATCTTATAGCCGCAAATTCGCTTTACAGACCCGGCCCCGCAAAACAGATAGATACTTTTGTTGAAAATTCACATCACCCCGAAAAAGTACGCTATTCAGTACCGCAGTTAAAACCTATTCTGGATGATACTTTCGGTTGCATTGTATATCAGGAGCAGGTAATGCAGATACTGCGCTCCCTTGCAGGCTATTCTTACGGCAGGGCTGATGTAGTGCGCCGTGCCATGAGCAAAAAGAAAAAAGATGTCATGGAGGCAGAGCGTAAAAACTTCATTGAAGGCTGTGCGAAAAACAATATATCTTCCGATACTGCAAATTCAATTTTTGACCAGATTACGGAGTTCGCGAAATACGCTTTCAATAAATCCCATGCCGCATGTTATGCGCTTGTGGCGTACAGAACGGCATATCTTAAACGCTATTATCCCGCCCAGTTTATGGCGGCTCTTCTCACTTCCGTTCTCGATTCGGCAAATAAAGTTGCAAGATATATCGCTGAGGGTAAAAGGCTGGGACTGCGGCTTGCAGTGCCTGATGTCAACACATCTATGAAAGGCTTTTCGGCAAACGGAAGAGTTATAAATTACGGACTGCTCGGAATAAAAAATCTCGGAACAGATTTTATTGATGATATTATAAAAGAGCGCAGAAACGGCAGATACAAAGATTTTTTTGATTTCTGCCAAAGACTTCAGACTTCTCATTTTAACCGCCGCGCGGTTGAAAGCCTGATTCGCAGCGGAGCTCTTGATTCGCTTGGCGCCAACCGCCGTCAGATGCTTCAGGCTTTGCCGGTTGTTTCCGCAAATCTTGAGGAACAGCGAAGAAAGACTATGTACGGTCAAGTGGGATTTTTTGAACTGGGTTCCGGGTCTGATTCGTTCGGAATTGATTTTGAACTCCCACAGGTTGATGAATTTCCCAAAGCAGAACTGCTTAAAATGGAAAAGGAAATGACAGGGCTCTATCTATCAGGCCATCCGCTTGATAAATATGACAGCGCCATAAACGCTTTGGGGTATGCTAAAACAGGGGAGCTGCTTGAAGCTGAAAAATCCGATTTGTCAAAATACAAGGACGGCGATACCGTTATCCTTTGCGGAATCATAACTCATATAACAATAAAGCAGACAAGAAACGGGCAGAATATGGCGTTCGTAACAGTTGAAGATATGTTGGGTTCGCTCGAGATAATCGTTTTCCCGAAAATACTTGAAAAGGCATCGGAATTGCTTTATGTTTCAGGCGTGATAACCGTAAAGGGAACATTGTCCGTTGAAGAGGAGAAAGAACCTAAAATACTTGCCAATGTTATATCTCCAGCGCCGGACATGAATGCTTCTGCGAGCCCTGAGGAGGCATCGGAGCAGGCTCCTGTAAATCATAAGAAAGGTAAGCACAGAGGTTTATTCCTGAGGTTTGAAAATGAAAATGACCCCAGAATGGAAAAAGCAAAGGTAATAGCTTCAATTTTTGAAGGCGATTTTCCTCTTTATTTTTATTACAAAGATAAAAAACATTATGAACTTCAGAGCAGGGAATGTTTTACACAGCCTAATGATACTATGCTGAGTGAACTTGCGCGGCTTTTAGGCGCTGAAAACGTAGCATTTATCGAGTGATTCTCTATATAGTATTGACTTTTTTTATTTATGCGAGTACAATAATTTGAGTAACTTTTTAAACCTCTTATTTTAATAATATTAATTTTAAGACTTTAGAGGAGGACTATTTATGAAAACTATTGCTGTTTTAACAAGCGGTGGAGATGCTCCCGGTATGAATGCTGCTGTTCGCGCAGTAGTAAGAACTGCCTGCGTAAACGGTATACGCGTTCTCGGTGTAATCAGAGGTTATAACGGTCTTATCAACGGTGATTTCGTTGAACTGGATCTCCGTTCTGTTTCAGATATAATTCACAGAGGCGGTACAAAGCTTTACAGTGCCCGCTCTGCGGAATTTGCTACTGAAGAGGGAATGAGAAAAGCTATAAGAACTTGCCGTGAGTACGGTATTGAAGGCGTTGTTGTTATAGGCGGCGACGGCTCTTTCCGCGGCGCTCGTGACCTTTCAGAAAGAGGAATTCCCTGCGTAGGTATTCCGGGTACTATTGATAACGATATTGCTTGCTGTGATTATACTATCGGCTATGATACCTGCCTTAATACCATAATGGAATGTGTAGATAAGGTAAGGGATACTACCGAATCCCATGACCGCTGCACAGTTGTTGAGGTTATGGGCAGAAGAGCAGGCTATCTTGCTCTTAACGCAGGTATTGCAGTTGGCGCAACATCAATACTTATCCCTGAGATAGAATTTGATATTCAGAAGGATGTTATTGAAAGAATGAAGCGCACACAGCGCACTGATAAAAAGCATTTCCTTGTTGTTGTTGCAGAGGGCGTAGGCGTTGATGTAACAGAACTTGCAAAGGAAATTCAAAAGAAAACAGGTGTCGAATCACGTGCCTGCATTCTCGGCCATATCCAGCGCGGCGGTTCTCCCACAGTTCAGGATCGTGTAATGGCTACACGTATGGGCAACTATGCCGTTAAGGAACTTCTTATGAAGAATATCGGAAACAGAGTTGTTGCATGCCAAAAGGGCGAGGTTGTTGATTATGATATCTTTGAGGCTCTCAATATGTCAAAGCATATCGATACTCACCTTTATCAGATAGCAATGGAAGTTTCAATTTAACATATTTTTCCATATAAATTCATCCGCCGTAAGCGTTTTGCTTACGGCGGATTTTTTCATATTTTTGCTTTTTTTATAAAATCACAATCAGGATATACTAAAAAAGGTGATTTAATATGAGAAAATTTATAAGGGTTTTAAACGGCATAGTTGCGCTTGCTGTTGCCGTTGTTTTTTCCTTTGTCATTTACGGAAATGCGGCATATCCGGATACGTTTTATGTAAATGATGCATCGGATAATGTCATAGACGAAATTTTTTATCTTACGGATGACGATGAACAAAGTGTAGATTATCAAAGCGCAGAAACAGTAGGAAGCCAAAACAGTGACCTTACGCTTCTTGGAATAATTCCCGTAAAAAGTGAGACCGTTAAAACAGTCAATGAAGATACGGTTCTCGTTTCGGGCGATTCTTTCGGCATCAAACTTTACAGCGACGGTGTTATGGTTGTCGGCACAAAAGATGTTACTTCAGGTTCAGAAACGGTCAACCCGTCAAAAGACGCCGGTATCGAGGTCGGTGATATTATTGTTTCAATTAACGGAGAAAAAGTTTATTCTTCAGACAGGGTTAGCGAGATTTTGAATGACAATAACGGAGAAGCGTTTCAGATAAGAGTCAAAAGAAACGGCGATTACCGTGATTTCTCGCTTGTTCCCGTTTATGTAGAGTCAGAAGGCTGTTATAAAGCAGGTATGTGGGTTCGTGATTCAACCGCCGGAATAGGTACTATAACTTTTTATAACCCCTCAAGCGGGATGATGGCCGCGCTCGGTCACCCCATAACTGATGTTGATACAGGGGAAATAATTCCGATTTTTGACGGCCAGGCAGTTGAAACAACAGTATCATCTGTAACAAAATCAACCGTTAGCGAAACAGGCTCTATTAGCTGTGAGTTCTCGAATAAGGAGATAGGTGTGCTTAATATTAATACTCGTCAGGGTATTTACGGCAAATACAGCAGCAAGGCAGATCTGTCCGACTGCAGCGAATACCAAGTTGCCCTGCCGCAGGAAGTGCACAAAGGATTTTGCCAAATTATCACCACAGTTGATGAAAACGGGCCTCAGGTGTATTCCGCAGAGATTACACGAATCTATCAGAATGATGATGAGAAAAATATGATAATAAAAATAACAGATGAAAAACTTATTGAGAAAACAGGAGGCATAGTTCAGGGAATGAGCGGTTCTCCTATAATTCAGGACGGAAAACTTGTTGGAGCCATAACCCATGTAATTGTGAATAATCCGCTAAAAGGATACGGCGTGTTCGCAAACACTATGCTTGAGCTTTCCGAATGAATATTAATCTGTTCTTTACTGCTGATTAATATTTATATATAAATATTTATAATTAAGTTTTACTTTTTGATTGATAAATAACCGGTGTTATGATAAGATATTAAAGTAATATTCTATTGGAAAGGATGTAGTAAATGGATTATCTTGTATCTGTTGTAATACCGGTCTATAACGCAGAGAAATATCTTCGCGAAGCATTAGATAGTATTATAAACCAGACATACATAAATCTAGAAATCGTATGTGTGGATGACGGCTCAACAGATTCTTCTTTCCAAATTCTTGAAGAATATAAAAATAAGGATTCTCGTGTCATTGTTTACACTATAGAAAATTCAGGCGGCGGTGCTGCCAGAAATTACGGACTTGAAAGAGCTACAGGCGAATATATATACTTTTTTGATGCGGATGATATAGCAAATAAAACGCTTATTGAAAAAGCACTTGCAAAAGCAGTTGAAACTGATGCGGATGTTGTAGCGTTTGATGCATATACATTCAAGAATGATAATATAGAGCTCAGAACTCTGAAAAAAGGTTATAACAGAAATATTTTAAAAGACTTTGAAAAAGATACTTTTTCTTATAAAGATTTTCCAAACAAGATACTTAGTATCATTAATATTGTTCCGTGGAATAAGCTTATACGCCGCGAGATCATTATGGAAAATAATATAAGATTTGATGAAATATCATCAAGCGATGATCTTACTTTTTCTGTTATGTGCGCCGCTGTAGCACGGAAAATAGCTGTCATCAACGAAGCTCTTATAAATTATCGCTTTGGTCGTGAAGGTTCTATCACGTCAACAATGAGTCACAAGCTTTTTAATGTGAGAATTGCGCTCGAAAGCGTGGAGCGTCAGATAAAAGCTCTGCCGTACGCAGAAAAGATAAAGCTTGCGCTTTATTATCTTATTATTGAAAATTACTGCTTTATTTTTTCAAATTACACTTATGATTTTGAAACACAGCAGGCAGAGGATTACTACAATTTTATTCATAGAAGATTTCTTGACGATGAGCTTGGTTCTCTTACATCTGAAGATATTGGTAACATGCGTATCTATGTCATGTATGAATCAATTAAAAAGCATTCTTATGAGGAAATGCTCATACTGCGCTCACGTGATATTACAGTAACTCTTACAAGTTATCCTGCAAGAATATCGTATGTTCACAGCGTTATAGAAAATATAGCTGCACAGAGTCTGAAACCCACAAGAGTACTGCTTTGGCTTTCAAAACCCCAGTTCCCGAATGGAGAAGAAGATCTTCCGCAAAATCTTTTGGACTGCGTTAACAGGGGCGAGGTGCAGATCAGATGGTGTGATGAGGACTTGCGTTCACACAAAAAATATTTCTACACTATGCAGGAATATCCTGATGATATAGTAATCACGGTTGACGATGACCTTGTTTACCCGTCTGATATGATATTTAATCTTTACCAGTCGTACCTTGCTTTTCCGGACTGTGTAAGCGGAATGCGCGTTCATGTAATAGGCGCAGACAGGAAAAACAAAAAAATTATCGGTTATTCAAAATGGCTGAAACAGTATGACAGGGAAATATTGATACCCTCCACTCAGTTTTTCGCAACAACAGGAGCAGGGTGCTTGTTCCCTCCGGGTTCTGTGGACAGCCGTGCTTTCAATAAGGAAAAAATATTCGAACTCTGCCCGTACGCGGATGATATCTGGATGAATTTGATGGTGCTTGCAAAAGGTGTCAAAACCGTATGCGCCGTAAGAAATTTTGGGCTGAGATATTCTGCGCCGCAGGAAAACTCTCTTTTTGTTCTTAATTCGTCAAACAACAAAAACGAGGAGCAGTTCAATGCTGTAAAGGATTGGCTTGAAAAAGACTTGGGGTCTAATTATTTCTTTGATCAAGTCAGCAATCACTGCGGTGATTTCGATCTGAATGATCCCATTACTCTCATAGATTACGCGGAATATCTGCGTAAAGAGAAAATGCAGGCAGATAAAAAGCTGTTCAAAACCTATGCTGAAAAATCCGAAATCAACGCAAAGCTTAAAACTACTTATGAAGAAAAAGCAGAGCGCGGAGTTGAGATTAGGGAACTCAATAGGGAAAATGAAAAGCTTATATCTGAAGTTGATAATCTTAAAAAAAGACTTGAGAAGTTTGAAAGTTCAAATATTTTCCGAATGTACACATCTCTCAAACGTATTTTTAAGCGCAAATAACCAGTTAGTTACAGGAGAAATTTATGTTACCAGCAATTAAGGCAAGAGATAAAAAATTGCCGTGGATATTGATTTTATCATTTTTAATTCCCGCTGCAGTAATTTGCGCGGTGTACATCATAAACGGCGTTGATCCTTTCGGGAACATGTCTATTCTTTATGCTGATGCAAAAATACAGTATAAGGATTATTACGGCTACCTTTGGGAGGTGCTTCACGGCAATGCAAGCCTTGATTATTCGGCCTCCAAATCACTCGGGGGGCAGATGGTAGGCCTTGTAGTTTATTATCTTACCTGCCCGCTGAACCTTCTTTTATATTTCATAAATAAGTCTCAGATACCGCTCTTTCTTAGCATTGTTACTGCCGTAAAAATAGCTTTTTCAGGGCTTACGGCATCATACTTTGCAAGAAAAAGATTTAACACTCCGGCACTCGCAAGCATACTTATTGCAAGCTGTTATGCTTTAAGCGAGTACAGCTTAGAGTACAGCCATAATATAATGTGGCTTGACGGCGTCGTTATGCTACCTCTTGCGTGCCTCGGTGTTTACGAATTATTATACAACAACAAAAAAGGTCTTCTTTTCTTTTCCGTTTTTGCCGCCATTTTCTCGAACTGGTATTCAGGATATATGGTGTGCCTTATGACCGGTTTCTGCTTCATTTTTGAAATTGCACAGAAATATGATTTCAAAAATTTCAAAGGCGTTATTAAACCTGTTGTAAAAGATACCGTTCGTGTGGCTTCTGATATGATTCTCGGCGTCCTTGCAAGCGGGATAATTCTTGTTCCCGGACTTCTTTCCCTTGTGGGCGGAAAAGCAAACGGAAAAATGATATCGGGCATTATAAACGTGCGCTTTATTGAAAGTCTAAAAGGCTTTATGATAAATGCTGACGCCAATAAAAAAGATGCACCCATTATGTATTGCGGTGCAATAATACTTGTGCTTGCCGTTTATATGTTCCTTGATAAAAAGACGGATGTTAAAAAGAGAGTTTTATCAGCCGTTTCCTTTGCGTTTATGCTGTGCAGTTTCTGCTTTGACCAGCTCAATATCATGTGGACAGGCTTTGTTAAAAGTTATTCTTATCAGTTCAGATGGGCGTTTGTTTTCATTTTTCTGATGATATATTTTGCCTGCGTCTGTGTAAATGAAATAAGAAAACACGGGTTTGACAAGATTACAATGTTCAAAGCTCTTGGCATAATTACCGCTTTGTTCCTTGTTCTCGACGCAGCCGAATTTACCAAGAAAACACTTGTTTCGTATTTTTATATTGCGCTTATCATAGCTTACGGAATTGCAGTAGTCGTAATGTATGCGCTGAAAAACAAAAGATTTCTCAAAAGCGCTGTTGCTCTTGCAATTTGTGTTGTAACTATTGCGGAGCTTACTTATAACGGTGCAAAGGTTTTTGAGATGCACGTAGTTGATAAGAAAGATGATTTTGTTAATTATACAAATGAGATGGAATCTGTTATAGATGACATACAGACAAATGATACATCTTTTTACAGACTTGAAAAGAATGCGAGCTATCTTACTGAATTAGGCAGAAATGTAGCAAGCAGTGAAAGCTTTATGTATAACTATAGCGGCATTTCCGGATATACATCAACATATGACGCAAATGTTGATATCTTCCTTGCTAAAATGGGCTATTCTGATTCAACCAGTATAACACCGGAAAATCAGACAGAAAAGAAATATAACGCAACTGAAACATATTGGAATTCACCTCAGTTAGTTATGGATAGTATTTTGGGCATCAAGTATCAAATACTTGATAAGTCGGCTCCGGGTCTTGAGGAATACGATCACGATTCTATTCTGGATGGAAGATACAAAGTATATGAAAATCCTTATGCGCTTCCTCTTGCTTTCAATGTTTCTTCCGATTTGTATAATGATATCGAATACGGTCAAAATCCTTTTGAAAATCAGGAAAAATTTGTGTCTGCGGCGCTCGGAAAAGATGTATCGCTCTTTTTCAAACCCGATTATAAAAACGGGACAATGAGCAATAATGAGCAGAAAATAACCGTTCATATAAAGAAAGACGGGCCGCTGTATTTTTATACTGATCCCAGTGAGTGCCACGAAAAATCAACGGGAGATGCGTGCCAGCTTTATGTAGACGGCGAAAAAATTGACAGAATCTGTATGCGCTTTTGTACTAATGCCATTTATCTTGGCGATTATAAAGCAGGGGATACTGTTAAAGTTTCAATCAAAATGTATCCGGGAGAAGATGGAAAAGAAAAAACACATAAAGTTTATCTTGAACAGCTTGATGTTTCAGCTGCTGAAAATGCTCTCAAAGAGCTTGCTTCAGGCAGCAGCTCAACACTTAATTTCAGCAAAAACACTGTTTCCGGAACTTATGAAACAGAAAACGATTCAACAGTTCTTCTCACCGTGCCGTATACCGACGGATGGGATCTTTATGTGGACGGAGAAAAGTATGATTATTCCCAGATAGGCGATACTTTTATAGGAATTGATCTTTCAGCAGGTTCACATCAGATAGAAATGAAATATACTACTAAGCACAGAAATGCGGGTATTGCGTCCTGCGTTGTGGGCTTCGGCGGATTTGCCGTATGGTGCGCAGTGGATATTCTTAAAAGAAGAAAATCAGAGGTTAAATAAGTGCCGCTCGAATTTGTAAGAAACGATATTACAAAAATGGAATGTGATGCCATTGTTAACGCGGCGAATGAAAGCCTGCTCGGCGGCGGGGGAGTGGACGGTGCCGTTCACCGCGCCGCAGGACCGGCTCTTCTTAAAGAGTGCAGAACTCTCGGCGGCTGCAAAACAGGCAGTGCAAAAATAACAAATGGCTATAATCTTAAATGTAAATATATTATACATACGGTTGGTCCTGTTTGGCGCGGCGGCGGATATAATGAGGAACAACTTCTGAGAAGCTGTTATTCTTCTTCCCTGAGCCTTGCAAAGGAATACGGCAGTGAAACCGTTGCTTTTCCGATTATATCATCAGGTGTTTACGGTTATCCTATGCGTGATGCGGTAAGAGTTGCCGTTGATACCATTGCCGATTTCCTTATGGAAAACGATATGCTCGTTTACCTTGTGTTCTTCGGAAATAACGCGCTGTCAGCAGGCAGCAAACTTGTCAGCGGAATAAAACAGTATATCGACGATAATTATGTTGAACTCCATACTGACAGCGATTACGAGCGAATGCGCCGCAGTCAGTGCAGTATAACGCTTGAAAGCTGCCCTTCTGTACACGAAAAAGTGTATGCGCCCTCTGCTTTGTCACAGCAGGATGATGAGCTGCTTTCATCGGATATGGCAACCGGAGGTTCTCTTTCAGGGTATCTTAAAAACGTCAAAGATGAAAGCTTTTCGGAAATGCTGCTCAGAAAGATTGATGAAAGCGGCATGACGGACAGCGAGTGTTACCGTAAAGCGAATATTGACAGAAAGCTGTTCTCAAAAATACGCAGTAATCCGTCTTACAGACCGAGTAAACCAACTGTTCTTGCGTTTTGTATTGCTTTGCAGCTTCCCATTTCCGAAACGCGCGAAATGCTTTTAAAGGCAGGATTTGCACTTTCACACAGCAGTGTTTTTGATATTATCGTTGAGTACTTTATTATTAACGGTATTTATGACATATATAAATTAAACGAAACACTATTTGAGTTTGACCAAAGTCTGCTCGGCAGTGTCGGATAATTTTCTGTATTTATTTGAATATCATCATTAAACGGTTCGCTTTTGCGGGCCGTTTTTTTGTCGCCTGCAAAGCGACCGATAATGTTCTCCTTTTTGATATAATGCGCTTGTAATGATAAATCAAATGTGTTGCACTTCTTGGAAACGGCGTTTTGAATGTACGTTTCTGTCTGTGCTTTCACAGCAGGCAGCCTGAAAAGAATAACAAATTATCCGCTTCGGCGGAATTTTAATGAAAGGAAATATTATTATGAAAAAAATAAATGTTAAATCAAAGAAAAACGAAAATGACCTCACTGAACTCGTTTTCATTCTTGACAGAAGCGGATCTATGGCAGGGCTTGAAAAAGATACTATCGGAGGTTTCAATTCACTGCTCGAAAAGCAGAAAAGTGAGAGCGGAAAAGCACTTGTGTCTACCGTCCTTTTTGATAATGAGAGAAAAGTACTGCACGACAGAGCTGATATTTCCACCGTTTCCCCAATAACGGAAAAAGATTATTATGTTTTAGGATCAACAGCCCTGCTTGATGCAGTCGGATTTGCTATTCACCATATGGGCAATGTCCACAAGTATGCCCGCAAAGAGGATGTTCCGACAAAAACACTTTTCGTTATCGTTACGGACGGTATGGAAAACTCAAGCTGTTTTTATACAGCTAACAGGGTAAAGCAGATGATAGAAAGGCAAAAGGAAAAGTACGGCTGGGAGTTTATGTTCATAGGCGCAAATATAGACGCTGCCGAAACTGCTTCAGGTATCGGCATTTCTCCTGATTGTGCCGCAGATTATAAAGCGGATTCTGTTGGAACAGACGCACTTTACGAAAATGTTTGTATGGCGGTTTCAAATTTTCGCAGCAGCAATGATATGGGAAAAGAATGGCGTGAAAACCTTTATAAAGATTCTAAAAGAAAATAAATATTATTATAATATCTTTTTTAAATAAATAACTCCAGCCACTTGCGCCATGCTCAGCGTTGATGTAAAATATTAATCGGAGGTGTAAAAATGGCTGGAAAAAGTGCTCTTACCAAAAAGAAGAAAACGGGATACGCTTTCGGTATTTTCACCGAATCGCTTATCTATAATATGTTTTATACATATTATTTAACGTTTCTTATTGAAATAGTCGGTATAAAGCCGGCGTTCAGCTCAATCATTATTTTTATTTCAATCGCATGGGATGCTGTAACAGATCCTATGATAGGTAACTATACTGACCGCCCCGGTGTTGATAAACGCAAGGTTATGAAAATGTCGCTCATACCTCTTGGGTTGATTTTTATAATCGCATGGTCAAGCATAGGCGCCGGTCTTTCCTCTCAGCTTGCAAAAATTCTGCTTTATACATTAATCACAATGTGCCTGTGGGTATTCTATACCATGTATACAATTCCTTACTACGCCGTTGTTGCCGAGATTACAGAGGATTATGATGAGAGAACAGAGATACGTTCTTTCTCTTCACTTCTCAATGCGGCGGCAGTTGGTCTTGGAAATATTCTGCCCGCACTTGTGCCGACAGTTGCTATAATTCTTACTCCTAAGTTTGAAAGCAACGCATATGCCGTTATAGCGGCTCTTATCAGCATTATGGCAGTAGCGCTTGGATTTGTCTGCTGTAATTCATTAAAGGGTGTCTACGAGCCTAAAAAGGCAGTTCCCGGGCAGTCAACCGGCTCAATAAAGGAAACATTCAAGGCTTTCGGCGGAATACTCAGAATGAAACCCGCAAAATATTTTCTGTTCTTTGTATTCTTCTTCCTTGCAACTTCTTCAATGATTCAGTCAAACCTTACTTATATGGTAATCGACTGTATCGGAATGGATTATGATACAGGTATTGTTGCGGTTATAATTTCACTTGTGGTTTCAATGGCTATCGTTGTTCCCATTGTTGAAAAGGTTGCTCATAAAAAAGACAGACGCTTTGCCGCTATCCTGTTTCTTTCAATAGCGTGTGCAGGCGAAGTGCTTATCAAGATAGTAGGTCTTGATGCAGAAATAGGCGGCTTCAGAATAATGTGCGTTGTTGCACCCGCCGTTCTCGGAATAGGCACGGGCACTTTCTGGACTTTGTTCTATTCCATGGGCTATGATCTTGTTGAGCTTGATGAATTTATTACAGGTACCAGAAAAGAATCGTCAATCACCGCTCTTCCTCAGCTTGTTCAGAAATTCGGCTCGGCATTCGGTATCCTTATGGCAGGCGTTCTGCTCGGTGCGTACGGCTATGATTCTTCGGGAGATATAGCAGGCTCGGAATCTCTTATTCAGCAGGTTACCGATCCCAAAATTGTAAACGGTATGGAGAATATTTCAACAATAATCCCTGCAGCAATGCTCTTTGTGGCAATTATTTTTGCCGTTCTTTATCCAATGACAAGGGAACGTGTAAACGCCCTTATGGTTCAGCTCAGAAAAAAGAGAAACGGAGAAGAGTATACTACAGAGGGATTTGAAAAGCTTCTTTAATTTCTTAGATAAACTGAATTGTTAAATTTAAAGCCCCGCTTAAACATTAAGTTTAAGCGGGGCTTTTTTCAGTACCTTATATACACGGCCATTTCATTTTCACCGCGGTTTGCCCATTTGTAATACGGTATGAATTTCAGAAGCACAAGTTTTTCACGTGGTTCTCTGTATTCGCTGTAAAGAGCCTCACTGTCAGGCTCCTGCCTGTAACCGTTTGCGAAAATATTTTCGCCGTCAAAAGAAAACTTTGGGCTCTTTGCAAGTCTAAGTAAATGCAGGTCTGAGGCGTTGTCATTTTCTTCAAGGCAGTAAACGAACGGCCCTCTCGTAACTGCAACTTTTCCCGTGTTTTCACGCACCCTTGAATTACACTTCATTATTTTAATGCGTGGGTTGAAGTTCGCTTCTATCGTCTGAGCACCGTCAATTTCAAAATAAGCGTAGCCGTCTTTTATAAACGGGTTTTTAACGCTGAATTCGAAATTATCACACCATTCGGGAATTCTGAAAGCTATCTTTGAAGGCTTTTTGGGCTTTATCTTTACGATGACCCTGCCGCTGTTCAGATAATCGCTGTCAACCTCTATCTGTGCAAGTCGGCAGTCGGCAGTACAGCTCTCATACAGATTTATAAAAACAGTGTTATCACTTTCGGTAAAGCAGTATTCACCAAGATCTGAAATGAGGCGCGCAATGTTCGGCGGGCAGCAGGCACAGTCAAACCACTTTTGTCTAACTGGTTTTATATGACTTCTCCTTCCGTCAAGCGCAAGAGTTTTCGGCTCTGCCTCAAGCGGATTGGTGTAGAAAAACGATTTTCCGTCCTCTGCCATACCTGCAAGCACACAGTTGTAAAGGCTTCTTTCAGCCGCATTGAAATATTTTGAGTTGAAATCCGCCTGCATCATTCTCCTTGCAAAAAATATAAGTCCTACCGCGGCACAGCTTTCCGCGTACGCCGTGGCGTTTGGCAGGTCATAGGCATATGTAAATGCCTCGCCGTCTTTTGTTGAGCCTATTCCGCCTGTTATATACATTTTTCGTTTTGTTATGTCATCAAACAAAGCCTTGCATGAGTCAAAAAGTTTTTCATCTTCGTCTATCCTTGCAAGGTCTGCCATAGCGGTGTAAAGATAAACTGCTCTTACCGCGTGGCCGACTGCCTCTTTTTGCTCTCTTACGGGCAGATGTGCTTGGTTGTATTCATATTTTGTCCTGCCTTCGGGAGTGCTTTCTCCGCGCTCAATGTCAAAATAATACGGCCTTGTTCCGCGCCTGTTTATCAGAAGCCTTGCAGTGTCAAGATACGCTTTCCTGCTCGTTGCCTCATACAGCTTCAGCATGCCTTCTTCGGCAATGGGGTGGCCTCCATATCCTGCTTTGCCGTTTTCTCCGAAAACTTCACATATAAGGTCTGCAAATCTTGACGCAATGTCAAGAAGAGTGCGCTTTCCTGTTACGCTGAAATGTGCGCAGGCAGCTTCTGCAAGGTGCCCGAAGCAGTAAAGCTCGTGGAAATCCCGCAGGTTTTCAAATCTTGCGGAGGGGTTGTTTATAGTATACAGCGTGTCGCAGTATCCATCGCTTTCCGCCGCTTTTCCTATAAGCTCAATGGCATTGTCAACGGCTTTTTCAAGTTCTTTGTCCGGGTGATTTTGAAGAGAGTATGACGCGGCTTCAATCCACTTGTATAGATCAGAATCCTGAAATACCCAGCCTTTGAATGCACCTGGGGCGGAATTATCATCTGTATAGTGCCATTTGTCGGTGGGATAAACGGGCGTATCTATTCCGCGGTTTCTCTGTTCTTTCGCTTTTGCGGCTTTTCTGAAGTTTTCCATACAGCGGCTCGGCTCTGCGCCGTCCACTCCGTCCTCAAGAGCTTTGCGCTGATAGGGGATTACCTCTTTCCTTACAAGCTCCTGCTTTTCTTTCCAAAAAGAATTTTTTATTTTTACATTTGAGTTTTTAATTGTTTTGGCGTTTTGCATATTGCCCTCCGAATATAAAAAAGCCGCCGCTTTTGTGCGGCGGCAGCCTAAAAACAGTCAGGGAGATATTTTGACTGTTAAGCGGCAAAATCATAATCATCATTATAATATGCACTGCTTGCCTGTGTTCCCTGATGTAAAACACGCTCGCTTTCCGGCATACTGCTCCTTGCGTTTCTCAGCTTTTTCTGCTGACGAGCTTCTCTGCTCAGAAATACCGCGCTGAAAATGATTGCAAGCACTGCAAGTTCAGCGGCAAGAACAAGGCGCATTTCGCTCTGGCTCAGTTCCTCAAAAAGCCTGAATGGGAGCGACATTACACCGAAACCCGCGGCGGCCGTTGCAACAAAAAGTGAAATATTTTTGATTGTATCTTTTATAAAGTTTTTCATATTGCATTCTCCTTTTTTCGTGGTTTTTCCTTACATTTTTCATTTTACACGAATAAGATTTAAATGCAATATGCAAAACATGTATAGTCCTTAAATAAGGACTTATAGAACAAAAATTCTATTTTTCTATTGACTTTTTCAAAGCGTCTGCGGCGCTTTCCAATTTGCTCTGCTGTATTCCTCCCGGACTTAGGACAAGCGTTATCATACCGCTTTCGTATTTTTCAATATAAAGCTTTATTCCGCTTTTTTCAAATGTGTGTTCATCCCCGTCAAAAGGAACGTGCAGAATTACCTGAAGCAGATTTTCACTGATTTCTATTTTACAATCGGGAAACTTATTTTTCAATATACTGTAAAAGATTTTTGTTTTTGAAGTGTAAAATCTTCTCGTCTTTCTTATTTGCGCCATAAGTCTGCCGTCCCTGATAAAACTGCAAAGCGCCATCTGTTCTGTTTTGCTGGCAGTTTGGCTGAATTTGTAAATGTTTTGTCTGTACTTTTGAGCAAGCTCGTTTGTAAGTATCATAAAGCTTATTCTTATTGACGGCAGCAGAAGTCTTGAAAAAGAACCTAAATATACAACGTTTCTTCCGCCGGACAGCGCGTAAAGCGACGGGGTGGGGCGGCTGTTGTACTGAAAATCACTCTCGTAATCGTCCTCTATAACAAGACTGCCGTTTGCAGCCGAATATTTTGTAAGCTCGATTCTGCGTTTGTTGGGCATAACATCACCCCATCGTGTCATGTGAGAGGGGGAGACGTAAATAATATCTGCGTCCTTATATCTGTAACGCACATCAAAGCCGTAGTCCTCAAATAAGGCAGTACCCTGCACAAAACTTCTGTCAGGCAGTGAAACGGTCTGTCTTTTGTCAATCAGTGAGCACAGAACATGAAGCAGACTTTGCGTGCCTGCGCCTATAACAATTCTGTCAGGTGAAGCGGCAACATTTCTCTTTTTCAGAATATATTCGGAAATTGCTTCCCGCAGTTCTGTTTCGCCCTGCGGTTCACTGTATGACAGCAGTTTTTGATTTTGCCTTAGAGCCGCTTTCATGTGCCTTCTCCATTCATCAAAATCAAAACTTTCGGGGTCTGCCGCTGTTCCGCTGAAATTATAAATTATCTCGTTTTTTTCAGTAAGGCTTACTGCCTTTCGTTCTCCCGGACTTTTGTATGAAACATAGTAACCGCTCTGCGGTTCACTTATTATGTAGCCGTCCTCCGCAAGTGCAAAATATGCGTTCTGTATTGTAGTTCTGCTCACCGAAAAAAGCTCGCTTGCCTTTCTGACGGACGGAAGCTTTGAACCGTAAACTATTTGGTTCGCCGTTATTCTGTTTTTTATATAATTGTATACCTCAATGTATTTGCTCATAACTGTACCCTAAAAAAATATTAAAATTGCGTATATAAATAATGACGATAATATTATATAATGCATTTAAACGAAAATCAATAACGCATATAAAGGTATGTGATTTTATGAAAAGATGTGCTGTTATAAATGATATTTCGGGATTTGGCAAATGTTCGCTTGCCGTTCAGATACCGATTCTTTCGTCATTAGGAATAGAAGTGCACCCCGCGCCAACGGCCGTTCTTTCAAATCAGACGGCATACGGAAGCTACTGCAGCCATGATATGTCAGATTTTCTTGAGCCGTGTTTTGAGCAGTGGAAAAAACTTTCCGCTCGTTTTGATGCTGTGCTTACGGGATATTTTGCTTCCGCTCGGGAAGTCAAAACAGTTATGCAGTATTTTGCAGATACGGATGCTCTGTTTGTTGTTGACCCCGTTATGGGTGATGACGGAGAACTGTATAACGGCATAACCGGCAGTCTTTGTAAAGAGATAAAAGAACTCGCATGCCGAGCCGACGTAATCACGCCTAATCTGACGGAACTCAGACAGCTTACTGGTGAGGAGGATACCCGTAAGGCGGCGAATATAATGCTTGAGAGCGGAAATAAGGCAGTTGTTTTGACGGGTGTTCAGGAAAGCGGTATGATAGGCAGTACCCTCTATACAAAAAACGAACAGCGCACTTTCCTTTCTCCGAAAAGGGGCGGATACTTTTCGGGAACGGGGGATATTTTCGCGGCTGTGCTAACGGGCAAAATGCTTGCGGGCTCATCTGTTTTTGAGGCGGCGCGCTTTGCGGGCGATTTTATTTCCGATGTAATCGCCGAAACAAATACCGAAGATCCTCAGAACGGTGTGGATTTTGAAAAAAAGCTTGGTGATCTTGTGTGAAAAAAACAACTAAAAATATATGTTTTGCCGCAATGTTTGCCGCAATGATATTTGGGCTTACAATGCTTCATGTGCCGATAGGAGCGGGCGGATATATACATGTAGGAGATGCTGTGATATATGTGACAGCAATGCTTATGGGAGGCCCGTGGGCATTTATTTCGGCGGCAATAGGCGCGGCATGTGCCGATATAGTTTCAGGCTTTGCTGTTTACGCAGTTCCTTCGGCAATCATTAAAATTCTGATAGCAGTGCCTTTTGTTTTGATTTCAAAAAAGCAGTCCAAGCTTCTGTCTGTGCGTTCTGCGATTTTTACAATCATTTCAGGGGTTATTACGGTGCTCGGATATTTTGCCGCGGATCTGATTTTATACAGAGAGGGCGCAATTGCCGATCTTCCTGCAAATATTATTCAGGCGGCAGGCAGCGCCGTAGTGTTTATAGTTCTTGCTTTTGCGCTTGACCGTGCGGGAATAAAGCAAAGATTTGAAAAGGAGATTGAATTATAATGGCTGATATAATCTATTCATGGTATGGAAATACATATTTTAATATTACAAATAAGTGTCCCTGCAACTGTGCTTTCTGCATACGCAAAAAGAGTGATGCCGTAGGTGATGCAAAGCGGCTGTGGCATGATACAGAGCCGACTTTTGATGAGATAAAAGCCGCTGTTGACGCCTATGATTTTACAGGCGTAGAAGAGGCTGTTTTCTGCGGCTACGGAGAGCCTACAAACGCTTATGACAACCTGATTAAAACTGCAAAATACATGAAAAAGCTTTATCCGAATATCAGACTTCGTATAAATACAAACGGCCTTTCAGATCTGATAAACTCTAAACCCACCGCACAGGAAATATGTTCTGTTATAGATGTTATATCCGTTTCTCTCAATGATCCTGATTCTGATAAATATGATAAAATAACAAGAAATGTATATCCCGGCAAAGCTTTTCCCGCAATGCTGAAATTCACAAAGGATTGTGTTGCCTGCGGTGCAGAGGTGTGGATGACGGTTGTTGATGTTATTCCGCCCGAGGATATTGAAAAATCACGTAAGATATGCGAGGAGTGCGGCGCGCATTTCCGTGTTCGTTCATATGAAATAGGCAGATAAAAGAAAGAATATAACCTAAAAATAAAAACCGCCTTGCGTTTTGCAAAGCGGTTTTTGTTGTTTATTAAACTGTGGCATCCGCAAACTGCGGCAATTTTTCGTGCGGCTTTATGATGTGCGGTTCATTTTCTTCATAACATCTGCTTATTGCCTGAGCCAGTCCTATGATCATCATAAACAGTATTATCTGCTTCGGCGAGTTGAATATATAATCGGTAAGGCCGAAACCAAGATACATAACAAAGCTTGTGAAAATATAGAATATCAGGTCATATCTTTTTCCGTTAGGTGCTTTAGTTTTGAAAAGCTTTATCACCGTCATTATAATTATGGCAAAAAGAACTATTATGCCGATAATTCCGAGTTCCGCCCAAATCTCAAGCACAAAATTGTGGGCGTGCGGTTTGTCAAGCCCGTATTCTTCAAACAGGAAATTGCCTGTGCTTTCACAGCCAAAGCCCAGACCGCCGAAGAATACCCTTATGTTTTCGGTTATGTAATCCGCAACGCTGTCCCATATCACAAAGTGATTTGCAGAGGATTGCTTTGCGGCTTTTGAGCTGCCGCTGCCGCAGCCTCACGATGAGCTGTACTGCTTCCTGCTGATTTGTGCGGCAGTGAAACAATTCCGTATCTTGTCAGCATTGACGGAAGAATTATCAAAACCGTAGGTATAATGATTGTAAATAATGCTTTTCCGTGCCTTTTTATCAGCACGATAAACATAAATACCCACCCGGCAAGAGCTATAACACATCCCGCTCTTGTCATTGTGGAACTGAGACCTGCGCTTATAAACAGGTTTATAAAGAAGTAAAATATTTTATGTTTCTTTTCTTTCGAGTTGAGAAACAGGTAGACTGACAGCGGATATACAAAAACAAGATATGTAGCAAGCAGGTTCGGATTTGAAAAGAAGCCGCTTGCACGGTCAGCAAAAGTGTTGGTCCTTATTTCAAAAGGAAGCCAAGTGTATACAGCTTTGTCAAGAGCTTTGTATATAGGGGTAGGAAGCACGAAATTACTTGTAATATAGCCGGCTTTGCACAATGCATATGTGCACACCTGCACAGTGCCTACAATTCCGTTTATCGCACCGCTAAATACAGCGGCTTTAAGTATATCGTCAATCTTTTGCTTTGTGTCTGCAAGATTGTATATCATAACGAGTATCAGGAACACGGCCCACCACAGTCCTGCGGTGCCTAACGTGTCAAGAACAGTATCGCTCCATACAGCGCTTGCAAGCGCAATGCACATAAAAGCCATAACGGCTTTTCCTATTGTGCCCACCTTTGCCTTTCGCCCTTCGCGGGACCATTGAACTTTAAATACAATGAACGCCGCAAACAGTAAAAACGGGCTTATGTATTCCGGCAGTATGGGAAACAGGAATACCGTGGCAAGAAGCCACCGCCAAGCGGGACTGCCCTGCCAATGGTTCGTCAGTTGCATATAAAGCATCATTCTCCGATAGAATTTACGGTGTATACCACCGCATGATTCACATAATACTACATTTTAACTGTCTTTTCAACAAAAATATTTCTATGTTAAAAATATTAATATTTCCATAACTTTTTATTATTGAAATAACTTTATGCTTAGTGTATAATTAATTGTATTTTATTTTGTAAGGAGTGTCCTTATGAGCGATAAAGACCTTAATAATGAACTTGATGAAAAAATGAACGGCGAAAGCAATGATTACCCGGAAACAGAAAAGTTTGACGGTTCTCAGGAATCTCAGAAAAACGATTTAGAAGTTTCTGAAGATGTTTCGGCTCAATCTGAAGAGGCTGATCCCGGATCACGTCATATAGAGTATGAGCAAAACGATAACTGGCAGTTTGATGCCAGCGCACCTGCGGCAGAAAACAGTGTTCTTAACGGTGTAGACGGTGTTGAGTTCGAATTTGACAACGCTGCAAAGAACGCGCAGAAAACAGAGCAAGGCGAAGTAGTTACCGAGATAAAATCACAGAATATCGTTGTCAAGAAAGGGCAGATTACCGTTATTCTGTCAACTCTGTTGGCTGTTGCTGTAATAGCTCTGCTCGTAGTTCTCGGTATTCGCTATTATACTATGCCAAACAGCAATGAAAAAATGAACCCCGGCAATGTTGCTATGACTGTTGGAGATATCGATGTTTCCGTGGGCTTGTATAATTATTACTATGACAGTATCGTGTACGAATATACTTATTATGCGAATTACGGCTATTATGATCTTGATTCTTCTGCCGATTTTGCCAATCAGTACACAACAGATCAGGACGGCAACTCCATTTCGTGGCTTGACCTGTTTACTGAGACCACAACACAGAGAATTAAGCTTAATACCATGTATTACCAAAAGGGCCTTGAGGCGGGCATAACCCTTACTGACGAGCAGAAAGAAGAAATAGAATCACAGCTTGATATGGTTAAGGAGAGCGCTTCATCCGCAGGTCAGGGAGTAAATGAGTATACAGAAGAAACATTCGGCGCTTATTGCGGCCTTGAAACACTGCGCACATATATGGAGCAGTATTATATAGCCGGCACTTATTACAATCAGTATTGCATTACTGAAAGACCTACAGATGAGGAAACGGACGCGTATTTTGCCGAGCATGAAAACGATTATAAGTCATGCTCTTATGCTTTGATAGAGCTGAACTATGATACGACGGATGAAACTACCGAGCAGGAGAGTATCGAAAGCGCAAAGCAGTATATGTCACAGATTACTGATGTAGATTCTATGCGCGCCATAATACCGGAGGCATGCGCCGATCTTATTGACCGCTTTATCTCTGCAGGTTACTTTGATACCGAGGATGAGGCTGTAACCGCTCTCAGCGAATCAGTAGAGGCAACATCGGCAAGAACGGATGTAGAAAGTTCTTTCGGTGAGGATATAGCGCAATGGCTGTTCAGCGAAGACACTGCAGTCGGCAGCACAAATTATTATGTAAATGAAAATGTCGGCGTTATTGATGTTATTCTTAAAACAAGCCAGCCGTTCCTTGAGGATGGCAACAATGTTTATTCAGTTCGCCATATACTTGTAATGCCGGAATCCGCTTCTGAAGATGAAGAAGACAGCAGTACGGATGCATCCGGTCAGCAGGAGTATACGGAAGAAGAATGGGCAGCTGCTTATGAAGAAGCTCAGAAGATACTCGAAGAGTATAACAAGGGCGATAAAACGGAACTTTCGTTTGCGCTTCTTGCTGAGAAATACAGTGATGATACAGCATCTACTTCAGCAGGTTCAAGCGGACTGTACGGCGGTGCTTACGAGAATATCTCTCCAGGTTCATCAACAGAGAATTTTGAAAGCTGGGCGCTTGATTCTTCACGCAAATACGGTGATGTGGATATAGTTAAGACAGAATACGGCTATCATATAATGTTCTTTATTTCATATTGCCCTGACTATATGTATACAGCACAGCAGGATTGCTTGAATGAAAAATCGCTGGAACTTCTTGACTCAACAGAGCTTAAATCCGGACTCGGCATGAGAAATGTAAATTACGCGTCGCCGGACAGCTCTTATGTAGCAAAGCAGGACTCATCACAGTATTAAAATTTTTCTTGTAATATTATGCAATTTAGTGTAAAATGATATACAAACAAATTCATTTTTAGGTTAGGATGAAGAAAATGGCTAAAAAAGATTTAAATGAGGATATTTTGAGCGGAGGTTCAATATCCGGTTCGGAAAAAAAGAAAAAGAGCGTTTCTAAAGCGGCAATGTCTGAAAAGAAGGCAAAAAGAGTCGCTGAAAAGAGAGCTAAGCTTGAAAAAGAGATAAAAGAGCTCAAAGATAAGCGCGATTCCGAAACGGATGAAAAGGCAAAAGCCGCGCTCAGCAAAAAAATCGATTCCGCTAAAAATAAACTTGATGCCCTTAACGGCAAAAAGAGCGGTATCGCAAATAATCAGTTAAAAGTAATCAAGAGCGTTGTTGCGGTAGTTATCGTTATCGCACTGCTTGCCGCTTATGTTGGCACAGGTACTGTTCGCAAGGGCTTTATCCACTCTACTCTTCAGTGGACAACAGGTATTACAGCCGCCACAATTGAGGATGAAGAGGGCGAAAAGATTAATATCCCTGTTTCAACATTTAACTTCTATTTTGCAAATGCGTACAACAACCTCATGTCTACACAGGAGACCTATGAGCAGTACGGCATCAGCCTTGAGGACAATAATCTTGATGTTGATTTTGATATTCCGCTTTCCGACCAGACCACAACTAATGAGGACGGCGAAGTGGTTACATGGCTCGAATATCTTAACGAGCAGGTTCTTGACAGCATCAAGACTACTTATATGTATTATAATGAAGCTGTTAAAGCTAACGGCGGCGAAGAGCCGGAGATCACCGATGATCAGAAAACCGAACTTGAGGATACACTCAGCCAGTACAAAGAAACGGCAGAAGGCTACGGATATACTCTTTCCGGTTATCTTGTTCAGGCAATGGGAAAGGGCGTAAATGAAACTGTATTCCGCCGTGAATCAACTATCTCATACATTGCTCAGAACTATGAGTCTGAAATGAGCGATACAGTTACAGAAAAAGAATATACAGACGATGATCTTCAGACATACCTTGATTCAAATATAGACGATTTTGAAGCAGTAAGCATCAGAATTTTTGAAGCAGGAAGCGAAGATGACGCGATTTCTTTCAAGAATGACCTCAGAAGCGACGGCTCAAATTTCTCTGACCTTTGTGTAAAATACAGTGATGACACAGATTTCAACAGCGAATACTATGCTCAGGACGAGGCTTCAACAAAGCTTTATGCAACAAGATCCGTTCTTCAGAATGCCGGTTATGCAATAGCTACTGCAGACCACAGCCATGAGGACGGCGAAGAGCACAGCGATGATGAAGTTCTTGAATATCCCGGACTTGACTGGCTTTTCAGCGAAGACCGCAAAGCGGGCGATATTTATCAGTATTCAACAACTGTTGTTTATGTGCTTGAGCCTGTTTCTGTACCCGAGGCTTCAAGTGTAAATGTTCGTCATATACTTATTGCTCCCGAAACAGATGATGATTCATCAGATAAAACAAGCGCAACAGCTGAACAGTGGGCAGCAGCTCTTGAATCAGCACAGAATATAGTTAATGAGTTTAATTCAGGAGACAAGAGCGAAGACAGCTTTGCAGAGCTTGCTACTGAAAACACAGTTGATACAGGTTCTTCATCAAACGGCGGACTTTATGAAAATATTGTTCCCGGTCAGATGGTAGACGCATTTGAAACATGGGCACTTGATCCTGACCGTAAAACAGGTGATGTTGATATCGTTCAGACTCAGTACGGTTATCACATTATGTATTTCGTAGGCGATACAGGTACTCCGATCTGGAAAGTAAACGCAGAGTCGGCAATCTCATCAGAGGATGCAACTTCTGCTGCTGAAGAACTTGACGAAGCATATACCATTACAATGAACTGGTACGGCAAATTCTATGTTGAAAAGGATACCGATATAGATTCATAATTGTTAATTTAGGGGGCTGCACTGCGGTCCCCTTTACCTGCTTTATATTGTTGCTAAAAAGGAGGGCGGCTGTATGGGCACAAATGATATTGAAGTCTTGAAAGAGCAGATTTCGCGCCTTATGGCAGCTCTTGAGGACGTTAATTTTGAATGTCAGCGACTTGAAATAATAAATTCGAATCTCGATTTTCAGCTCAAAGAGGCAAACAGGGAGTTAAATCAGAATATTGCCGTTTTACAGGCTCTTGAAGAAGAAAATGAATCCCTGAAAAGCCGTCTGCGTGAATCGGAGGGAAAGTAATAACATGGAATATAAACTCAATTCTTCTCAGCTTCGTGAATACGCACCTGTTCTTAAAGCGGGGGACAGAGTTGTCCTTTCCGGCACTGTATACACAGCAAGGGATGCCGCTCATAAAAGAATAGTTGCTTCAATCGAAAAAGGTGAAAAACTGCCTTTTGAATTAAAAGATGCCGCTGTTTATTATGCCGGCCCCACGCCTGCTCCTGAAGGCCTTGCTGTCGGTGCCTGCGGGCCGACTACTTCAGGCAGAATGGATGTTTTCGCACCGCTTCTTCTTGATAACGGGCTCGCCGCTATGATAGGCAAGGGTGAAAGAAATAAAGAAGTATGCGATTCTATCATAAAAAATAAAGCCGTTTATCTCTGCGCTATCGGAGGTGCAGGTGCGCTTGCGTCAAAGTGCATAAAGAAATGTGAAGTAATCGCTTACGATGATCTTGGCTGCGAATCCGTAAAACGACTGCTTTTTGAGGATTTTCCTCTCACAGTAGCCATTGATTGCAGCGGCGGAAATGTTTTTGAACACTGACAAATTTCGACTTTTATATAAAATCAATAAAAAGCGCCTTTTAAACTTTCTAATGTTATAAAAATTTACTATTGCATTTGAGTATAAAAGGTGCTATTATAATTATCCAAGTTAGCACTTGCTAACCATATATAGGGTGCATAGCACCATCAACCACTAAATATTCGGCTTTTTGCCGTAAATTTTTAATCATTCAGGAGGTTAAAATGACTGATTTCAAACAGTGGAACGGATTTGAAGGCCGCATCTGGAAAGAAGAGGTCAATGTCCGTGATTTCATCCAGAAAAACTATGAGCCTTATGACGGCGATGAGTCTTTCTTAGCCGGCCCTACAGAGGCAACAGATAAACTCTGGGGAATCCTTCAGAAGCTTCAGAAGGAAGAGCGTGCAAAGAACGGCGTTCTTGACATGGAAACAGAGGTTGTTTCAACTCTTACTTCTTACGGCCCCGGCTATATCAGCGAGGAAACAAAGGATCTTGAGCAAATCGTTGGTCTGCAGACAGATAAGCCCCTTAAAAGAGCATTTATGCCTTTCGGCGGTATTAAGATGGCAGAGCAGTCTTGTGAAACTTACGGTTACAAACCTAATCCGGAGCTTCACAAAATATTCACTGAGTACAGCAGAACACATAACCAGGCTGTTTTTGATGCTTATACTCCGGAAATGAAAAAAGCTCGTCATAATAAGATCATTACCGGTCTCCCGGATACATACGGCAGAGGCAGAATCGTAGGTGACTACCGTCGTGTTGCTCTTTACGGAATTGATTTCCTTATTGAAGAGAAAGAAAAGGATTTCGCAAACTGCGGCGACGGCACAATGACGGATGATGTTATTCGTCTTCGTGAAGAAATCAGAATGCAGATAGATGCTTTAAAAGGCATGAAAGAAATGGCTAAGATCTACGGCTATGATATTTCTCAGCCTGCATCAAATGCAAAAGAAGCTGCACAGTGGCTTTATTTCGGTTATCTTGCAGCTATCAAAACACAGAACGGCGCCGCAATGAGCGTCGGCAGAATTTCAACCTTCCTTGATATATATTTCCAGCGTGATCTCAAAAACGGCGTTCTCACAGAAAGCGAAGCTCAGGAGATCATTGACCATATGACAATGAAATTCCGTATGGTTAAGTTCGCTCGTATTCCTTCATATAACCAGCTCTTCAGCGGTGACCCGGTATGGGCAACTCTTGAAGTAGGCGGTATCGGAATGGACGGCAGATCAATGGTAACAAAGACCGACTACCGTTTCCTCCATACTCTTGAGAATATGGGTCCATCACCCGAGCCCAACCTTACAGTGCTTTATTCAAGCGCTCTTCCCGAGCAGTTCAAGAAGTATGCTGCCGAGATTTCTATCAGAACAAGTTCTATCCAGTATGAAAACGATGATGTCATGAAACCAGTATGGGGCGATGATTATTCTATCTGCTGCTGCGTATCAGCAACACAGACCGGTAAAGAAATGCAGTTCTTCGGTGCTCGTGCAAACCTTGCTAAGTGCCTGCTTTATGCAATAAACGGCGGTGTTGACGTTAAAACACGTGATCAGGTTGCACCTGCGTATGCTCCTATCACAAGTGAGTATCTTGACTATGATGAAGTAGTTAAAAAGTATCTTGTTATGATGGATTGGCTTGCAGGCCTTTATGTAAATACCCTTAACCTTATCCAGTACATGCATGATAAGTATTATTATGAGGCTGCTGAAATGGCTCTCATTGATACTGATGTTCGCCGTACTTTCGCAACAGGTATCGCAGGTTTCTCTCATGTTGTTGACTCCCTCAGCGCTATCAAATACGCTAAAGTAAAGACCGTAAGAGATGAAACAGGTATCGTTGTTGACTATGAGACAGAGGGCGATTTCCCGAGATACGGCAACGATGATGACCGCGCAGATGAAATTGCTGTATGGCTTCTCAAAACATTCCTTGAGATGATCAAGCGCCGTCATACCTATCGTAATTCTGAGCCCACAACATCTATCCTTACTATCACTTCAAATGTTGTATACGGTAAGGCAACAGGCAGCATGCCGGACGGCAGACCTGCCGGCGCTCCGCTTTCACCCGGTGCAAACCCAAGCTACGGTGCAGAGCAGAACGGACTTCTTGCTTCACTCAACTCTGTAGCTAAGCTTCCGTATCATTGGGCACTTGACGGTATTTCAAATACTCAGACAATCAATCCCGATGCTCTCGGCCATAATGAAGAAGAGCAGTCAAACAACCTTGTTCAGGTTATGGACGGTTACTTTGACCAGGGTGCGCATCATCTTAATGTAAACGTATTCGGCAAGGAAAAACTCCTTGACGCAATGGAGCATCCCGAGAAAGAGGAGTATGCAAACTTCACCATCCGTGTTTCGGGTTACGCAGTTAAGTTTATAGATCTTACCCGCGAACAGCAGCTTGATGTTATTTCACGTACCTGCCATGACAGAATGTAATAACAGTATCACAGGCAGGGTACATTCTATTGAAACATTCGGATCGGTAGACGGCCCCGGAGTACGCTTTGTAGCGTTTCTCCAGGGCTGCGCCATGCGCTGCCGCTATTGCCATAATCCTGAAACATGGGCTATGGGCGGAGAAGAGTGGACTGCTTCTCAGCTTTTTGAAAAAGCATGGAAATACCATAATTACTGGGGAAAAAATCTTCAGTCAGGCGGTATTACGATAAGCGGAGGAGAACCGCTGCTTCAGGCGGAGTTTGTTACCGAAGTATTCAGACTTGCCAAAGAACGCGGCGTTCATACTGCGGTAGATACTGCGGGTCAGCCGTTTTCTCTCAGTGAGCCGTTTATCTCAAAGTTCAATAAACTGCTTGAAGTTACCGATCTTTTTATTCTCGATTTAAAAGAAATAGACCCTCAAAAACATATTTCTTTAACAGGGCATACAAATAAGAATATTCTTGAAATGGCAAAGTATCTTTCCGACAACGGCAAGGATATGTGGATACGCCATGTGCTTGTCCCCGATCTTACTGATGATGAGGACGGCCTTAAAGAAATGTCAGAGTTTATTAAGTCCCTCAAAACAGTAAAAAGGGTAGAGGTGCTCCCTTATCATACCCTCGGTCTGTTTAAATGGGAAAAACTCGGCATAGATTATTCTCTTAAAGATGCCCGAATCCCCACTCAGCAGGAAGTGCAGAAAGCGCAGGAACTGCTCTGTGTATCAGATTATGAGATAAAATAATAAATATTTCTTTACTTTAATCCAGCAAAAAGGCTCGGTCTTATATCGGGCCTTTTTTAAATTAATACGGTGATTTTATGAAACTTCACAATTCAGGCGAGGATTACCTCGAGGCTATTCTCATAATAAAAAATAAAAAAGGTTACGTTCGCTCAATAGACGTAGCTGGTTTTATGAATTACTCAAAACCAAGCGTCAGCCATGCCGTTTCAATTTTAAGAGACGGCGGTTTCGTTGAAGTTGATGAGAGCGGTTGCCTCAACCTTACGGATTCAGGTATGGAAATTGCCGAAAAAATATATGAGCGTCACATTTTCTTTAAAGAAAAGCTTATGAAAGCAGGTGTTGATGAAAAAACGGCGGAAGAAGAGGCTTGCAGGATAGAGCATGATATCAGCGAAGATTCATTCAATAAAATAAAGCAGTATTTTCAGTCGAAAAATAACTGTAATTGATTAAAGGTCTGTGTTCTTTGCACAGACCTTTCTTTACACAGCAAGCGGTTTGTATTATAATTAGTGTTGGAGATGGTGATATGATTATAAGACGTGCTCAGGAAAAGGATATTCCTCAGCTTGATAAATTGCTTTTTCAGGTGAATAAAGTTCATTCTGACGGCCGCCCGGATCTTTTTAAGGCAGGCGCTAAAAAGTATACGGATGACGAACTCAAAAAAATACTTGAGGATGATAATACTCCCGTTTTTGCCGCTGATGACGGCAGCGGAAATATACTCGGTTATGCGTTTTGCATTTTTGAAACTGCACATTCAGGAGCTATGTGTGATGTAAAAACGCTCTATATTGATGATTTGTGTGTGGATGAAAACTGCCGCGGTCAAAAGATAGGCACGAAACTCTACGAATTTGTGCTTGATTTTGCAAAAAAATCAGGCTGTTACAACGTAACTCTCAATGTCTGGGCTCTCAATGAAAACGCTAAAAAATTCTATGAAAACTGCGGATTGTCAGTTCTGAAAATCGGTATGGAAAAAATATTATAATAACTGTTTAAAAGGCGGTGTAAAGCTTAATGCTTTACACCGCCTTTTTTGTTATTCAGTATGTTTTTTTATGTCATTGAGTACTTTCTTTTCAATTCTTGAAACATAGCTTCTGCTTATATTAAGCCGTGCTGCCACTTCGCGTTGTGCAAGGGGCTTTTTGTTGTCAAGTCCGTATCTCAAAATGATTATCTCTTTTTCACGCTCATCGTCCATGTTTTTTATGTATTCTGCTACCTTTTCCCACAGTATCTTTTTTTCAAGATCTTCCGCAATATCTCTGCTGTCGCTTATAGTGTCCTGAAGTTTCAGCGGGTTGCCGTCCCTGTCGCTCTCAAGCGAATCGTCCAAATGCACGTCATTTGAAGTCTTTTTCATATTCCTGAAATGCATCAGTATCTCATTTTCTATGCAGCGGCTGGCGTATGTGGCAAGGTGAATGCTTTTGTCGGGATTAAAACTGTCAATAGCTTTTATAAGTCCTATCGTACCTATTGAAATTAGGTCATCCGTGTCATTTGTCTTTGAATAATATTTTTTAACTATATGGCTTACAAGTCTCAGATTGCGTTCAATAAGCAATGCCCGTGCGTCCTTGTCACCGCTTTTCAGCCTTTCAAGAGCCTCTTTTTCCTCTTTGCGCGTCAAGGGTTTAGGAAAGCTTGACGCATTGTTGATGTGCAGTATGAAGTATAAAAAATTTGCACTCAAAAAAGAAATTATAGCCGAAATCATTTTCATCACCCTGTAATTTATATGCTGAATAATACTTCAAATCACAAAATCACAGAGTTTTGCTTTTATTTTGTTGGTAAAAGAAGCCTTTGGGAAAAATAGAAGCGGTTTGACTTCAGTATTACTATAATTTGTTATTTAAAGTCAGTGCTAAAAACAGAGAAAATGAAATTAAACTCTTTCACATTAAAAATATAGATGTAACATATATCATTAGTGTCAAAATATCGTAGAAGATATATATAGAAAGATACTTGTTACATAGGTAGAAAGCACAATAAACTTTTTCGAAAAAATAAAGATGAAAATTATTGAGACGGAAGTGTGCTTTGAGCACATACATCTTTTAGTAAGTATTTCAATATATCTTAGTGTAGTAATAATTATGCGATGTTCAAGAAAAAATCTGACAATTATTTTAGATCTGCATACAGATTTTAAAGTACAAGTATGGTTTAAGTTATTTTTGTTATAGAAGATATTATGCTGATATAGTCAATCGAAAGTTATAGTGTTAATTCTTATTAAAACATAAGGAGTATTTTATAGATATCTTGCAAGAAAATAGGGGGGAGAATAAGGTTGAAGTAGATGCAAAAGCTTTGTAAATTAATTTATATTTTTGCAACATATAATAGTGTGTTCTATTTCAAATATGATTTTCAAACACTTTTTGTTTTGTTGGCAGTTGTATTCTGATAAGCCTATTCTGATTGTTGTTTATGATGTTTACACCCATAATTACAGACTATATCTTATATATGAATCTTTGAAGTTTTATGCCATGCATACAAGGTCTGATACCATATCAATATTGTAGATTGTAGTAATGTTTAGTAAAATTTTTTTGAACAATTTATGAATGTATCTATATGGAGAAATTTAAATTATTAGTATTTTTGCTTTTTAGAAAGGATTGAAATGTACATGAAAAAAATAATTAGTTTGCTAATGTCCATTGTTATTATTGCAAGCGCATTTTCTTGTGTAGATTTGTCTGTTTTAGCAGCTCAAAGTGGTAGTGTGGGTCAACTAAGTTGGAATTTACAAACTGATAAAGGTTTGCTAACAATATCAGGAAAGGGGCAAATGGAGGACTTTCAATATACTGACTATGTTCCTTGGAGTGAGTACAAAGATATAATAAAAAGCGTAGATATATCAGAAGGCGTAACTTCGATAGGTCAATATGCTTTTTATCGCTGCAGAAATTTGATTGATATCAGTATTCCGAATACTGTTGTTGAAATCGGCTCATCTTCTTTCGAAGAATGCAAAAGTTTGAAAAATATAGTATTGCCAGAATCATTAACAAAAATTGGAAATTTTGTATTTTCATATTGTTCTTCATTAAGCGAAATAACTATACCTATAAATGTTAAAGAAATTGGTTATGAGCAATTTACAGGTTGTGAAAACTTAGAAACTATAAACTGGGATGCTAAATGTGCCTGTGTTTTGACAAATAACTCATATACATATTTATTTAATGATGCGGGGAAAAATGCTCCTAATGGTTTGACTATTAATTTTACTGATAATTGCGAATTTGTTGATGGTGATTATTTGTTTGATGGTTATTTGAATAATTATGTCTCAACAATTAATATTGGGCGAAATGTTAATGAAGGTCATCTAACAGTAGGATCTTATTTAAGCGAAATTACGCTAAATTATAATTGTGAGAAAGATGGATTGATTCTTGAAAAATTGAATTATATTACTAACGTTGAATCAGAGTATAAATATACTTCAAAAGATTGTACTTTAAATATAGGAGAAAACGTAAAAACTATAAATAAAGGATGGGACACTTTTGAAACAATAAATATTTATACAAGTAGTATCGAGAAAATTGCAAGTGGTGCGTTTAAAAAATATACTTCAGATCAGATTAACAAAATAATTTCATTGGATGATTTATCATCAGTCAAAATAATAGAAGAATATGCGTTTTACAATTCAGAAATAGATTTTGTGCCATATAATGTGGAAGTAATAGGTTATAAAGCATTCGAAGAATGCAAAAGTCTTCATAATATATACTTTTCCGAAAATTTAAAACAAATAGAGGATGAAGCATTTAAAGGTACAAATATAGAAAAAATTGTTTACGATGGGACAGTTCAAGAATGGAATAGTATAAATTCTGAATATTCGGGCTTAAATGATACAATTACTATTTGTAGCGATGGTGTTCTTAATTGTGATCACAATAATATAGTATATGAATCAGTAGGCTCTCCTTCACAAATCATTTATAAATGTCAAGATTGCGGAAGCGTGTTTGGAATTTGCGAAAATCAAGTGCTGCATAATTTTGAATTGGTAGAAAGGAAAGAGCCTACTTGTGAAGAAGACGGATATGTTAAATATATCTGTTCTAATTGCAATAAAGAATTTATTGGAAAGCCGGTATCAGATGATGAATTACAGATAATAATTGATTCGTCTGAATATCCTGAATCGCAACATAATTATAAAAATAATGTTGATCAAACTACAGAATACTCATATAAAGGAGCAAAACATATTAGTCTTCATTTTTCAGAAGAAACAAGTGTGGAAGATGGATCTGACTTTATTTACGTTTACGGTAAAGATGATTTGTTGATAGGCAAATATACTGGCGATTCGTTATCTAATAAAATACTTGAATTAGAAGGAGATAGTTTTAAAATACGACTGACTTCTGATTTTGCAAATACAGATTATGGATATTCATTTAGCAGTATCGTAGCTACTGCAAAGACTGGTTCAGAAGAATATAATTATTTAAGAGCATCAGGTCATGATTATTATGCAACAAAAGTAGTTAGTCCTCAATGTAACAAACAAGGCTATACTGTTTATACTTGCTCCAAATGCAATAAAACCTATAATGATGACTATGTTGAAGCTACTGGAAACCATGATTATGTCAAGTCAGTAACTCAAGCAACAAGTACATCACAAGGGTATATTACATACACATGTACCGTTTGTGGCGACAGTTACAAAACGGATTATTTTGATCCTGCAACAGTGTACTCACAAGAAATTGCTGCAACAGCGGGAAAAACAGTTAGAATACCAGTAATGATAAAAGATAATACTGGGATAATGGGTTGGAAACTGACTTTTGAATACGACAAAGATGTATTAACGCCTATTTCAGTTGAATACGGAGATGTAATTACCGGAGGAATCCAAGATAATATCGAAGGAGATATGGTTCCGGGCAGTATAAATGTTTATTGGGCAGGATCGGATAATGAAGATTATAACGGCACTATGTTTTATATAGATTTTGCCGTTAATGATACTGCTGTTGGCAATACAAAAATAGACGTCTCTTTTTCACAGGAAGATACATTTGATACTGATTTTAATGATGTTTATCTAAATTGTGAACCTATCAGCATAAACATTGCCAATAGTAACTATTCAAAGTATGCAAAGATAAATGCACATGCGAATGATATTGTTGCGGGTGATGATTTACAATTAAAACTCAATATAACTGAGATAAACAATATAACAAGTGCTAATTTAGTCATAGAATATGACGCTGAGAATTTTGAGTTTAAAGAAATTTTGGAAAACGGAGTTACGGTCAAAAACAGTAATTCTAATGGACGCATAGGACTAAACATTTCCGGAATAAACGAATCGGTTGATAATACGGATTTTGTTACTGTTATATTTAAGTGCAAAGATAAGGCGATGTCCGCTAATTATGATTTTAATCTATCATCAGGAGACGAAGGTATCATCTGTAAAGGGTGCAGCATAAATGTTTCACCTTCAGCAACAAGCGAAATTGCAGAGATATATGCAGAGAATGTCACTGCGAAACAAAATGATGAGGTTACAATTCCTGTATATATAAAGAATAATCACGGAATAATGGGGTACCGCCTTGATTTTACATATGATTCTGACATTTTACAGCCTATTTCTGTAACTTGTGGCAGTGATTTTATAACCGGTTCTCAGTTTAATGATTCAATCGGTCTTGAAATTGGTGAATTTAAAGTCCTTTGGAATAATATAAGAGAGCTGTATTCGGAAGGAGTTTTGTTATATCTGAAATTCAAAGTGCTAACTTCTGACAAAATTGATACATCAATAAAAATTGCTTACAGCCAGCCGGATACATTTAATGAGCAGTATGAAGATGTTGTTTTTGACTGCAAAAATATAAATCTTTTATTGAACTCTCATGAACATAATTACACAGCTGTGGTAACACCACCGACCTGCACTGAAAAAGGCTATACAACATATACTTGCTCTTGCGGAGATACATATATCGCTGATGAGACTGAAGCGTTAGGTCATAGATGGGGTGAATATGTCAGCAACAATGATGCTACATACGATTCTGATGGAACAAAAACAGCAACATGTTCAGTATGCGGTGAGACTAATACAGTTGTAGATGAAGGATCACAACTCAAAAAAGAGCCAGACTTGAGTACTTTTACCATTAAAACCGTGTCACTTACACTTCAAAGCAGTATAAAAATGAATTTCAAAGTTTTGAAAAGTGCGTTGGCTGAATATGAAAATCCGTACATGGTATTTAAGTGTGAAGGCTTAGGCGATATGACGGTAACGGAATATACTGAACAAGGTGATTATTTTGTATTTTCATTCCCTGGTATATCTCCGAAAATGATGAATAATATCGTTACCGCGCAGTTATATGCAACATATAAAGAAAATGGTCAGTTGTATTCAAGTGAAACAAAATCAATAAGCGTTAAAGAGTATGCTTATAAAATGCTCGATGCTTATGCATCAATCAATACAACGCAGGCAAAAAAGTTAAAGACTTTAATTGTTGATTTGCTGAATTATGGTGCAAAGGCACAAATTTATACAAATTACAAGACAGGAAGTCTTGTGAATGAGGATTTGACCGAAGCTCAAAAAGCATGGGGAACATCTACAACTCCAGAACTGACAAATATTACTGATAAGGAATACAAGACGATTTCAAATCCAACGGCAGAATGGAACGCAGCAGGACTTGTGCTTAACGATTCAGTAAAAATCAGGGCAAAATTCACAGTAGAAAATATTGAAAATATAACTGTTACGTTTACCTGTGCTGGTACAACCTATACATACAGCAAAGATGATTTTACCAAAAACAGTGACGGCAGTTACTATGTGTACTGTAATGAAATTAAAGCTAATCAGATGAGTAAAGAAATTTTGATAACAGTATACGATAATGGTGTTCAGTGTAGTAATACAATGAGATTCAGCGTGGAATCCTATGCAAAAGCAATTCAAGACAGCGCTTACGCAGGTACTGCACTAGATGATTTAACTCAGGCTATGATGCGCTACGGCAAATCAGCCGAAGCATATGGCTCATAATCATAACATGAAAGGAAGTGTTATTAATGACAAAGGAAAAGTATACAAAGCCTCAGACCGATGTTGAGATCTTTCAAAATGTTGATGTTATGACAACATCAGGCGAAATCGAATTGCCGGATCTTGAACTGTAATGGCTAATGGGGCAGTGTTAAACTGCCCCTATCAACTCCAACTCCTTTTGATTATCAAAAGTTTATATACATGTTTTTTATTGAATTCGGGAGGTAAAAATGAAAAAGAAATTAAGTACAAGAATATTTTCAATGTTTCTTGCAATACTTATGGCAGTATCTACTATTCCTGCTGGAGTTATTACTGCTCAGGCAGCAGTATCTCATTCGCAGGCAGAAGCTGTTGAATGGGCAAAATGGAGAGTGAAATCACCCGTTGATTATGATGGCTCTTATGGAGTTCAATGTGTTGATTTGACGAAAGCTTATTATGCGTATTTGGGATGTACACCCGTAAGGGGCAATGCTAATGAATATGCGTGGAATTCTCTTCCTTCTGGTTGGTCTAGGATTAAATACTATAGAGGATTTGTTGCACAACCAGGAGACATCGCAGTATGGACTTATGCAAGTTCAAAATACGGACATGTTGCTATAGTGCTTTCTGCTGATTCTTCAAGAATGTATGTGGCTGAGCAAAATGGCAGTACACACTCTGGAAGAGAATGGTCATATTCATATTCTTATGGAACTTTTTACGGAGTTATTAGACCCAATTTTCCATCAGTACAACCATCTAAGCCTCCTGTTCCAAATACACCGAGTACGCCTAGCATAAGTGCAACAAATATTGCTAAAGGTAAAAGCGTTACTATAAGTTGGAATGCAGTTAGCGGTGCAACTGGCTACAGAGTAGCAATAAGAAATGGTGAAAACAAAGATGTTGATGTTGGAAACCGCACGTCTTTTACGTACACTTTGAGTAATGCGGCATCATACAATTTCCATATTCAAGCATACAACTCAACTGGAAATAGTGCATGGAGTAATTATAGCACTTGTACTGCCCATGATCCTGTAACAGTTAAGTTTGTAGATTGGGATGGCACTCTATTAGAAACTCAAAAAGTTGATTACGGTTCTAGTGCTGTAGCGCCAGCAGCAACAGAGAGAAAGGGCTATACATTTCAGGGTTGGAGCGATTCATTTTATAACGTTACTTCAGATAAAACTATAAAAGCAACTTATAAAATAAATACTTATACTGTAAATTTCTTCGATAGAGAAGGCACTTTAATTGATAGTCAGAAAGTAACTTACGGTAGCGATGCAACTCCGCCAACTGATACGCATGAAAACGATAAATATGTTTTCTTGGGATGGAATAGTACCGACTATATCAATGTATATACGGATAGGGCAGACAAAAATATCAATATTGATGGCATTTATACTTGGTATAATTATGACCTTCCAACAGTTTGTACAATAAAATCAGCGACTCGTCAGTATGATGGATATTATGTTACTTTTGATATTGAAAATAATGATTCGATGCCAACTACAGGTCGTGCGGTTGTTGCTTTGAAAACAGCTGAAGGAAAACTTGTAGATATGACAGAATCAACGGCTTTTAGTATCCCGGCAGGAAATACAAAGAGCGGCGTTGAAGTGTTTATACCGTGCAATAAGGTGGCTTCTAAAATAGAAGTGTTTATGGTAGCTGATTATTCGTCAGGTGTACCTATTTCTCCAAGCGTTAGTACGGAAATTGAAGAAGGATTAATGTATGCTGAATCAACAGTAAAACCTGATAACAGCGATGGTACATTAGATATACAGGAAGTTACACAGTATAGTTACAGAGATAAAGAATTTTCCACAGGTAATACAAAAGTTAAAGACGGATGGAATTATGCTGGAACTAGAACGGAAAAAGTTGGTAACTGGTCTGGGTGGGACTGGAACTATATTGGAGCTTTTGATAACGAAAGCCAACGTAGAGAAGTTCAAACGCAAAGTGCTATAAAATCATATAATTATAAAACCGTGTGGAATTATTATAGATGGGCAAAACAGTATTCAGGTGGATATAGTAATACATATCAAACAAGTAATCATCCTAACTATTATGAGTATACCTTTGATACAGAACTTGCTCCATATGCTGCGGGTAAGTATAAATGGTGGTATTCTGGATCTAATTATTGTGTAGTGTATCCGAGATCGCCATATACTTCTCAGGTACAGACTTCTGCAAACTATGCAACTCAGTATCGTTACAGAGACATAAATTATGTATACAATTTTTATAGATGGAAGACTTGGTCTGACTGGAGTGACACTGAAGTTAGTGCAAGCGAAAATCGTGATGTAAGAACTAGAACAATTTATAGATATAAGAGTAACAATATTCAACCAGAAGATACTTCAGGAAAAGTAAGAAATATTAGCGGAAAACTTGATTCTTCTTTCGCAGGTAAACAGATAACGCTGTATGTATATGGTTACACAGGGGCGTCAGACTATACAAATCAGTACATTGGGCAGTCAATTGTAGGTGAAGACGGATCGTATAATTTTAGTTTTAAACTTCGTGAAGAACCTACTGTGGATACCGGGGATTTTACGGTAGCTATAGGTATAGAAGGAACATCAGATCTTATTACCGTCGACACAATTGAAGCACCTGTTCCTACATATACTGTAAACTTTTATGATTGGGATGGCACTATCATAAGCACTCAAGAAGTTGTTGAAGGCGATGACGCTGTTTTGCCTAATAACCCAGAGAAAGAGGGTTATGATTTTGTTGGTTGGGATAAGAGTGTATCCAATATAAAAGAGGATACGGATTTTTATGCCAATTTCAAGAAAAAAGAATATACTGTTGTTTTTGTTGATTGGAATAATCAAATTGTAGAAATAAAAACATTTAATCACGGTGATGTACTTACAACTCCTGAACACGAATCTATTGAAGGTTATACATTTGAGGGTTGGGATCAGATATTAGATGGTAATTCAACAGTAACTCAGGATATGGTAGTTACTGCTCTTTATGAGATTAATACTTATACTGTTAAATTTTATGATTTTGACAACAATGTTATATCTACCCAAACTCTTGAATACGGTGAAACGGCTCAAGCACCTGAAAAGGTGGAAGAATCATCAGACGGTAAACAGTTTGCGGGATGGTTTAATCCAGAAGAATATCAGAATGTAGATCATGATGCTGCAATTTATCCTACATATTATTTTGAAGAAACAACACCTAACCCCTCGGTTAATTACAATACGGGCGAATATGATGATAAAATCCAGCTTGAACTTAGTTGCGAAGATGAGAATGCGGTTATTTTCTACTATTTTAACGGTGATGAATCATCAGAAGCTATATATAGTGAGCCTATAACCATTGATAAAACGGAATCTGTAACTTATTACGCAACTTCCTTTGGTAAAAACGACAGTGAAAAACAGACAAATTATTATTGCATCAATAGTTCAGATAAACCGAGTGACTGGATGCTTTATTCGGATTTACCTCAAGATGTTACGGAAAATCAAAATGACTATATTATAGAGTCTGAAACCGGTTATCGTTTTAAAGATATTACTTCAACTTCAGATAAATCGAAAATAGATGAATTAATAAACGATGATTGGACTTTAAACTGTACATCGTATACTGATTATACAGAATGGCAGGATGAACCTATTGCGGCTAATGAAGATTTACTCGGATTTGAAGTTGATACTAGAGAAACAGATGATAATACGATAACTCGTTATCAATATTCTCATTATTCTTATGTTGATGAATATGGCGTAACTCAGTATTCTCCTAAAGAAGTTGAGGGGTATGATTGTAAGTATGAAGAAATCATACTTGATTCAAGACTTTCAATTGCAGGTTTCCTTGAGGACAGTACTTCATATTATAATCATGATGGACAGAGATGGTTTACTCAAGTTAGGGTTCCCGGCGTAAAAACTCAGTATCGTTCAAGGTATCAGGTAGCAGAATATTATAAGTGGACTCCATGGGGAATCGATGCACCGACAATCAGTGAATCAAGAGAATATGAAACAGATACTGTATATAGATATGCAAATAAGAATTATCATATTGTAACTGTATATTCAGAATTCGGGGAGTTCCCTATAGTTGTATTTGTTCAGAATGGTTATCAGTTTGATGAGTCTATATTAGCATCTAAAGGTTACAATTTGGAATGCCTTTATTTTAATGAAGAATATACAGAAAAATTTGATATATCTTCTCCTGTAACAGAAAGCGTAACCCTTTACGCGAAATATACGCCTAAGACATATACCGTTACTTTCCAAATGCAGGATGGAACGGAATTGGATGTTCAAAAAGTTGAATATATGCAGGCTGCGAACCCTCCTGCAACCGATGCCGTTCCAGGTTATGTTTTCGGCGGCTGGGATAAAGATTTCTCGTGTATAACGGAAGATACTGTGATTACGGGAACATATCTTAAAGAGTCAGAATATGCAAGAATTTCTCTTGACCGATCAAAAGCAGAATTGTATCAGGGAAGCTCTTTAACACTTATTCCTACTATAACACCAAGTAATTTGAGTGATGAACCTGTTGAATGGTCTTCAAGTGACCCGGGAATCGCTTCTGTTGATGATACCGGCAGAGTAACTGCTGTTTCAGCAGGTACTGCTACAATAACCGTTAAGGTTCTCAAAACAAGAGAAACTGCAACTTGTGAAGTTACAGTTGACCCGGATAAGAATAATTTCATTATTCTGAAAAGTGATTCGTCTCTTAATTATGATGAACTTGGTTATCTTCGCAGAATTAATTTAAATTCAACTGTTGAGGATATCAAAGATCAGTTTACAAATGATAATTTGTATTTCTATGATATAAATGGTAATGTACTTGACGACAAAGATGTTATCGGCACAGGAACACAAATTAAGTTGTTTAACGGTGATGAAGTTGTTGATACTAAAACGGTTGTAATTACCGGAGATATGACAGGAGACGGTTTGATTAACAATCGTGATGTTGCTATGATGAACAAAACACTTATCGGTACGGTAGAGGCAGAAGAATATCAGATGCTTGCTATTGATGTTAATGGCGATGGTTTTGTAAATAATCGTGATGCGGCAATGGTGGCAAGATATTTGGTTGGCAAAGATACATTCTAAATATTAAAATAATAAGCCACACTTTCGGGTGTGGCTTATTGCTTAGGAGTATATATGAAAAAAATAATTTCTGTTTTGCTGTTTGCAGCAATAATTTTTAATTTTAATATTTATTCTTTTGCTGCCGAGCCAGTGTCAGTAAAAGCTGATGATGTGGCTCTTTTGCAAAATCAGGAAAGATCTATTCCTGTAAAAATAGAAAACAACAGTGGTATTATGGGCTTCAAAATTACTGTCGAATATCCAGTAGACAAAATAGACGTAAAATCAGTATCGCGAGGAGATATTACGTCTAAAGGTAATTTTAATACGAACTTCGGAATCAATGATGGAAAGTTCGATGTTTTGTGGAATAATGTAGAAGAAATCAAAAATGACGGAACTTTATTTTTAATTGATGTTGAGCCTGCTTCCACATCTAATTTCAACTCAGAAATTAAACTCTCATATAGTCAGCCAGATACTTTTAATGAAGAGTATGAGGATGTGAAATTTGATTGTAGAAATATTGCTGTCAATTTTTCTTTAAACGAAAATCAAAACGAGTCCGAAGAATCAACAACCCAAATTACTGACGAAAAGCAGGATACAGTTGCATATGATAATAATCATATTCTTTCTGCAGTTAAAGAATCTCTTGAAGAATATGGTTATAAAGCATTGTCTGAGATAAAGTCGGATAATCAACAATACTTTTTAGCTACTGTTAATCAAAAGCTTTCTGAATTATCAAATGGTAAATACGCCGCTATAAATAGTTTCGAAAATTTGGTATCCCTCTATAACAGCGCTTACGAAGGCATATTTGTTACCAATGTTACAAGTGAGATTCCAAGTGAGAATATCCAACAAGCTATTAAAGATGCGCTTGAAACCGTAGGAGCAGATTCGATTTCTGAATTGAAAGATGATGAAAAAGAACAGTTTGTTCAAGAATTAGAAAAGAACTTGAAAAATTATAATAGTAATGTTGAGTCAATATCAGAGGATATTGATGTTGATAAGGCAGTAGATATAGCAGAGAAACTTGATAATTCATCTAGGCCCATTCAATTGCAGCAAGATTCTTTAGAAAATAATCATTCAAATAATATATGTATAATTGTAGTAATTTCTATTTTATGTGTTGCTGTTATTGCCACTATAATAATAGTTGTTTTAAAAAAGAAAAAACTTAAAAATATTGTTTAATCACATAAATTATTTTTCTAAAAACTATTGAATAAACAAAATGCCGCTTCGATTTCGGAGCGGCATAATTATCTTTATGGCTTTTTTGTGTATTATTATGAATATTTGTTGCCTTGATGGGTTTGTAGTAATAAAAAAATTAAATTTGGCTATATCAGTATCACAATATCCATGTATTTTACGGCGAATACTAATAAAGTAGTGCTCTGTATTTTTATATGCCTTTTATAGCAAGAGTTTTTGCATTTTTCCAACTTATGCGCAGGTAAGCTATTCTATGGTTAATTGGTTTTCATTCTTCTCTTTGTGAATGCGTTGCTAAAGGAAAAATTATAAATTACACTAAAAATATAAAAGATAATGCTTGTAGTTGTTACTATGTCTTTTGCACAAAAATGGAGAAAATATTTGACTTTGCCGTTCTTCATTAGGCAATGAACTATATACATTTCATTTATAATTTGGCGAATAACGAACATGATTTAATGATTTATGATGAAAATGCAGTTAGGTTATGTAAGCATAGCATTTTCTATGCAGCAGCTGGCGTATGTGGCAAGGTGAATGCTTTTGTCGGGATTAAAGCTGTCAATAGCTTTTATAAGTCCTATCGTACCTATTGAAATTAGGTCATCTGTGTCATTTGTCTTTGAATAATATTTTTAACTAAAAAAGAAATTATAGCCGAAATCATTTTCATCACCCTGTAATTTATGTGCTGAATAATACTTCAAATCACAAAATCACAGAGTTTTGCTTTTTTTGTTGGTAAAAGAAATCCGCCGG
>UQBX01000011.1 GCA_900539425.1 uncultured Oscillospiraceae bacterium | reverse complement strand
CTCTTCCGTTTCTTTTCCCCGACCTCGAAAAGCAGGTTATTTCTAATGATTACAAATACAACATGCTGGAAAGCGGAGAAATGAAATTCAGGACAATGGTTCCCTTAGGCTCAAAAACATGGGATTTCAGAGCCTGTGTTGACGGGCAGATGAATAACATTATTAGGGTCTACAGACTTTTCAAACTCACAGGAGATAAAGAATGGCTGAAAGAGATTTTCCCAAAAGTAAAGAAAAGTCTTGAATATGCATGGAGCTCCGACAACAAAGACCGCTGGGATATAGAAAAAAGCGGTGTTATAACAGGAAGACAGCATCACACGCTTGATGTTGAACTTTTTGGTGCGAACTCTTGGCTTACAGGACTTTACATAGCTGCACTGAAAGCAGCAGCCTTAATGGCTGAAATTTTGGGAGAAACTGACAAAGCCGATGAATACAGCCGTATAGCTCAAAAAGGGCAAAAATACATTGATACAGAATTATTTAACGGTTCTTATTATGAGCAAAAAATAGATGTTAAGGATAAATCAGTACTTGAAAAATTTCTTGATGATGATAAAAACATCCTAAATACTTACTGGAACGATGAAAAGGAAGAAATTAAATATCAGTATGGAAGCGGTTGTGAGATAGACCAAGTGCTTGCGCAATTCCATTCAGATTTGTGCGGTATAGGTGAAATTTTTGATAAGCAAAACAGAAAAGAAGCGCTTAAATCTTTATATAAAAACAATTTCAAATCGATGCGTGAAGTTTTTAATCCATGCAGAATATTTGCTGTGAATGACGAAAAAGGACTTGTTATATGTGAATGGACAGATGAGTCTAAAAAGCCGACTATTCCCCTTCCTTACACAGAAGAATGCATGACAGGTTTCGAGTACGCCGCTGCAGGCTCTATGCTGCAAAACGGTTTGACTGATGAAGGGCTTGAATGTATAAAGGCTGTCAGAAATAGATATGACGGAGAAAAGAGAAATCCTTATTCGGAAATTGAATGCGGAGCATCATACGCCCGCTCCATGACGAGCTATGCGTTTCTTGCAATCTACTCAGGATTCAAATATGATTTATACAAAAAAACTATTGGCTTTAATCCAATATTAAAAAGCGAAAAATATTCTTTCTTATGGTCTGTTGGAGATGCCTGGGGAACTGTAAAAATATCATCACAGTCAATGGAAATAAAAAATCTTTTTGGAAACATCTGTATAGAAAAGATAATACTTCCCGATGTACTAAAACAAACAGAAGAAATTTATGCTGACGGTAAAAAAATACCGTTCATTAAATCAGGGCAGATTATCACGCTTGGTGAAAATATAAGCCTGAAAGCTAATTCAATAATAACGATAAAATAAACTTTTGGAGAATATCAATGAGATTACCTACATATCCCCTTGTTACGATTGATCCTTATATGAGCATATGGTCAATGACTGATAATCTATATGATTCTGATACTGTTTTGTGGTGCGGTATTAAAAAAAGAATAACGGGGCACATAACTATCGACGGTGAAAAATTCAGATTTATAGGCAAGTCAAAATATCCTGCCGTTAAGCAGACAAGCGTTTACGTTACGCCTTTAATAACCGAATACATATTAAAAATAAAAGATGTTGAGTTTTCAGCAGAATTTTATACACCTTTATTTCTTGATGACTTATACCTATTATCTTCACCCTGCTCTTTTATTGAATACAAAATTCTCAAATCAAAAACAAATCATGATATAAAAATAGAAATCTCATTGAATGAAGAATTTTGCTATGACCGAACTGAAAAAATCATTGAAGCTAAAGCAGGTAATATAAATAGCATTTCGTATGCAGTTATGGGCAGAAAATATCAGTCTCCATTATCAAAAACAGGAGATGGTGTTTCTGCTGACTGGGGCAGAATTTACATTTCAGGCGGAAAATGCACTGTGAAAAGTGATAACATCTATGAAATATGTTCTTCACATAAACTTAACTGCGTAAACAATACAAGCTGTTTTAATATTATAGCTTTTGATGATATATACAGCATTGAGTACTTTGGTAAAAAACTAAAAGGACTTTGGACGGAAAAATTCAATAATATAAAAACTGCTATTTCCTATTTCTTCAAAAACAAGGAAGAACTATATATCAAAGCATTGGAATGGAACACCAAAATAATAAACGATGCAAAAAAATTCGGTGATGATTTCAATTTCATAACCACCTGCGCTTTCAGACAGGTTTTAGCCGCTCACAAGCTTGTCAGGGCTGAAAACGGCAAACTGTTATATTTTTCAAAAGAATGTTTTTCAAACGGTTGCATAAATACTGTTGATGTTTCTTACCCGTCAATTCCGTTGTTTCTTTTATATGCTCCCGATCTTGTTGAAGGAATGATGAACGGCATATGTGAATTTGCGCGCTTGGACATATGGAAACATTTCGATTTTGCGCCGCATGACCTCGGACAATATCCCGTTGCCAACGGTCAGGTTTATGCTCTTTCAGAAAAATACAATAAAAAGCGAAAAGAAATATATAAATACAGCAATTCTGATATATATAATTTTGAATTTCAAATGCCTGTTGAAGAAAGTGCAAATATGCTGATTATGGCATATGCATATACCGTGTTCTCAAAGAGCACAGCATTTATAACTGAAAACATTGATTTACTAAGCAGATGGGCAGAATATTTGCTTAGGCAGGGAGTTGAACTTGAGCATCAATTATGCACTGATGATTTTGCAGGTGCGTCATCCAAAAATGTCAACTTAGCAATCAAAAGCTGTATCGCCATTAGGTGCTATCACGAAATCTGTGATATTCTCGGTATTAACAGCACAGTAGATTATAAAAATGAAGCATTAATAAATGCCAAAGAACTTTGTGAATTATCGGGAAAAAACGGTTATCTGAATTTCAGCATTGATGACGATAATACTTGGAGTTTGAAATACAATCTAGTTTGGGATTTAGTATTCAAATTCGGCTTATTTGACGAAAGTATTTTTGAAAACGAAAGTGCTAAATATAATCTGGAAACGAATAAGTACGGTGTGCCGCTTGATTACCGCAATGTGTTCACAAAAACGGACTGGCTTATATGGTCATCTTGCCTTGATAAAACAGGTAAAAATATAAAAATTTTTTCTGAATGTCTTGCAAAATTTTTAAAAGAAACACCTGACAGGTGTTGTTTTACAGACTGCATTATGACGGACAGCGGTAAAAAGTGGGGCATGGAACACCGCAGTGTTCAGGGCGGACTGTGGATGCCTCTACTATTAAACAATAATACAAACTAAGGAACTCAGTTTATGGACAATATTTTAAATATCGTTCCGGCACCGGCAAAAACAATTAAACGGGACGGTAATTTCAAATCAGAAAAGGGTCTAAAAATTCATTTTGATAAAATAAAAAAAAGCTCGAATATTTTTTCAGCAATCCCCTTCAAAAAAACAAATGTCTTTTTTGAATTTGCACTTTCAAAAGAAGAAGCAAACTTAATCATTACATACAATGAGGCGCTAAAAAAAGATGAATATATTTTAGAAATTAATGAAGATATTATCAAAATACAAGCGTCTTCTCAATGTGGACTGTTTTATTGTTTGCAAACAATAAAGCAAATCGTTCAAATAAAAAGCAAAACGGTTATTATTCCCTGTTGTAAAATTCACGATTATCCTCGGTTTAAATGGCGCGGATTTATGCTTGATGAATCAAGACATTTTTTCGGCAAGGAGTTTGTAAAACAAACTCTTGATATGATGGCTTTAAACAAAATGAATATTTTTCATTGGCACTTAACCGACGATCAAGGTTGGAGAATAGAGATAAAAAAATATCCTTTGCTTGCAAGTAAAGGCTCAATACGAAAATCCACTCCTTTGAGCATTGAAGCAATGAACGATAAAACACTGCCATGGGATAAATCCGAATACGGAAGAGGCCTTTACTACACGCAAAACGATATTTCAGAAATTGTAAGCTACGCAAAAGAAAGATTTATTGATATTGTACCTGAAATAGATATGCCCGGCCATCTATCAGCAGCTATCGCCTGCTATCCAGAACTTTCTTGCAGCGGACAAAATATAGAAGTTGCAAACGAATTTGGAATTTTGGAAAACATCGCTTGCTGTGGAAAAGATACTGTTTATAAATTTGCTTACGATATAATTGATGAGTTAACGCAGTTATTTCCGTTTAATTATATACATATCGGCGGTGATGAAGTACCTAAAAACAAATGGAAAGAATGCCCGTTGTGCCAAAAAATGATTGAAGAAAAAGATCTTGAAAACGAAGAAAATTTACAAGGGTATTTTAACAACTGCCTTCAAGCTTATATCAAATCAAAAGGAAGACATATGATTGGCTGGAATGAAATTCTTAAAGCCTCTGATTTGAGCAATGACACAGTAATTCAATGGTGGTGTGATGATTCGGGAAGAGAAAAAGAATGGATTGAAAGCGGGAACAAAGCCATATTAAGCAAAATTGAGTATACGTATATGGATCATCTCTACGGTGGAAAACCTCTTTCAAAAACTTATTCATTCGACCTTGAAGCGATGGGCTTATCCCCGGAAAGTGAAAAATACATTTTAGGTATTGAAGCACCATTGTGGACCGAATATGTTCGGGATACAAAGAAAGCGCATCTTAATATGTATCCAAGACTTCAGGCTGTTGCAGAAATTGCGTGGACTATTAAAGAAAACCGAAATTTTGAAAATTTTCTTTCTCGCCTTGTAACTCAAGAAAAAATTATGGATGAGAAAAACATATTAAGAGCAAAAAGAAACGTTTACGAACCTTTTGGAACAGATGCAAAAGTCAGAAAAGATAATGATGAATTCAATTTCAGGAACAATCCTAATTGTGAGTTAAAGCTAAACCAATATTAATCATCAGTGAGCATATAGGAGAAAGAAATGAACAAGAAAGAATATTTAAAACACATTGACGAGGTTATTGAAAAAGGCAAATACAAGGATACTTGGGAATCTCTTATGCAGTATGAACCTCCCCAGTGGTACAAAGACGCAAAATTCGGAATTTTTATCCACTGGGGAATTTACAGTGTACCGGCTTTCGGTAACGAGTGGTATTCAAGAAATATGTACATTCAAGGTTCAAACGAATACGAACACCACATTAAAACTTACGGGCCTCAAAAAGATTTCGGATATAAAGATTTCATTCCTATGTTTAAAGCTGAAAAGTTCGACAGTGACGAATGGGCTAAACTTTTCAAGAATTCCGGTGCTGAATATGTTGTACCTGTCGCAGAACATCATGATGGATTTCAAATGTACAAAAGCGACATTTCGCATTGGAACGCATATGAAATGGGTCCAAAAAAAGATATGCTCGGAATGCTGACCAAAAGTGTAAATAACAATGGTTTAGTTAACGGATGTTCTTCCCACCGAATCGAACACTGGTTCTTTATGGGGCACGGTAAGGAGTTTGACAGTGACATAAAGGACGATGAAAAAGAAGGCGATTTTTATTATCCTGCTCAAAAAGAGCCTGATAATCTTGCCGATTTGTTTTCTGAGCCTGCCCCGGACAAAGAATTTTTAGAAGACTGGCTTGTCAGAAGCTGCGAACTTGTTGAAAACTACAATCCGAAAGTTTTTTATTTTGATTGGTGGATTCAGCACAGCAGTGCAAAACCGTATTTAAGAAAGTTTGCAGCTTATTACTACAACAGAGCAGAAGAAAGGAATGTAGGTGTTGCAATCAACTATAAGCACGATGCGTTTATGTTCGGAACTGCTGTTGTTGATATTGAGCAAGGCAGGTTTAAAGATGCTAAACCGTACATTTGGCAAACCTGCGCTACCGTGGCAAAAAATTCATGGGGATATACTGAGAATAACGATTACAGAAGCGTAAATGAAATAATTTGCAGTCTTATTGACATTGTATCTAAAAACGGAAGACTTCTATTAAATGTTGGTCCTAAAGCGGACGGCACTATCCCAGACGAAGACAAAAATATACTTCTTGAAATCGGGAAATGGCTTAAAGTTAACGGAGAAGGAATTTACGGAAGTAAGGTTTGGAGATACAGTGAAGAAGGTCCCACAGAAACAGAAGACGGACAGTTCAAAGACCTTGATTCCTCTCTGTTTACTGAAAAAGATTTCAGATTTACTGCAAATGGAAACAGCATATATGTTTTTGCGTTAAATTATCCTGAAAGCCAAAGCATAACCGTAGAAAGACTTGCTGATGCAGACGCATCAAAACTACCATTATTCAACGGAATTATAAAGAATGTTTCCTGTTTGGGTTTTGACGAAAAAGTTGAATATATCAGAGATGAAAAAGGATTACATATTTCAACCAAAAACGTTAAATCCCCATATCCTATTGTATTTAAAATTGAACTATATTAATAATATTAAGCCGACAAAAATATTTTGCGGCTTAAATAAAGGGTAGAAATATGAATAAAAAAATAGATTTATTAAATATATACAATGACAATGCACTCAATTATTCTTATACAAATTCAAGCTATGACCGTCAAGGTCAAAACAAGGATTATGACACATGCCTTTATGAAGAGAATAATGAAAGAGTTATTATGGACGTAAAGGGCTGCGGTTGTATTACAAGAATTTTCCTGCCTACCTCAGGTTCTTCTGAATCGCACTTAAAAATATACGTAGATGATATTTTATGGTGCGATGACACATTAGAAAACATTTTTACAGGTAAAAATACACTGTTTGACAGCGAGCTTGTATATATAACAAACCCGAAAGAAAACATAATTGTCGAACAGAGCGGTTACACTTCATATGTTCAAATTCCTTTTAAAAAGAGAGTGAAAATATTTTCCGACTCTCCTTCCCTTTTTTACTATCATATCAACTACACTTTATTCAATGATGATAATAACACATTATTATCAAATGCTGAATACAAAGAGTTATTTTCAGGAAGAGCTGTTCCAAAAATAAATTCTGCTAATGACAATTTTACATTTACAATTAATGGTAAAGAGGTTTATAACACAGCTGAATTTAAAGAAAGCGGAACAATAAACGGCATAAAATTGAAAATAGCAGATATATTTAAAAAGAAACTGATAGATTTAGAAAACTTTGACGAAAAGCCGTATTATAGCTATTGCATTACTCCATATGGTTATGAGATACTGAATAACATTTATATAAAGTGTGATTTTGACGATGAGGGAGAGTGCGTATATTCTCCCCTGACATCATTTTTCGGTCTTTCAAGTCACGGTGTTGATGACAAAGCACCTGATTATTTAACAAAATCTATTTTTGCGGGCGTGGATAATGATTTACAGTTTTATTTTAACTTTCCCATGCCGTTTTTACGATATGCAAAAATAAGCTTTGAAAATAAATCAAATATTACTACGCCTCAAATAACAGTAAACATATTTAAAAATTCAGAAACTCACGAAAAGGATATTCTGTATTTCAAGACAAGTTATGTTGAATTTGATTACAAGGAAACAGATTTGCGGGATATGGAATTACTGAAACTCAGCGGCCGCGGTTCTCTTGTGGGTGTTGTTATGTCAATGGATACGGATGCCACAAAAGAAATGAACAAACAATATCTTGAGGGCGACGAACACATATATATTGATAATTCAAAGACGCCGCAGCATAACGGAACGGGCACAGAGGATTTTTTCAACGGAGCATATTATTGGGCTTACGGCACTCACAGTAAACCATTATCAGGCTGTATGTTCAACACTCGCTGGGGGAAATATTCTCAAGGTGATGAAAGCGTTAGCTTTAAATCATCGGCATACAGGTATATGCTTAACGACAGAATTAATTTTCACAATAAGCTTGTGTTTAATTTAGAACACGGCTCGTGGAGTACTCCTAATACAAGCAGAGAGTTCGGTAATGCGTTGTTTTTGTATTATATAGGCAAAACCTCTGCTTCTGAAACTGTTTCTTTAAAAGCTATAACCGATGAAATTGTAGTTTCTCAATATGAAGGATATACTTATGGCGAACAAGCAGCGTTATACATTGAACGCTTAAAGAAAAGCAGTAAAAAATCGATATATATTGAAATTCCCGACAACACAAATTTGATTCTGCTTAGGCGCTCACTCGATTACAGCATTGAAAATCAGGACGCTAAAATCTATGTTAATAATAAATTAGCAGGAAATTGGTATACCGCAGGACACAATGAATTTTACAAATTCAGAACCAGCGATTTTGTAATAAATAAAAGTTATTTTGAAAATGAAAAAACCGCAACAATAGATATTGATGCGGTTTCTGAAGAGTTCAATTTTAACAGTATTGAAATTATATTTTTATAATACGCACCCTTTTTTAAGGATGATATTTGCATACTGCCGTTTTTCACTTGTTGAAACTACGGCGTATGCTTTTTTTGCTCTTTCGTAAAAATCAAAACGCTCTATAAATGTTATTTTTGCGTCCGCGTTGTAATTATAAAGTATTTCTTTAAATTCATTCCAAACGGAAGTATCTGCATCATCGCCATCGCATTTCTGCATCAAGACGAAATTATTGTTGTCATATTGATCAAGCGGAAGCAATTTTAAGATACTGTTGAGCATAGCCACACTGTCATTTCCATGAGCATTAATAACAATGCTGCCCATTGAAGAGCTTGGAAAATTACCGTCAGAAATTACAATCTCATCACCGTGACCCATTTCCGAAAGCACCTTAAGCAATTCCGGAGAAATATTTTCAGGAATACCTTTAAGCATATATTTTCACCTTTCTGATCTGATAAGTAAATTATACTACTTTAAGGTAAACAAAGCTTGTGCATAATTGAAAATGAGTATGACGATTTTCACTTTATAAAGTCTGTCTGAATTTTGAGGGACTTATTCCTTTAAACTTTTTAAATGTTTTGGAAAAATAGCTCATATCATTAAATCCGCAGTTAAGAGCGATTTCAGTAATGCTCTCTCCTGTTGTTATAAGCATCTGACTAGCAGTTTCAACCCTGTAATAATTTACATACTCGATAGGTGTTCTTCCAGTCATATTTCTGAATACTCTACAAAAATATCTTGGTGACATTCCCGAAACTTCAGAAAGTTCTTCAAGTGATATATTCTTATCAATATTTTTTCTTATGTAACTTAGAACATCTTTCAGCTTTTGGATCTGAGCCTTATTATTCAGTTCGCCGTTTCTTTCAAGAGGCTGTGAAAGGAAAGAACCTAATAGCTTCCACAATAGGCCTATTACATTTAAATCATATCCTTTTTCTGCCTTTTGCATTAAAGATAGCATTTCACACATAATTTCGGTTTGCTTTGCATTCACACCGTAAAAGCCTGTAAAATGATCGGTATTTGTTAAAAACTCCGCTATGCTTTTTGAACAGAGAGCCACATCTTTAAAGAGTGCCGACAAATCAAAAACCAAGCAATAATATTCGCATTCTTCAGGAAATCCTCCGTGCACAACGCCGCCGCTTATAAAAGCACTCTCCCCTTCATTTAGATAAAAAGGCTTACCGTCAAGTATCAGCTTCAGGCAACCTGTTTTTACAAAAATCATCTCATATTCTACATGCCAGTGAAAAGGCATTTCATATCTTGGATAACCTTTATTAACGCAGTAAAGTTCCAACGGAAAATCTACCGTGCCGTGCCTTTTATCCTCATAAAGCTCACTGTAATTCATAGTTTAGCCTTTCATAATAACAAAGTGAATATTATTATATTATTAAGCCGTAATTAACCAAGTAATATAGATATACTCGTAATATAATACAAGTATAGACTATCATATTTCAATATGGAGGTCAATAATTATGGAGGTAAATATGGAAAACATTGAATTGATTAAAGAACAGATTTGCGATGTCTGTCACAAGATGTGGCAGCTTGGCTGGGTTGCCGCAAATGACGGCAATGTAAGCGCAAAACTTGATGACGGCAGAATAATTGCAACACCAACAGGAATAAGCAAATCATTCATAACACCCGACAAACTTGTTTTGCTTAACGCTGACGGAGAAATTTTAGAGGCTAACGAGGGATACAGACCGTCAAGCGAAATTAAAATGCACCTTAAATGCTATGAAAAAAGAGACGATGTAAAAAGCGTTATTCATGCGCATCCGCCCGGAGCAACAGGCTTTGCCGTGGCTCACAAGGCAATGGATATGTACAATATGATAGAAGATGTAGCTGTAATCGGCTCTGTTCCTCTCACACCTTACGGAACACCTTCAACTCAGGAGGTTCCTGACGCTATAGAACCGTACCTTGAAGAGCATGATGTTATGCTTCTTGAAAACCACGGTGCTTTAGCAGTTGGAAGCGACATAATAACAGCTTTTTACAGAATGGAAAGCCTTGAGCTTTGGGCTAAAATCACAATAAACGCAGTAATTCTCGGCGGAAGCTTTGACATCAGCAGAGATAATATTCAAAAGCTCATCGACCTCCGCGGATATTACAGGGTTACAGGCAGACACCCCGGATACAAGAAATATAATAAAGATGACAAAATGCTAAACAAAGGAGAATAAGTATGAAAACTGTTCTCGCTTTTGATTTCGGCGCATCAAGCGGGCGGGCAATCAAAGCAGTGTTTGACGGCTCAAAAATCACTTATGAAGATATTCATAGGTTTGAAAACACACCTTTGGAAATAAACGGCCATATTCATCACGATACTGATATGATCATGCGAGAAGTTCACGCAGCAATAGACAAAGCCGGAAAAATTGATTCTCTTGCATTTGATACCTGGGGCGTTGACTATGCCCTTCTTGATGAAAATGGCAATATTATCGAAATGCCTTATCATTATCGTGACAACAGGACTGAAAACGCACTTGAAAAAGCAGTTAGAATTATGTCTGAAAGCAAATTGTATTCTCTTACAGGCAATCAGATTATGAACATAAACACTCTGTTTCAGCTGATGTGCGACAAAAATCTGACTAAAGCAAAAACACTGCTATTTATGCCGGATCTGTTTACATATCTTTTATGCGGAAATAAAGTTTGCGAAAGAACAATAGCATCAACCTCGCAAATGCTCAATCCCGAAAACGGTGAGTGGAGCGAAGAAGTGCTGAACGCTTTTTCAATAGATAAAAACATATTTCCAAAACTTTGCAACAGCGGTACTGTAAGCGGAGAATATAAGGGAATAAAAGTTATTTCCGTGGCAGGTCACGATACTCAAAGCGCAGTATCCGCAGTAGTAAATTCAGATGAAAACACTGCATTTCTATCCTGCGGAACTTGGTCTCTTATCGGTTGTGAAACGGACAGCCCTATTCTAAATGATTTAAGTTTTAAAAATCAGCTTTCTAATGAATTAGGCGCAAACGGCAAGATCAATTTTCTTAAAAACATAAGTGGTTTGTGGCTTATTCAGGAAGTTCGGCGAGATTACAGAAAAAAAGGCTTAGATTATTCATATGCAGATCTGGAAAGGTTTGCCATTGAAAGCGAGCCGTTTAAATGCTTTATTGACCCTGACTCGCCTTTACTGTTTTCTCATGGTGATTTACCTGAAAAAATCGCAGACTACTGTAAAAAAACTAACCAGCAAATTCCTGAAAATGTGGGAGAAACAGTAAGATGTATTTATGAGAGCCTTGCGCTTAAATACAGATATGCTATTGAGCAGATACAGGAATGTACGAGCAGAAAGTTCAGCAAACTTGCCATTATAGGCGGAGGAACCAAAGACGGTTTATTATGCCAAATGAGTGCTGACTGTCTTAACATTGATGTTACGGCAGGTCCTGTTGAGGCTACTGCTTTAGGCAACATAATTCTTCAGCTAATAGCGTTAGGAGAAATAAACAATATTGATGACGGCAGAAAAATAATAGCAAACACAGAAAACATAAAATGTTTCAAACCTGCTGAAAGCAATCTAAAATGGGATGAAGCATACAGTAGATTTTTAAATATTGTGGATAAATTTTAAGGGGGAAATTTTATGAATTATCCAAAAATAGGTATTAGACCCGTTATTGACGGAAGATGGGGCGGTGTCAGAGAAAGTCTTGAAAATCAGACTATGGGAATGGCACTTAGCGCAAAAGAGTTAATTGAATCAACTCTCTGTTATCCTGATTCAACACCTGTTCAGTGCGTTATCAGCGATACCACTATCGGCGGCGGAGCGGAAGCAGGAAAATGCCAGGAACAGTTTTCAAAAGAAAATGTAATTGCTACTCTTACCGTAACACCCTGCTGGTGCTACGGCTCTGAAACTTTTGATATGGATCCTAAAACTATTAAGGCAGTTTGGGGATTTAACGGAACTGAAAGACCAGGCGCAGTTTATCTTGCGGCTGTAATGGCAGCTCACGCACAGAAAGGTTTGCCTGCCTTTTCAATTTACGGTCACGATGTTCAGGATATGGACGATACTTCAGTTCCTGATGATGTTAAAGAGAAAATTCTGCGTTTTGCAAAATGCGCCGTTGCAGTAGGCTGGATGAAAAACAAGTCGTATGTCAATGTTGGCGGTGTTGCTATGGGTATTGCAGGTAGTTTCTGCGACGCTAATATGTTCCAGAAGTATCTCGGCATCCGTGCTGAATGGGTTGATATGACTGAGATTATCAGACGAATTACTCTTGAAATTTATGACAAGGATGAGTATAACAAAGCATTTGAGTGGGTAAAAGAAAACTGCAAAGAAGGCTTTGACTGTAACGCAGGCAAAAAGCTGCCTGAGATAATCACCAAATCAAAAGTTGTTCCCGCTGATAAGGACTGGGAATTCATAGTTAAAATGACGCTTATTGTCAAGGATATTCTTTACGGAAACAAGAAGCTTGATGAAATGGGATGGCACGAAGAAGCACTTGGCAAAAATGCCATTGCTGGCGGTTTCCAGGGTCAGCGCCAGTGGACAGACTGGCTTCCAAACGCAGACTTTACTGAGGCGATTATGGCAAGTTCTTTTGACTGGTACGGACCTAAGGCGCCGACACCTTTTGCTACTGAAAACGATACATTAAACGGCGTTGCAATGATTCTCGGAAATCTTGTTTCAAACACAGCTCCCTGTTTCCACGATGTAAGAACATACTGGAGCCCTAAAGCCTGCGAAAGAGTTACTGGCAAAAAGCCTGAGGGTGTTGCAGAAAACGGATTTATTCACCTTATTAATTCAGGTGCAACGGCACTTGACGGCTGCGGTGCAAGCGTTGACGATAACGGCTCTAACTGTATGAAACCTTACTGGAAAATGACTGATAAGGACATAAAAGCCTGCCTTAATGCAACAGACTGGTGCAGAGCAAACTACGAATATTTCCGCGGCGGCGGATTTTCAAGCCATTTCAGATGCAGAGCTGAAATGCCTGTTACAATGCTCAGAGTAAATGTTGTGGACGGTATCGGACCCGTTTTGCAGCTTGCAGAGGGATACACTGTTGATCTTCCTGATGAAATTCACAACACCATTGATGTAAGAACAGATAGGACATGGCCTACAACATGGTTTGCTCCGAAACTCACAGGAAAAGGCGCATTTAAAGATGTTTACAGCGTAATGGCAAACTGGGGAGCAAATCACGGCGTAACAGTTTACGGTCATGTCGGCGCAGAACTTATCACACTTGCATCTATGCTTCGTATTCCCGTTAATATGCACAATGTTGATGAAAGCAGAATTTTCCGTCCCCACAGCTGGGCGGCATTCGGCACAGATGACTTACAGGCTGCGGATTTTAACGCCTGCAAAAATTACGGCCCTCTTTATAAATAAAATCTAATAATTCAAAAGCGTACAATCATAGATTAATACTATGGTTGTACGCAGATGAAGGAGCAAAATATGGAACTTGTTTTGCCAAGCAAAGAACAAATTGAATGGGCTGATTGCGAGATTGGTGTAATCATTCATTTGGATTTAGTTACATTCGCCAAGAAAAATTATAATTTCAGAAGACATTGGAAAAAGCCATTATCACCGGATTTATTTAATCCTGAATATCTTAACACAGATCAATGGATTGAAGCAGCTGCCAAAATGGGAGCAAAATACGCAATCCTCGTTGCGAAACATTGCACAGGATTTTGTCTTTGGCCAACGAAAGCTTATGACTACAGCGTTGCAACCTCTCCGTGGAAAAACGGCAAGGGAGATATAGTGCGTGATTTTATTGATTCCTGTAATAAATACGGAGTAAAACCCGGATTATATTACAGTAGTTATTGCAACCAGTATTTAAAAGCAGACAACGGCAGAGTTCTTTCTAATGATAAATATGAGCAGGAAAGATACAACTCAATCGTTATAAAGCAATTAACTGAACTGTGGGGTAATTACGGAAAACTTTTTGAAATATGGTTTGACGGCGGCTGTCTTCCTGTTGAAGAAGGAGGACCTGATATCGTATCATTACTTCACAAACTTCAGCCCGATGCAAATGTATTTCAAGGCCCCGAGGGTACTAAATCTTTGCTGCGGTGGGTTGGCAATGAAAAAGCGCACGCACCCGAAAACTGTTCTTCAATATTTAACTTTAAAGTAATGAGAGAAACAGGAACTACTGAATATGACGGGAGCGGCGATACACACGGGGACACTTGGTGCCCTGCCGAAAGCGACAGACCCAACAGAGAAGCGCCTTCTATTCAAGGTGGGTGGTTTTGGCAAAAAGGCGAAGAAAAGTATATTGTACCTCCGCAGGAATTATATGAGATGTACATAAATTCAGTGGGAAGAAACACAAATATGCTCATAGGAATGGGAATAGATAAAAACGGTTTGTTTCCAAAAGAAGATGTTGATCAATTCAATCAGTTTTCTAAACTTATAAAAGAAAACTTCACGGATGAATTATTCAGCGCTGAAATAAAGCCTGACTGTATATCATACTTACTTAAGGCTCCTAAAAATATAAAATCAAAGTATGTAGTATTACAGGAAGATATTTCTTATGGAGAACTTGTTGAGGAGTTTATCATATTTGCTGATTCGAAAGAGTATTACAAAGGAAAAATTATAGGTCATAAACGAATAATTCCTGTTTCGGCTTCCGAAATTGAAATTAAAATTACTAAATATAAAACTTCGCCAAAACTTAAAGCTATAAAATTATATTAATGATAAGAAAGACTGTCCGTAAAGGACAGTCTTTCTTAGTTAAATTTGCAATAAAGCATTATCGTTATCTATATCTGAATTTATAAGCAAAGGTATTACAATATCTTTTAAATTAGAAAATCCCGTTAATTTATTTAAGTCTATTTTGAAAAATTTAATGATTTTATCAAGTCTTGCGACACACCCCATTATGATTATGTATTCCTTACTGTCAGACTTTAAAAATCTGTTTCCTGAATAGATACCATCAATCACCTGAAAAATGAACGGAACTATTTTCTTGTCAGAAATCTCAGCATACTCACGTTTTTTCAATTTAGTTATTCTTTTTGATAACTTTGCAAGTTTGCCGAAATCAAGATTATTAAGTTTTTTGCCAAGAAACATAACAAGCCTTTTATGCCTTTTAATAAATTTCTTAGGAAGATTTACCCCGCCGCCGGTTTCTATAAACTTTTCTATATCATACTGCATATTGTAAGGTATCTCTTCAAGAGAGCCTAAAAAACCTTTTCGGCAATAATCAACCAAAGGCATGCCCAAATTCAACTCCGGCAAATCCATGGTTATCGTTTTAATATCAAATGTCATATCACTTGAATCGAAAGTAATTCTTCTCATTTTAGGCGGTGAGCCGACAAGCGAAGATGTTGAAACACAATACATTTTGCCGCCCTCAGAGCTTGCTGTGCAGTTAATTGCCTGCATATGGCTGTGGCCGCACAAAACAAGCGGTATTCCTGCTTTTGCAAATTTTTGACCTATTTCCTGCGAATTAACAACAATATTGCCTTTGCCCATAATACTGTAAGCCGGATTCGGAGAAATTAACGGCGGATGAATTCCTGCAATAAGTACACAGCCGTCATGCTTTGCCTTATTAGCTTGCAGTTTTACCCATTCAAAATATTCTTCACTGATATAGGGCCCTTTCTCGCTGCTTTCATAAGACAAAATAAGAAATCTTAATTTTTCATTGAGCTGTATTACACATGAAAAATCATCCTTATAAATATCAATCGCTTTATCAGTATTAAATTTTGTAAATAAGGGCAGTACCTTTTCTCTTGTGGTTGCCTGTTTAGGATATGGTTTTCCGTTTTTATCAAAACGAATACCTTCCGGAAAATAATCGTGAGAATCAATAAACGCTATGACTTTTTTATACTTTTCTGTGTCATTTAGTATCCGCAGCATCTCATTACAGCTTTCTTCATCGCCGTGATGAGTTATATCACCTGTAAGAATTACAGCTTGTGCCTCAGTATCATTCGAAATAATAGAAAAGGCTTTTTTTATTATTTCTTCACTCTCACGCATCGCAATCTGGTCGTTCCATTGAGGCAATAACCAAGGATCACCGTCATAATTTTTTTTACTGTAATAATGAGTATCCGTAACATGATAAAAAGTATATTTCATAATATTACCTATCTTTTAAAACTTGCAGGATTTAATAAAAGCATCGTTTTGCTGTTTATATCTTCCCTGTGTAAAATCCGGTATTTCAACCCATGAACTGTTTTTCATAATCGACTGTTCTGATAAAGCGGTAATACACATCCATGATGCCGCATCATAAACATCTATGGGTGATGGTGTACCGTTTAAAGCAGTTTCAACCATAGCCCTTAAAACAAGATAATCCATTCCCCCGTGCCCGCTTTTAAGCTGTTCTTCAGTATAACGGCTCCAAAGTGTGCCTGCATACTCAGCGGCATATTTTTCGGAATTATGGTAAATATGCCACGGCTCAAGTTCTATATTTTCTTTAGTTTCGTTTTTTGTTATACCGTCAATATAAACAACATCGCCGTCTTCGGCATACATTCCCTTTGTTCCTCTTATTTCAAACCCTCTTGAATAGTTACGAGGCAATGTAGTATCAAGAGTAAGTCGGATTATCTCCCCGTTTTCACATTCAATAATTGTTGTAACTATATCTGACTGTTTAAAATTGGTTTTAAGCAGTTCTGTATCATTCGGTTTGTTTTGCTTTATGTATTCATTAAGACCTGCTGACATTGAGCCTACTGAAATCAGCCTTGTCATTCTGTTGCCGTTATTTATATTTAAAATTTTAGCAATGGGGCCAAGCTCATGAGTAGGATAGTTCTCACAATTGTGGTTTATATAATGCTCTAATCGATAGTGTCTGTTTTCCTTACCGAAAGAAACTTCTTCTCTTAAATCATGCGCATAAGCGCCGTTACACTGAACTATTTTTCCGAAAACGCCCTTCCTTGCCATATTAAGACACATAAGTTCTTTTTTGCCATAGCAGCAGTTTTCAAGGAACATAAAAGGAGTTTTAGTTTCTTCATACGTCTTGACAAGTTCATAACACTCGTTAATGACATATGTACCGCCAACTTCCATAGCGGTAAACTTTCCTGCTCGCATTGCATCACAAGCTATTTTTATATGATATTGCCAAGAGGTTGAGATAAGCACACAGTCTACGTTTTCATTTGCCAAAACCTCTTTATAATCAGTAGTGGCCAACACACTTATATTTTTTTCTTTTTTGACAGCTTCACATGCTTTTTCTGTTCTGTCACTGTACACATCGCAAACGGAAGTGATTTCAACATCATCCATTTTTAAAAGTTCATACAACAGACCCATTCCTCTTCCGCCGAGACCCACTATACCGATTTTTAATTTTTTCATACGAGCTCTCCCCTTTTTAAAAGACAATAATGGACAACATCATTTGCAAAATTTGATTTATCTAATAAAGTAAATCCCATTTTTTCATAAATTTGCACATTTGCAGGATTTTGTGTTTCAAGATATACAATGTCAGAACCAAATGAAGAAATGATTGCCTTAGCAATACCCTGTTTTCTCAAAGATTTATCAACACAAAGCAATGACAAATACGAGCCGTTTTCGGGCTTGTATATTTTTTTCTTTTTATTACTAAAATGAAGATATTTTGAAGCTTTTAATGTAGCTGTAAGTCCTACAGAAAAGAAAAGTTTTATTGAAAACAGCGGAGAAACCTCAGAAGGTTCATCGTTTGCTTTTTTATACACATAACACGCCGTGCAATTTTCATTTGCATATGTATAATTAACAGAGGCTCTGAGTTCATACTCAAAAAGATATTCAGCGCATCTTTTCCTCTTTTTCTCATCAGGGAAAAAGTATAGGTACAAAGGGTCATTATAAAAACCCTGAGCAAAAAGCTCAGCCAAAACTTTTATTTCATCTTTTCTGATTTTATGAAATACGTTATTCATTTCGTTCATATTTTAACCTTTTATGTTTAAAACCAAGTTATAATCATCGAACCCGTAATTTCCTGCTGAATTCTTAATAATTTCAAACAAATCCACATCATCGCCGTCAGTATTTTTAAGTTTTATCTTTTTAAGAACAGGATTTAATCGCTTTAAAATTTTGAGCAACGCATCACCCTTGGGGGTTCCCTCTACAAACGGCTGATTTCCAGCAAAAACGCTTTGTACAAGTTCCGCAATAAAATCTTTTATTAGCACATTTTTTACCGATTTATCGCACTTTACGCAAAAAACGCGGCAGGCTTTGCCAAGTGTAAAAGTGTCTGCTAATCTTCCGATAAATTTAACTACCGGGTATATTTTTTTATTTCCCGCGGCTCCGAATCTGCAAAGAACACAATCGGGATCATTTTTCATATCGTCCACGATATTTAATATCATGCTGTCAAAAAGGTCTGACAGATACTGCTTACAGCTTTTACCGTTAGTGTTCCATTCAAAATCAGGAATCGGGACGCTTTTTATTTTTACATCATAATTATCATATATCTCAACAAACCTCATATACGCAGGGCAGGCAATCACGGAACCGGTACAAACATCGTAAAATTTATTACCGTTAGGCGAAGTCTTGACATTTACACTCTGATTGTGCATATGACCTGTAAATACGAGGTGCACTCCCTCATCAGCAAGCATATTCGTTATTTCTTTGGCATTTTGCTGAACTGCAGAAGGAACCAATGAAAAAATAGGCTGACCCGGCAGAAGAGGATAATGGTTCATTGCAAATATTATCTGCCCGTCTTCCCTCGCCTTTCTTGCCTGTTCTTTAATCCAGCTGATCTGTTCATCATCATATGTTATGAAATCAGTACAATTACCGTCATTGTTAAGTGCAAGAAGTCTTACGCCATCAGCAATTTGAGCAACATATGATAAATGCTTTCTGTCAACAGCAATAGCATCTTTAAACCCAAAATCATAGTAAAGGTCAAAAAGTTCTTCCCTTTTTGTGCCTTGTGGTTCATGCCTGCCGTTTTCGTCAAAGCTGAAGCAATGGTCATTATAGTCATGACCCGCAGTAATAACATAAATCTTTTTACCGCTTTCTTTTAACTTATTTAAAAGCTTAATAAAGCCGATATGGCTTTCCTTTTCTCCGTTAAAAGATAAATCACCGGCAATCAATATATTTTCGGTATCTTTAGTCTTTTCAAGAAAGTCAAATACCGCCTCGTTGATTGCCTGCGTTTCAGCAAAACATTTTTGTTCAAAACGCATAAACTGATCATATTCTTTTCCGTATGCGCCAAGGCTGTTTTCAAAATAATGCGTATCAGTAATAAGATAGAAATCTGCAAGTTTCATATTTTTACCCCTTTTGAATTAAAATATTTCATTCAATGCTGATTTAATTATTTTAGGAATTTGATCCAGACGATTAATTTTTGCTTTTAAATCAGCATCATTGTCTAAATATTTTAATTCATCATAAATATTTGTTTTTGCCCCGTTATCTGCCTGCCAGCGGGCAAAAATCCGTGTTACATCTTCTTTTGCTGATAATCCGCTGTAAAGGCAATAATTATTTATAACTATCTCAACCATATCCGTAACGGAAATATCTCCGATATTTATAATCATATATTCGTCATAAGTTATTGAAAAATCTTTGATTTCTTTCGAATTTATCAATACTCTGACATCGCCACTCGAAATATTACGAAATTCAATTTTATAATTTCTTTTATCAGGGATACAGCAAACATTGCCCTCAGGTTTATTAATTGTAAATGTTAATGAGCTATCATTATCTGTTACAGAAAACTTTGTTTTTGAATACTTATTCGTTCCGTCATCTTCATAAAGATTAAAGTCTGAATTACCGTTATACACCCAAAGTTCAAGATTTTCGGGATTTGAAACGGAATTTGTAAGCTCCTTTGCAAGCGGGATAATTGCGCCTTCTTTTGCAAGAACAGGTATTTGAGCAATATCTCTGTGCATAGTTAACTTTCTGTTACCGCAATACATTTTGCCTGTGAAAATATCCGTCCATTTTCCGTCAGGGAGCCAAACATCAACACTGCCCATCAAAAGAGCGTTATCGTTCGGCTTAGTAATAGGCGCAACAAGCAGCTGTGTAGCAAACATATACTGATTATCGACTGTATAAGCATTTTCATTTTCAGGATAGTCATAATACATTGGTTTACATATAGGAACGCTATTGATATGCGTTTCGTAATTTGCGGAATGTAAAAGCGGCAGCAAATAATGCCTTAGCCTGAGCCATTTTTTTGCAATAACATAAGTTGAATAAGAATAATTCCACGGCTCTTTTCCGAGCAAATCATTAGAAGTTGAGTGAAGCCTCATAACAGGGCTGAATACACCAAACTCAAGCCACCTCAAATACAGCTGTTCATCTCTTATTCCGTTATGATGACCGCCGATATCGTGGCTCCACCAAGTGTAACCGCAATTGGCGGCTGTTGAAGTGAAATAGGGCTGAAAATCAAGAACATCCCAAGATATATCAGTATCACCCGAAAAGCCTAACGGATATCGGTGTGAGCCAAGGCCGCCGTATCTTGAAAGAATAAGACCTTTTTGACCGTTTTCACAATTATCAAGATAATGGTAATGATTGAGCGGCAAAAGCGGATCAAGGTCTGGGACGTCGCTTTCGCTGCCCTGCTGCCAGTCTATCCACCAAAAATCAACACCCTCTTTTTCATACGGTTTATGGAGAATATTGAAATAATTATTCCAGAAATCATCATTTCCTACCTGAAACTTAATATCTTCCTTTGTTGCTGGGTCTATTCCCATAGCTTTCGCCATATCAGCATACTGATTTTCAAAAAATCTAACTCCGTCCGCAGGGTGAAGATTAAGTGTTATGTGAAGATTTTTAGATTTTAGATATTTAAGAAACGCTTTGTAATCAGGAAACAAGTCAGTATTCCAGGAATAGCCCGTCCAGCCGCCTGTAACTGTATTTTCTACATCTGTGCGCCTTGGATATGAAGTGCCGAATTTACTGTTGAGATCCGTCCAGTGCCAATCCATATCAATTGTTGCAACAGTTATAGGAATTTTCTCTTTTTCGAACCTTTCCATAAGTTCAATATATTCCTGCTGGGTATACTGACGGTATCTGCTCCACCACACTCCAAGTGAATAGCGAGGAAGCAGTGGAACATTTCCCGATATTTTGAAAAAATCGGAAATACAGGTTTGCGGGTCGTTTAAATAAGCAAAAACATAAATATCTTTGCCGCCGCTCTTTCGTTTTACAAAATGACCGCCCTCATCAAACAAGAATGAATTACTGTCATCAACAATTGCAACACCGTTTTTTGAAATCAAACCTTTTTCAAGCGGTACTCGTCCTGTTGTGTGGTCAAGTGTTCTGCATGTTCCGTAAAGATTTTCATTTTCAAAATCCGTAACTGTTTTGTTTTCATTAAAAAAGTGCACCTTTTCAACTTTATCTGTTTCGAGGTTAAAATAAATATTTACTTTTTCAGTTATTATATTGACTGCGCAATTTTCCTGCTCAACACTGAAAGGAGAATAGACCTGCTTTCTGTTGATAAAAACCGTGCTTGGCAGGTCATTGAAAACATTATTTTTATCACTTTCGATTCGTACAATTCCACTTGTAAGCACAGTAACTCGGTATCCTTCACCGATATATATTTGGCAGTCATCTGCTTTAGCGCAACTGCTGATGATCAACGATTTTTTTAACATAATATGCTCCCAATTTACTCAACACTATATAAATTGTTAGTCGCAATTTGCTTCAACTGACCGTTAAACATAACCAAGCATGAAATCTTGCTAACATGTTTAATCTCAAATGAGGTTACTTTTCCGTTTTTAAATTCAAAATCCACTTCAAAACCGCCCACGGTTTTAAATCCGCTGATTTTACCGCTTTTCCACTGCTTGGGAGCCGCAGGAAGAAGTTCTATGTAATTATTGTTATCCTGCAAAAGCATTTCAGCAATGCCTGACATAACGCCGAAATTACCGTCAATTTGAAAAGGCGGATGAGCACAGAACATATTTGGATATGTACCTCCGCCGTTTGAATAATCGAGCTCGGCACTTGGAGAAACATTTTTAAGATATCTTTTTAAAAGAGAACAAGCTGTTTTTCCGTCATGAAGTCTTGCAAACTGATTTATTTTCCAAGCAATGCTCCATCCCGTGCCGCCGTTTCCGCGCTCCTTGAAAACTTTTTTTATCGAATAGTCGTACTTTCCGTTCTGATTAAGGTTTTCAGGGAAATTGAAATACAGGTGGCTTATATGCCTGTGTGTAGGCTCACTGTATTCATAATCCTTATCCCACTCTAAAATTTTACCGCTTTTTCCTACTTCAGGCAACGGAACTGTCTTTATAGTTTCTTTGGCTTTGGCACATATTTCATTATCAATATTAAGAACATCGCACGCAGCAATATAATTCCTGAATAAAGTATAAACAATGGAATTATCCATAGCGGAATATAAAGCAATAGTATGTTTCTGGCCGTTTTCAATATAAGAATTTTCGGGAGACGCACCCGGAATTATTATGCTCTTGCCATTATAGTTTTGAATTATATCCAGATAAAACTTTACTGCGCCCTCAATTACAGGCAAGGCAATATTTTTTAAGTATTCTTTATCTTCAGTATATTCATAGTGCTGATATACAGGGTAGCAAAGCCAGCCTGCCGCACCGGGAAACCAAGCATAATTTGAACAATCGCCGCCATGCTTTGCACCTACAGGCGTTGTCATATTCCATATATCGGAATTATGGAAAGCGCACCAGCCTGTTGAATTAAAATACTCTTTAGCTGTAACCTCTCCGCTTTCTTTAAGCCTTGAAACAAAATTATAAAGGGGTTCCATACACTCTGAAAGATTAACTTTCTCACAGCCCCAGTAATTCATTTCAAGATTAATATTTGTTGTATATGCACTGTACCAAATCGGTTCTGAGCTCTCGCTCCAAATACCCTGAAGATTGGACGGCATACTTTTTCCTCTTGAAGAAGAAATAAGCAGATACTTTCCGAAATTGAAAAGAGTTTCTGTTTTATCCGTAATTTCGTCGCCTTTGAGAGAAATCCTGCTTTTTGAAAACAGTGAAGAAAAATCTTTCAAATGCTTAGTAAAAAGTTCTTCAAAATCTAAAAGTTTTGACAGATGATCTGCGACTTCTTCAGTGGATACATTATCACTATAAAAACTCGTGTTGCCGTAAAATCTAAGTTCTATTTGAGTTGCGTCTGATACTTTTATTTCATTTCCATAACAGATACAAATACCGTCTGTAACTACTTTTATAGCACCGGCATATTTAATTGTATTTGCTTTGCCTGTTATTCTTATGGGATTGCACCCGTCAGGGCATCTTCCCTCAAAACTTATTATATCATTTTTATAAACTGTGTTGCTCGGAAATGAAGAAATAAAAGATATTTTTCTATCAGATTTCTTTGAAAATTCTATTTTATAAACAAGAACTTTATCAATATAGGAGCAAAAAGCGGTTTCACAAACTTGATGCCCGTTTTCAAAATACTGTGCCTGTGCATAACCTTTATCAAGATAAAGACTGCGGGAATAGTCTGTAATATCTGTTTTCTCAACAGGCTTAACAAACAAATTTCCAAGAGGAAGATATCCTTCCGAATCTTCGCCGTAAAAAAATTCTTTAAGTTTTGCGGCAGCTTTAACTTTTTCATCTTTTTTAACAAGTTCTATTATTTCATTGTAGTGTTTATATGCACCTTTTTTTCCCTTAAATCTTTTCTCACCGCTCCACATAGAATCAAGATTTAAAGAAACTTTGCCGTATTCTCCGCCGCCGTAGTACATGGCACCCATGAAACTGTTTCCAATAGGAAACGCTTCTTCGAAATAAAGAGCAGGATTTTTCATAGTTATTTCGTTGCTCATTTTAATTTCCTCTGACTTCTTTAATTGTCCATATCTCGCTTACAAATTCGCCGCTGTACTTTCTTTCAAGCCCTTTATACATCAGATAAGAGCCTGTTTTTACTATTTTCTCACTGCCTGTATCAACACAATAGATTTTATTTCTATCAAGCCCTTTAAGACAAACAGTATAAAAGTAGTGAAAGAAGCGGGTTTTAGGCAACGCAACAAACACAATACCATTTTCTTTTGCATCATCACAATACATAACAGCATTAATTTCATCTTTATCAAGTTCACTTACTCTGTAACGATTGCCAAACTGAATTATATGCCGCCATTCTTTGTAAATCTCAATGTTTTCTTTAATTGTGTCTAAATCTTTTTGATTAAGTCTTGTAAGGTCGCACCCTATGCCAAGGCTGCCCCTCATTGCAACATTGCATTTAAAATTAATAGGCGCGCAGCCATTATCTGTTACCCACGCTCTCATAGCCTTTGTTGGATTTAGATATGAAAAACCGTTTTGTATATCTATTCTGTCAAGGGCATTGGTATTATCGCTGGTCCATATTTCGTCAAAATGCCTGAATGAACCCCAGTCATTTCTTCCGCCGCCGCCTGAACAAGCCTCAATCTCTACATGGGGATATTTGCTTTTTAAATAATCAGCAATTCTGTACACTGCTTTTGTGTGAAGATACCAAAGCATTTTTCCGTTTTCAAGATTTTCTGTTCCTATTTCAGAAAACGGTCTGTTCATATCCCACTTTATGTATTTGATATTATTTTCTGATAAAAGCTTATCGAAACAATCAATAATATATTTTTCAACCTCATTATTAGTAAGGTTTAAAACATATTGATTTCTCAGCTGTGTTGCTTCTCTTGTGTCATAATGATAAGTCCACTCCGGGTGAGCCTTATATAAATCACTTTTCGGATTGACCATTTCAGGCTCCAGCCAAATGCCGAAATCCATTCCGAGAGAATTAACATACTTTATTAGTTCCTCTAAACCGTTGGGAAACTTGCTTTTGCTCACATACCAGTCTCCCAAACCGTCAAAATCGTCATCTCTTCTTCCAAACCATCCGTCATCAACAACAAAAAGCTCGACATCGAGTTCTTTTGCTATATCTGCAAGCTTTTTTTGATTTTCAACATTTACGTCAAATCCGGTTGCCTCCCATGAGTTATATAAAACAGGAAGCTCTTTATCTCTGTGGCTTAACGGAAAAATATTACTTAGCGCAAAAGAATTTGTATTGTTTGACATCTCTTCAAACGATCTTGCATACCCGAAATGAACAACAGGCGTTTCAAACGCTTCCCCGTTTTTCAGACGGCATTCGAAGTCAAAATCATTCACTCCGATTAAAAATCTTGTTTTACCAAAGCCGTCTTTATTTACATCAACTTTAAAATTGCCGCTGTATTCAAGCATAGCAAAAAATATTTTGCCGCTGTCTTCGCACTCGTCCTGAGCCAAAATGACCGTGGGACTGTTGCCGTGAGCAGAATTTCCTTTTCTGCTTTCGAAAACCATACTGCCACACTCAAGAGCCTGCTTTTTTATCTGATTTTCACCGATCCATGTTCCGTTGTCGTTATAAACATTATAAACTCTTCTGCCGGGCAGAGAAAATTCTGCTGAATATGCTTTTTCAAGAGTAATAAGATTTTCTCCGGTATTTTTTATAACTGCGCATCTGGATATAATATCATTTTCTTCGTGCACGATATAAGTAAGTTCAACACTTAACTTATAATAAGAATCTTTAAGAATTATTTTTAGAGCATTGTTTTCTACTGCATGAGAAGAATAAACAAGCCTAACATCTCTTGTTTTATCACAGAACTCGCATTTCAGCGCATTTTCACGGTATAACGCACCGCCGAAAGCCGAGTATTCATAATCCGCAAAATCCATACGTCCGTAATTTGAATTATGTTCAACGGGCAATTCAACAACGAAGTCATTAATATTCTCTACTCTTTCTCCCCAATGAAGATGATACAATACTCCGTCTTCACCAACACCCATTGCATACTGATATTTTTTAGTATTAAGAACAAAAATGTTATTTTTAATTAAAATTGACATACTAAGCTCCTATAAATAACTATTATTTTGAGGTGTATAAACTCTGATACCCTTCTTTATCACATCAATGCTGACATGACTGTTACAGCCGCTGTTTTCTCCGTCTACAAGCCACGGTATTTTTCTGTCCGCTTCAAAGAGAATGTTTCTGCACTTCTTAACAATAATATGATGATTATCAAATTTTTGCTGCCTGAGAAGCGCAAGCAATTTGGGTATCTCAATCATACTGTTAATTTTAGGAACAAGAACTACTTCAAATTCCCCGTCATTCAGTTTAAAATTATTTTCACTGATATTAAATATACCGCCTACCGAAATTGTGTTTACAACAGCTCCGAAAACAAATTCACCGTTTAAAGTTTCATTATCTAATGTAATTTTCATTTTAACAGGCCTTATATCCCCTGCATTTTTTATGCCTGAAACTATATACGCAAAATGCCCTAAAACATTTTTCAAAGACTGATTTGTTTTTAATGAAGCGTTTGAACCAAACCCAAAAGACACAGTACAGAAAAAATAAGTGCCATTCATCTTTCCTACATCTAAATTTTCGATTTTTCCGCTTTCTATTAACGAAACTGTATCCTCTATCCTGCTGCTGATACCAAGAGTTTTTGCAGTGTCATTAGTAGTTCCGTTTGGATAATACGCAATCGGCTTTAAATCAGGCATAGTTCCGTTAATTACTTCATTAAATGTTCCGTCTCCGCCGGCAGACACAATTAAATCAAAGTTAGATTTGTTCTCAAAAGCTATTGCCTTAGCGTCACTTTTGCCTTTGGTTATAATGATTTTTAAATCAAATCTGTCACGCGGAAATGAATCGCAAAAATGTTTTGTTCCTTTTCTTGATATATCACTGCCTGAACGGGGATTATAGATAACTAAAACTCTTTTTTTCATTTTTCTATTTCTGCAACTGTTTCATTTGCATCTTTGATCTTACTGTATTCCTCAGGTGAAAATTTCACAGATCTGTCATAATAATACAGACCGTTTTGCTCCTGCTCAACATCAGTTGCCTGTGTAAAACAAAATCCACAGAGGCGATCAGATGAAAGCAATGCCTTTGTAAGGCCGCAATAGCGATTGATATACTCTTCTTTTGTTTCAGGTGCATTTCCATATCCCCAGCCGTCTTTTCTGCCGGGAGCCCACCAAATGCCGCCGTATTCCGACAGCATCACAGGCTGACCGCCGTATGTCTGTCTATCCGGGAAATTATCAAATGTTTCATCATCTTTAAGTCCGTGCCATTTATTGCGCATTTTGTCAGCGTCCTGCTCATAATCATGAATGTCATATATATCAGTAAGCATAGAATGATAGCTTCCGCTTGTATCAATAACAGGTCTTATAGAATCAAATGCTTTTGTAGCGGTATACACAAGTTCAAGAACTCTTTTATCAGCCGGCTTTCCGTTATAATCCCATGTTTCGTTAAATGGGCACCAGCAAACAACCGAAGGATGATTGTAATCCCTTTCAACTATTTCAAACCACTGTGGTATAAATTCATACGCGCCCTCTAAAGAGGTAATATCCAGTCCCCAGGACGGAAATTCTCCCCAAACAATATATCCGAGTTTATCTGCCCAGTAGAGATATCTTTCCTCAAAAACTTTCTGGTGAAGCCTTGCGCCGTTAAAGCCCAAGTTCATTTGAAGTATGATATCATTTTTTAAATCCTTGTCAGACGGTGCAGTCCAAATACCGTCAGGATAAAATCCCTGATCAAGAATAAGTCTTTGAAATACAGGTCTATCGTTTAACAAAACTTTATTTCCTGAAATTCTTATATCTCTAAACGCGAAATATGAACTAACTTTATCAGAGCAAAAAGTATATTCAACATCATACAAACGGCCGTTTCCGAGTTCCCAAAGCACAGGATCGCTGACATTTGCAGTAAACACATTCATTCCGTTTTGAGCATTCTGAGAAACTGATGTTATTTCTTTTCCTTCAAAAGAAATTTTTGCGTTTAAAATACCGCTGCCGCAAACTTTTGCCTCAAAAACAACATCGCCGGAATGAATATCAGCTGTTACCTTAACGCTTTTTATGTACTCATTATCTACTTCTTCAATCCAAACGGTCTGCCATATACCTGTTGTTCTTGTATAATCACAGCCCTTTGAATAAAAACTGCGGCTTTGTTTACCGAGAGGCTGTTTTCCGCTTCTTGTATCGTCATAGCAAACAAGTGCAAGTACATTCTCTCCGTCATTAACATAATCCGTTATGTCAAAATAAAACGAACCGTAACCTGCGTGAGTACCGGCTTCTCGCTCATTTACATAAAGACGGCACATATAATCGACACCACCGAAATGAAGTAATATTCTTTTATCGGTTTTTATAACTTCAATTTTCTTTTTGTACCAAACACACGGCATAAAATCTACATTTTCTATTCCTGACAGCTTGCTTTCCGGGCAAAAAGGAACATTTATTTTACCGCTTAAAACCTTGGAATTCTTATAAAACTCTCTTTCTTCGCCGCTCTGGGAATAATCTATTTCAAAATCCCATTGACCGTTAAGACATATATAGCTGTCTCTTTTAAACTGCGGACGTGGATATTCTGTTCTGTATACTTTTGATAATGTCATTTTCAATTCTCCTTAATATTATTAAAAATCAGTTCCTTGGATATTTTTTTCAGATCACCGTCAAGCATATACGCTATGCGAAGATAATATATTTTGTTGTTATCAAGACTAACTGCGCTTTTATCATACTCAATCCTTGCGCCGTAAGGATCTCCGCTGTGTATGTAGGCATTTTCAGAAATCTTCTCTGAAATATCTGTGTAAACGCCGCTTTCAGTTCCGTAAATTATATAATACTTGTAATTTGAATTTTCATTCACTTTAAATGTTAATTGTGCAACTCCGTGTGCTATATTTATTTTCGAATTAACAACGGGCACATTCATTAAATTACTATTAATATATTTAAGAATTTCCTTGTTATCCTCTTTATACATTTCAATATTTCCGCCGATTTTCGGAAAAACTGATATTTTCAGTCTTGAAAAAGCCGTAGGTATCAATTTACGTCTAACATTTTCCCCCTGGCAATTAGCAGAATATATTGTTGCTGCATTGTTACCGTCAAGATGCCAGTTATCTGCTTTTTTCATATCCAGTTCTATTGAGCAAGGATAGTTATACGGTGTTGATGGTTTTGAATTGTCGTACTGACTATTCACTTCAAATTTCATCAATTCATTTTTTTCAAATGTATAATTCCAGTCTTCAGCCGGGTATATTTCCCAGTTTTTTGATGTACCCTTTGGAGCGTATTTTACACCTCTGTATTTATAATCTGTTATCTCTCTCCAGTCTTCTTTTATCGGATTACAATATAAAACAGAGCCTTTTCTGACATACATTGAATTATTATGAAAATCAACAACTTCTATTTCACTAAGCAAATCAATTTCGATTTCATCACCAAGCTTAAAATCAGATTCTAATACAGCAAAATTACCTTGTTTTTTATATTCGATTCTATTTCCGTTTAAGCAAACATCATACTTTTTTGTCCACAGAGGTATGCGGAATTTAAGTTTTAAGCAAGTATCTTCTCCTAGATATTGCAGCTTAATATTATCTGAATAAGGATAGTTTGTAATTTGTTTAAATATAACTCTTTTACCGTTAAACTTTGTATCAAGGCAATTTGAACCATAACATAACAAAACTATTGATTTATCATTATTATCTTTCGCCCACATACTCTGAACAAATTTCGGATACCCCATGTGAAGATTTGAAAAACAGCATTCAAATCCGCCGATACCAAGAGCGTTGCTATCTCCGTGATCATTTACAAAGCCATGCTGGCCATGAGTCATTAAAACGCTGTTTTCCACCTGATAGTAATTGTAAGCTGTCAAATTGTAATCAAAGCAGTTAGGCAGATTATTGTAGCAATAGCTTTCAAGAAGATCGTAAATATATCCTTCAAAACTGATTTGACCCGCAATTTCAAGAGACAGCATTCCTTCGACTACGGCACAAGTCTCAGTACCGTTAACAGCTCTGTTATCCTTTGCCGCTTCATCTGCATTAGGAAGGAAGTCAATTCTTCCGTGATCATTGCCAATTCTGCATAATCCGATCTTTAGTTTGTTTAGTTCTGATTTGTCACCGTTAAGAAGATATTTTACAAAAGGATATTTATAACCTTGAGTTGTGTTTACAACGTGTTCTCTTGTATAAGTTTTCTCAAAAGAGTTACTCCAATCAAAAGACTGAGAAAGAATTAGTTCTGCCAATTCATCAAGCCATTTGAGCTCTTTTTCTTTAATTCCTTTTTCAAGACATTTATTTTTGTACCAAATTACAGAAACAATATTATCTGCACCTCGGTATTCAGCCCAGCCTTTAAGCCTGAAATTTTTCAGGTTTTCAAGTTGAAATTTAAAGTATTTTTCAAAAAAATTTAGGACTCTTAAATCCTCGTTACCCAGTGAGCACTCTGCGTCATAATAATCAGAAATTGCCATAAGCATAGGCATCCTCGCCCACCATTCATCCGCACATTCATCCTGCGTCTTTTCACTCAACGCTTTAGAAAGTATTTTTTTACTTCCGAAATTTCCTTCTGCCTGCTGACTTTCTATTGCATAATCAATCCATTTTTTTGCTCTTTTAATAAGCTCCCTGTCATTCATCGTATATGCAAGCGCTGTAAGCCCTCTGACATAATACGGTCCGCGTTCCCAGCTTTCGCCTTCTCCGCCGAACCAACCACTGTTTTCACTGTACTCATCATACAGTTCCATATAATTAGTTATATTGTTTCTCTGTAACTCAAGCTGTGTTTTTAAATATCCCTCAGCTGATACTGCACCAAGAGGAAAATATGACAATTTTAGATTGTTCATAACTTTATCTCCCAAACACCTTATTACATTTCAATTGTATAGTCATATTAACTAAAAATCTATTGATAAATGTTTCTTAATTATGGCAAAATGTATCCTTTTATAATCGAGCAATGTTGTAGGTTTAAAATATAAAAAGCCTTGCAGAACATCTGCAAGGCTTTTTATATGTATTATCCTATTAACAAAATATAATCATTAGCTTTTGTCATTAAGAGCTGTATTTACAGCTTTTTCATTTAATTTTGATGCAACAAAGATTATTACATAGATAACTAAATAAATAATCAAAAATACAGGAAGAATATTTTTAACTAGTTCTACCAAAGTATTTCCATAACCGCAAATATACGATGCAGATAAAACGGAAACAAATGAAACACACAAATGAATTATAGTTGAAATAATCAAATTTATCTTATCTGAATACATTATTTTTGTTACAATCCCGATTATTGCAGAAACAGTAATCCAAACTGCAAAATCTTTTGTTCTGCATATCTCGCCTGCTATAGCTGAAATGCAAATAGTAGTTATTATAGAGCCGATACCTGCACCAACCAAGGCAAACTCTAATATATTAAATACTTTTTTCATAAACTCATCTCCTTATAAACTTCTTAAAATCATTGAAATATTTTCGAGAAATGGTAAGAGTTTTATTACTATTCTTTAATCTTGCGGTATAATTCCCACTGAATTCAGCAGAAATGGATTTAACAAAATTTATATTAACAATTGTACTTTTATTAATTTGAACAAAGCCTTTATTACTAAAGTCATCAATCAATTCATAAAGTTTTTCTTTCACCTCATATTTTTTATCTGCTGTATATGCGTAAGATTTTCCCAAACATGTTTCAAAATAAATCACTTCATTTACATCAAATATGTAGCTTTCATTTTCTCTAAGCAATATTATTTTTCCGAAATCAGAAACGCTATTAAGAATCGATAAAATTTTTATGGTGCTGCTGTCATTGATATCCCCCTTAACTATGATTTCTAATTCTTTATCGGATACCTGCTCGAAATGAATTTTCAAATCATCACCTCCCTGATGATTGCATTATATACGATAATATTTCATTTGTAACAATATTTCATATGAATGGTTTTAATAAAGCTTCAACAAGTCAATATTAACACTTAAACAATCACAGTTCTTAAATAACAATTATTATACTAACACATTCATACACTTTATACAAACTGATGCTTTTTGATGATGCGGCAGACGGAAAAATGTGTAATTCAGAGTTGAATGCAAGTGAAAATTACATAAAGAAAAAAGCCTTTATTTAGCCAAATCCGGCTTAAATAGAGGCTTTTTTATATCTTTCATTACCAACTTCTAAATTTTTAGTGGAAGGATTAAAACACTAAAATATAAGAAAATATAAGCAAAGAATGAGGATTTGATTTTTACTTAGAGTTTTATCGGTTTTATATAATTGAAATCGTTGATACATAAGTCCTAACACACGCATAAAAACAAGAAAAGCACCTGCATCAGAACCTCACTATATAAAAGTTTAATTATAGTCATTCACTTTTTGAAGTGAAAATGAAAACACACAACCTTGTGGATCATTATCTCTAACAGTAATTTTACCGCCGTGTTCATTAATTATAGATTTACATAATGACAAGCCGATTTCTAATCCGTTTTTGACGCTCTCAAATTTTTGTGATTCGGAATTTAGTACGTAGTAAACTTTCTTTTTATTCATATCAGACATTCCCAAGCCATTATCCGCTACACTTATTTCAACAAAATCTCCTGCAATTTTTGAAGAAACAATTATTTTAGAATTTTCTGGAGCATATATAACAGCATTTTCAACCAGATTAATAATGACCTGAGATATCAGCCTTTTATCGGCTTTAACATATACAATATTTTCTGGCATTCTAAATGAAATGTCAGCATCTAAATATTTATTTTTTATTTCATCTTTTGCTAAATTAAAAATATCAGCTACTGACACACTTGAAATGTTAAGTGTAAAAGAACCATCCTCCAATTTACTAACATCAATGAAATTCTCGGACAAATTAATAAGATGAATGCTGTTCTTGTATATGTCATGATAATACTTTTTCTTCGAATTATCATCTAAAGAAGCTGTGTGCTCAATAAGTGTACTTGCATCCCTGCATATTGATTTCAACGGCGAATGTAAATCGTTTGAAATAACTTTCAATAAAGTTTCCTTAATCTGTTCATTTTTAACAAGAACAGCAGCATTCTCCTTTTCCCTTGAGTTTTTTTCATTTTCAAGAGCAAGAGCACATTCCCCTAGTATTGAAAGCAATATACTGTTTTCAAAAGAATCAAGCGGAGTAGAGTTCATAGCTATACCCACAACTGCGTAAACAGAATGGTTAACCCTCACGGCAAGATAAAGACATTTAGAGCTTGAAAGCGTATCCGTAGTGGCTCCGGCGTGCTTATTATTTTTTAAAACCCACAGTGCTGCCGTTCTTTCGTTTTGAGAAACTATACTTCCATCAGTTTGAGAAATAGAAAAAATCATTGGCTCACTCAGTTCACCGTCATTGTTCAAATATACTACTATATCCCGATTAAGCAATTTATTAAGCTGCTTTGCTGTTGCAGAGGCAATTTCTGTCTTGCCTTTTTTCTGCTGAAGAAGCTGATTCGTTTCAAAAAGTATTTTTGTTCTGTATGCAGACATAGCCGACTGCTTGGCACTGCCTTTGAGTCTGGCAGTGAGTGAGCTCACGAAAAGCGCCCCTAAAAACATAATAAGAAATGTCACAGGATAACCATCGTCATAAAACTTAAGTGACCATCTCGGCTCAGTAAACAAGAAATTGAACACAACTACACTTATAAAAGATGGGAAAAAGCAGTATATTTTATGTTTTGTTACAGCCGCCACAAAAATCGTGCTTAATATATAAACAATTATAATGTTCGCATCCGTAAATCCAAGCCTTTGAAAAAGAAGACCTATTGCACTTGCACCTGCAAGTATACCAATGCTTTTCAGAGTATCGGATATGCTGAAAATGGATTTTGACGGTTTTAGATATTTTTTTAAACCAACGCTTCTCGATCCCGAAACAGCATCAGGAATAATATATACATCCATGTTCGGGACAGCTTCAATCAGTCTGTCCGTAAAACTTGGCTTAGCAAAAAGTCTTCCCTTTGGTACGGCGCTTCTTCCTATTACAATTTTAGAAACACCGAAGAGCTTTGCAAACTCAGCAATCTGAAGAGGCACATCATCTCCGTATACTGTTTCTATGTGAGCTCCAAGCTGACGGGCAAGATGCATATTTTTCCTTAGTCTATTTCTATTGTCATCACTCATATTAGGAAAATCGGGTGTTTCAACAAAAAGTGCAGTAAAATTTGCCCTGAAAGCGCCTGCCATTCTTGCGGCGGTTCGGATTATTTTTGAATTTGAAGGAGCCGACGAAAGACAAACAAGTATATGTTCGGAAGCGGATACATCGCCTTTGTTTTTTATTCTGTTATTCTCTGTAATGAGATTCATTCTGTCCGCACAGCGGCGCAGAGCAATCTCTCTGAGAGCAGTAAGATTTTCAACTGAAAAGAAGTTTTGAACCGCTCGTTTTGCCTGAGTTTCTTTATATACCTTTCCTGCTTCAAGTCTTTCAAGCAGATCGCGCGGCTCAATATCTATCAGTTCAACCTGGTCAGCACTGTCAAAAACAGAATCTGGTATCCTTTCCCTTACCCTGATGCCTGTAATTGAAGAAACAATATCGTTAAGGCTTTCAATGTGCTGAACATTAACTGTTGTATAAACATCAATTCCGTTTTCCAAAAGTTCTTCAATATCTTTATACCTTTTTTTGTGTCTGCTTGAAGAAGCGTTTGTATGCGCAAGTTCATCTACCAAAATAAGCTGAGGATGTCTTTCCAAAGCGGCGTCTATATCAAACTCATGCAAAACAATATTGTTATACGGGACATTTTTTTTGGGTATTACCTCAAGCCCTTTTATCAAAGCCGTTGTCTGGGGGCGCGCGTGCGGCTCAATATATCCCGCTACAACATCTATTCCCCTATTCTTAGCGGCATGTGCAGCCATAAGCATTGAATATGTTTTGCCAACGCCTGCTGCATAGCCGAAAAAGATTTTTAGTTTTCCTCGTGTCTTTCTGCGTTCTTCTTCCCTTATTTCTTTTAAAAATTGATCGGGTGTCTTTCTTTTCTCCAAATCTGAAATGCCACCTTTCCCACAATCTGCATTTGTCAAAGCAAAATCCCTTTAAAACGCTCGAAGGGCGGCGTACCTTTTTTATGATAATGCCTTTCAAGCGTAATATAACACATGCCCAACATTATTAAGGAACAAGATCATTTTTCTATATTTGATACAATACCCATTTCCTTGGCTATTTCAAGATTTACTCCTAAAACATTAACTGTTTCTTCCCCAAAAATACCAAGCAGCTTACCTTCAGTATTATCTTCTACAATCTTTTTAAGTTCTTCCTCGCTTATACCGGAAGCCTCTGAAATTGCAGGAATCTGAATTTCTGCGGAAGCGGGAGAAATGTGCGGATCGAGTCCCGAACCTGAAGCAGTGAGAAGATCGGTTGGAATGTCTTCTCTTTTAACGCCCGGGTTTGCCTCAAGGAATTCTTCTATATCTTTTTCAACTCTTTCGGCAAGCTCAGGATTTGAAGGTGCATAGTTATTGGAACCAGAGCTTAAACCGCCGTACTCACTTCCGTCATTGTAATACTGATTGCCGTTTTCATCCTCATAATAAGTGTTGTAATTATATGCGGACGGACGGCATTTCATAAAGTAATCCTCTGTAAAATCCTGACCAACAAACTCAGAACCAACTGCAACGCCGTCAGCCTTTACCAAATTACCCTCAGCCTGTTTCGGAAAAATTAGTGATGATATTCCTGTAAGCAGAAGCGGAAATCCTAGTCCACAGACGATAAGCAATATAAGCGTTACTACTATAACCTGTCGTGCTGAACTAAAAACAGATTTCTTTTCTTTTGTATTATTTTTCATATCTGTTCCCCCTTATAAAATCAAACCAAGCAAAGGCGTAATAATCAAATCTATTATCTTAATTCCGAGGAACGGTGTTATAACACCGCCCAAGCCGTAAATCATCATATTTCTTGCAAGCATTTTGCCCGAAGACATCGGACGGTATTTTACGCCCCTCATTGCAAGTGGAATAAGACACGGAATAATTATTGCGTTAAATATCAGCGCTGATAAAATTGCGCTGAAAGGTGTAGAAAGATTCATTATATTGAGCACCTGCATCTGTGGGATTGTTGCCATAAACATTGCAGGGATAATCGCAAAATACTTTGCTATATCATTAGCGATCGAGAAAGTTGTGAGAGCTCCGCGCGTGATAAGAAGCTGTTTACCTATCTCAACAACCTCAAGAATCTTAGTGGGGTCGCTGTCAAGGTCAACCATATTTGCAGCCTCTTTCGCAGCAGTTGTACCTGAATTCATAGCAAGACCAACATTTGCCTGTGCAAGAGCAGGCGCGTCATTAGTTCCGTCTCCGGTCATAGCAACGATTTTGCCCTGTGACTGTTCCTGCTTTATAACCTTAATTTTATCCTCTGGTTTACATTCAGCAATGAAGTCATCAACGCCTGCTTCCGCAGCTATTGTTGCGGCAGTAAGCGGGTTATCGCCGGTGCACATTATCGTTTTTATACCGATAGCGCGCAGTCTTTCAAAACGCTCTTTCATACCGGGCTTAACTGTATCTTTAAGATAAATCACACCGAGCACTCTGTTGTTTTCACAAACCGCTAAAGGAGTACCGCCTAAAGATGAAACCTTTTCAACCAGTTTTTGCAAATCTTCGGGAGTTTTTCCTCCGTTTTTATTTACATACTGTGCAATAGCATCGTATGCACCCTTTCTTATCTCTGTACCATCCGGTAAATCGATACCGCTCATACGGGTTTGAGCAGTAAACTCGTGGAATATGCAGCCGTCTGTTTTCTCACTTGTATCACCGAGCTTGCGTGCAAGTTCCAAAGTGGATTTGCCCTCCGGAGTTTCATCATAGAGACTTGTCAAAGCAGCGGCTCTGATAAGCTCTGAATCCTGAACACCGTTTACGGGAAGAAATTCAGCGGCAAGTCTGTTTCCGAAAGTAATTGTGCCGGTTTTATCAAGAATCATTGTGTCAACATCGCCGCACGCCTCAACAGCCTTGCCTGACATTGCTATAACATTGAAACGCGTTACTCTGTCCATACCTGCAATACCGATAGCAGAAAGAAGTCCGCCGATGGTTGTGGGAATAAGGCATACCATAAGTGCAACAAGCGTTGAAATGGGAAGCTCTACGCCGCAGTAAACACTGATAGGATATAGTGTAACAATAACAATAAGGAAAATAATCGTGAGAGAAACGAGCAGTGTGTTGAGAGCGATTTCATTAGGAGTTTTCTTTCTTGAAGCGCCTTCAACAAGTGCAATCATTTTGTCGAGGAAGCTGTTTCCGGGGTCTGATGTAATTTTGATTTTCAGCCAGTCTGAAACTACTGTTGTACCGCCGGTTACACTGCAAAAATCTCCACCGCTTTCACGCAGAACAGGTGCAGATTCACCTGTAATTGCAGATTCGTCAACAGAGGCAACGCCCTCTATAACCTCACCGTCTCCGGGAATTATTTCGCCTGAAGACACCATAACAATGTCTCCCTTTTTGAGTTCACTTGAAGCAATTATGGTTTCTGTTTCGTCTTCATTAAGCAATCGAGCTTGAGTATCCTTTTGTGTTTTTTTTAGGCTTGCTGCCTGCGCCTTGCCGCGTCCCTCCGCAACTGACTCCGCAAAATTTGCGAACAAAACAGTTACGAAAAGAATTATTGATACAACAAGGTTATAAATTCTCATATTCGATCCGGATTCTCCGAACACACCCGGAATGACCGTTAATAAAAGAGTTATAACAAAACCTATTTCAACAACAAACATTACAGGGTTTTTTATCATATATCTTGGGTCAAGTTTCAGAAAAGATCCTGCAAGTGCCTGCTTCAATATTTCCGGTGTTATCATTTTCTTCTTTTGATTAGTATGTTTACTCATTTGAAAAAGACCTCCTTAGCTCCACAAAATCAAATGCTCTGCAATAGGGCCGAGCGCCAAGACCGGGAAGAATGTAAGAGCGGCAAAGATATAAACTACAAATACAAGTATTATCGAGAAAGAGAATGTACCTGTTTGAAGTGTGCCTGATGTTTCGTTGACATAATTCTTCTTTGCAAGGGATCCTGCAATGGCAAGCTGAAGAACAATCGGAATATATCTGCCGAGGAGCATTACGATTCCGGTTGTAATATTCCAAAAATACGTATTGTCCGCAAGTCCCTCGAAGCCTGATCCGTTGTTCGCAGCTGACGAAGCATATTCATAAAGCACTTGCGTTAAGCCGTGGAATCCCGGGTTTGTTATTGCCTCCGATCCGGCTTTTGTTCCTACCGCAAGCGCCGAAAACGCAAGAATAAGGAACGGATGAATAATAATTGCGAGAGCCGTGAGTTTCATTTCTCTGCCTTCGATTTTTTTACCTAAATACTCAGGAGTACGGCCTACCATAAGCCCGCAGATGAACACTGCAAGAATTGCGTAAAGTATCATATTCATAAGACCTACGCCCTTGCCGCCGAATACTACATTGAGCATCATATGAAGAAGCGGAACAAATCCGCCGAGCGGTGTGAGCGTGTCATGCATATTATTCACGGTACCGGTTGTAAACGAGGTTGTAGTGGTTGTGAACATTGCAGACTGAGCAATTCCAAAGCGAACTTCCTTGCCCTCCATATTTCCGCCTGACTGACTAAGGCCTATATTTGCAAGAGCCGGGTTTCCTGCCATTTCAGCAAAGAAACAAATCAAAAGACCTACAATGAAGAGAATGCTCATTGCCGCAAAAATTGAACGGCCTTCTCTTCCAAAAATCTTTGAAACTATATCTTTGTTGCATGTTAGCGGAGAACCGTTGTTTTTCATTCTCTCAAGACGTGCGTCTCCTGCCATTTTACCGAATGTTATAACGCAGGCACCGGGCATAACCATCATTGAATAGAGTTCAATAAGGTTTGTCAGAATAGTTGGATTTTCAAGTGGAGTAGAAGAGTTTGCCCCCAAGAAACCGCCGCCGTTAGTACCCAAATGCTTGATTATTTCAAGTGCAGCAATAGGACCGTTAGCAATCGTTTGATAAGTACCCTCTAATGTTTTAACAACAATGTTTGAGTCAAAGTTCTGAGGAACGCCTTGCCAAACCAGCAAAACTCCTCCTATAACAGAAAACGGAAGGAGTACACGCGTAGTAATTCTGATGAGGTCTGAAAAGAAGTTGCCGAGATTCTCTTTATTTTTTCCTGTAATTCCTCTTATAAAAGCAACGCAGGCTGCGTATCCGCTTGCTGCAGAAACGAACATCATAAATATAATAACCATCATCTGAGACAAATAACTCAATCCAGATTCACCTGAATAATGCTGTAGATTGGTATTTGTCATAAAACTGATTATTGTATTAAACGCCAAAGTGGGCTCCATGCCCTCAATTCCGTTTGGATTGAATATTGGCAGGCTTTGTATTCTTAAAATAAGATATCCTACCGCAATCATAAATCCGTTAGTGGCAATAAGAGCCATAACATACTGTTTCCAGTTCATCCCCTTATCGGGATTGACTCCGCCAAGCTTATACAGTACCCCGTCAACTCTGTCAAATACGGGATCTGCAAAAGTTTTCTTTTTTGCTGCAATATGATACAGATACTGCCCCATAGGGATAACAATTATCAGAAATATAATAATTGTCAAAACCAACTGTAACATTTATGTTTACCTCCAAATTTACAAATTATAATCGTTCAGGGTGAGCAAGTGCATAAACAAGATATCCACCCAACAACAAAGCGATAATTCCAAGAAAAATCATTAAATTCACCTCTCTATTCTTGCGCTTCAATCTGAGCTTCGCACCACTTTACAAGCAACCATATCAGTCCGAAACCTATTAGCAATGCAGCAATCATCAACAAATCCACAAAAAGCCCTCCTTTACCTGTTTTAATATCTTTTAACGGTAATAAATTTTTTTATTTTCGCCTAAGCAGTCACTTTCATCATATGCATACTCCCCTCCAGCTCTTGAAGTGCCGAATGTCAAAATATTTTTGAGTGCGGGTTTATATGTCGGATCAAGCGCACATGCAACGCGAAAATGCTTCATAGCCATTACATGTTCTCCGCAGTGTTCAAGAACAATGCCGAGCAGATTATGAGGCTGAGCCGCATGAGGATATTGCCCCATAATCTTACAAATCATATTAAAGCATTTTTCATATTCTCCGTTTTCCGCCAGTTTTTTGACAGAAACACATAACTCGGAAATTTCTTTTGGTGTATCCAACTCTACCGTTGTTTTCACATCAATGCCTCCTGACATCAGATATAACATCATATTAACGAAAAAGCCTAATACTTGCTCATATAAATGATTTCACGCAGATGCAGAAGAAAACCTGCCAGCTTTTCATCTTGCAAAAGGCTTATAACATCAACCAAATTGGTTCATGGTTCTCTCTTTTTGCACTCCTATAATATCCCTAAGTTTGTGAGTTAGGTGTGAGAGTATTGCAATTGTTGTGAGAAATCTGTGAGAATTGCAGTAAAAAAAGCAGACACAAATTTGTGTCTGCTTTAAATTAATTCAATATTTATTCATCTACCAAGCGGTAGCCAACACCGATTTCGGTTAATATATATCTGGGTTTTGCCGGAACGGGCTCAATCTTTCTTCTAAGTCCCGCCATTAGTGCTCTTAGAGCCTGCGTATCGCTGCCATAGCCCACTCCGTAAATCTCTTTTATAATAAACTGACTTGTAAGCACCTTTCCCATATTCTTAAAAAACAACGTTAGAAGATTATATTCAAGAGGCGTAACATGCAGCGGCTTTCCACTCAGAAACACCTGACGCTTACTTAAATCAACTGTGAGTTCACCCACCGATAGCGTTGGCTGCTGCTCCCTGAGAGAATTCTTGTGCAGATGACGTATCGCAACGCGTATTCTTGCCATAAGCTCAGTAGCTGAAAACGGCTTTGTGAGAAAATCATCCGCGCCTGCGTCAAGCGCCGCCGCTTTTTCCCTATCCTGATCACGTGCAGAAACAACTATTATCGGTATTTCCGACCATTCTCTGACTTTATCTATAACTTCCATTCCGTCCATATCGGGTAAACCCAAATCAAGAAGCATAAGGTCTATTTTTTCAGTTACCAAATCAGACAGCGCACTTTGAGCAGTACTTGCCGTTTTGCATTCAAATCCTTCCTGTTTGAGCGAATAAGCTATAAAATTTCTTATCTGAGAATCATCTTCTACAACTAAAATAATCTCTTCATGAATTGTCATTTTTATTCATCTCCATAGGTAATGTAAATTCAAACATAGCACCGCCGCCAGATCGGTTCTGAGCCGTAATTCGTCCGCCGTGGGCTTCAATGATTGACTGGCATATTGCAAGTCCCAATCCTATACCCCTCTGTGAATCGGTGCTTTTCCCTCTGGTAGTATAGAACATCTGAAACACATTTGGCAAATCATTTTCATTTATACCACTACCTCTGTCTAAAACTTTAAAATGCACTTCTTTAGATTCATAATCAACTGTAACTTCTACACGAATTTCTTTTCCCTTTGGAGTATGTTTCACTGCGTTATCAAGTAAATTCACAATAACCTGACTAATCAACCTTGCATCCATTGGTACCATTATTAAAGCATCTGGAATTATTACAGATATTTCTCTTTCTGGTGCTCTTTTTTCAACAACCATTATAGCAGCTCCAACCACTTCTTCAACTGCTTCATAGGTTTTATTAAGCAAAAGTTTACCATCTTGAATCTTAGTTAAATTGAGAATATTTTCAACAAGAGCATAAAGCCAATTTGCATCTTTATATATTCCTTCAGCTATTTCATATCTTGGATCTTGTTTATCAGTCATTTGCATCAATATTTCACCACTACCCATTATTCCGGACAGCGGAGTTCTAATATCGTGTGAAATTGAGCGCAATAAATTGCCTCTGTAATGCTCTTTGACTGCTTCCTCATGGCTTTTTGCTTGAGCTTGCAAGCTATAAAGTCTTTCAAAGGCAAGAGAAGCGCTTTCAATTACAGAATGAAGAAGCCTTGTCTGAGATAAATCGAAAATTTCTGCTTTTTCTTTAGGTATACGCAAAACTGCAAATACCTTAGTTTTTCCGTAAATTGGATAGTCATAATAATCCGAACTAATATAACATGATTTTTTTGGGTTTTCCAGTCTTCTTTTAACATCATCAAAGTTCTCAACGGGATTGCTTATCAACGAGTCATCCTTAAGTTGAATAAATTCTTTTTCCAATTCGCCGTTTTCTTCATAAAACACAAAAACTGGACAGCACAAAAAAATCGAACTTACAGTTTTCAATATAACATTTGCAATTGCCGATTTATCCTCAGCTTTTGTTAGAGCTTTTGTAAGTTTGTACAAAGCTTCTGTTTCTGCCTCTTTTTCAGTAGCCTCTATAGCTGATTCTTTAACTTTGGATGTGAGTGTACTTATTATAACTGAAATTATAGTCATAATAAGAAAAGTAATAAAGTAAGTAGGGTCATTCACTTTAAGAGTATATATCGGAGTTGTAAAAAACCAGTTAAAAAGAAAAATAGAAGCTATCGTAGCAAATATGCCATAAAAATAACCTTTTGTGAATCTCGCAATCAGAAGTACAGAAAAAACATATACAACAACCACATTAGTATCAGGTATATTTAAATAGGAAAACAAACCTCCTAAAATTGTTGCACAGACAAGAATAAAAATTGTTTTTCCGGCATCACAAAACCTACTCTTTATTTTATCGCTCATAAAATCACCTCAATCGTGACATGAATATATGGTTTTAAAATTAATCATAAATTTATATAGAACAAAGAATATAACTATAAAATCAATATCTGCAATCTTTGCATCGTATCATATAAAATAATAACAAATTGACATATGGTTTGCAATTAATTTTCAGATTATTAGGCGCATAAAAGATAAAAATACAGTAGAATTAAATAAAACGATACAATTAAATTCATCTCAAATAGAAATGAAGAAATCATCTCTAATTTATTTACAATATTTAACAGGAAATGATATTGCTATTTAACAAGGTTTAATTAGTTGAATTGTTTACTAATATTTAAAATCACTTTTGCTCAATAAAATTATACTTTTTTGATGATGTACCAGATGAAAATTTGTTAAATTAAGCATTAGAAACAAGTGAAAATTACATAAAGAAAAAAGCCTTTATTTAGCCGAATTTGGCTTAAATAAAGGCTTTTTTTATGGCAGGGGCAGAAGTACTTGAACCCTCAGCATGCGATTTTGGAGTGGAACGCGGTCTTTAGAAGCGCGTGTCGGTTTTTTCCCATTTTTACGGCTTTTTTCTGATACACAAAAAGCATCAATCTCACGATTGATGCTTTTTTGATGGTATTGAGTATTCTAACCGTTTATTTATGATTCAATAATTATTTATTTTTAGCAAAATTTAATATTAAAACGAAACATACCGTTTTACATAGAATAATTCAACATTATAAAATTAATTAATATCTTCCCATACGAGTTTTCTTATATAGTCCATAATGAAATCTATAGGATATTGATTCATCATACATAACTTCAGGATTAATATTTGTAGTAGTTTTTTCTCTATAAGAAAAATGAATATATCTACCACCATTTTCTATTGCTGCAATTACATTGCAATCGTATAGTAATTGTAAAAAAATTTTTGGATCTTCCACAAATTTTGGAATATCGTTTGCATTATCCATAATATAATTAACAAAACTGTCATATGCTTTTTTGTATTCCTCAAATGTAAAATCAGGTGTTTGAAAGAAATCAAAAAACTTTCTAAAATGGCGAAAATCATCTTCTGAATAATAAAAAGAAAGTTGATCTTTTAGGGAACCTAAAAAATATTCTGAATAAGCGTTTTGAAACTCATCGCTAGAGTATATGGAATAGTTAAACTTTTGGTTAGATCCTACTCCTTTTCTTTTCATGAAATCTTGTTGATACTTCAAAATTGTCTGAATATCTCTAGGACGGCTTAATGAAATTCTAAGAAATTCCATAAATGCTGTGTCATAATTTCTCAGTTTTGGATTTGAAGATTTTAATTTCCAATCAAAATACTGCTCCCAAATATCAATCTCATCAATATTTATATTCTGATCATATGCCAATAGTTTATTTGCCATTTTGTACAAATTCGAAGTTGGATAATCTGTATATGTTGTTCTCCACTCTAAATATACAGAATTATCAGCTAATTTTGTTGTTGCATTCTGTAAATTCAATGAATTGAAAATATCAGGACGTAATAAAAGTACAATCTTTAAGTGTCCTTTAGAATCGCGAACATTTGCAAACAATTCTGTGTTCAGTGACCAGCATGCATTTGCTAATCCTTTAATACAATTTAAATAATCATTATAAGGTATCTGACTAGGCCGGATATCAATTCCATCAATGAACAGCGTTAAATTTCTATTTAATTTCAGTTTACCAAGACAATCAGCAAATTTTTTGAAAATATAGTACAAATTCATTTGTAATCGCTGTTCGGTAAATTCATGTGACTTTACAGTTTCTCCACCAACCTCCACATATTTGCATACAATCTTAGCAGCCATCTCGCTATCATCAACAATTTTTAATGCATTGATTATTTCAGGTGAAAACGCCTTATTGTAATAATCGTCGATTGCGTCTATTAACTTATCCAAATTTGTTCTATTAAAGGTAGAAACTACTTTATCATCATCTGTAATACTTTTTGCAAGCAGAAGTAACAAAATAGTTTTCCAAATATCTACATAACCACTAATATCAATTTTATTAGAACTTTTTAGTTCATAAAATTTTTCATAATCAGTTCCACTAATATATTTTAAAACAGATCGTTCACCATTGTATTCATTGTTGCTCAAAAATGCAGCATATGCAGTTTTTCCGGTGCCTTTTTCTCCAATTAAAAAATATACACTTGGCTCTAACAAATCATCTAAATATGAGTTTTTAACAAACACATTAGATAACATAGCTTTGTTTCCTCGTTGAGTATAATTCTGTGCATCAGAATATCCCAACTTCAGATCTTTAACATATTTAAGCATATTAAGTTTCTCCTTTAGTATTTTAACTTCTCGTACATTGGAGAGAAGCAGTTCTAATTTTCTACGATTTGTTTTTGCTCGACAATGAGCGGAAAGGAAAACGGCAATTAGAAACGTTGCGTTCTTGACCACTTTTAGCATTTTTACACCATTGGTAACAGAATTGATAATAAAATCCATGTGAGTAGTCTTTAATATGTAAACTTCATATTTCACATCTATATTCTCATAAAATTCAACGGAACTATTTCATATTAACAGATTGTATCATCAATAGTCACAAATATATTTTAATGAAAAGCATGAAGTTTACCATAAAGGACTTGCCATTTGTAAAATCGGACTTTATCTCCGTAAATCTTCGTTTGGATGCTGTCATATATTAACAATCTTTCTCAATTTCTTCAAGATCTAGTAAACATTTATCATATGTTATATCTTTCGCTGATCTTTTTTCGATGATTATATGTAATTACATTCCAAAACGCAGACATTTCCAAATAATAAGTAAATAAATGACTTTTCGACGTAGGTGATTTCGGGTAGAGTTTTTTTTATTTTCTTCAATCCATTTCTGTTTTTCTTTTTGAATTTGGGCGATGAGACTCTTTGCTGTGCCCTATTCCTGGCACTGTTCAACAAATTTTCCATCTATTGCATAGTGTTGAGTGATTTTTTCATATTTTCAGGGAAACGGCTGTTAAACTGTTCCCGCTTACTCCACGCCTGCTTATAGCGGTCACTATATGGCAACAATTCATCGATTTTCTCAACAACCGTTTTTGCTCAGCAAGAGAAGTAGAAATCAGCAGTTTCCTGATATATGAATTACATAAAACTTATCATCAATAATAATGTTTAATTTGCTGCAATAGTGCTATATAAATATGTTATTAAGATTACAAAGTTCTGATCATTCTTTATGTAGTAGCATTTCTCTCCATCATGTATGAATTCAAAAGTATCGCCGTTGTTATCATACATAAATACTATAACATCGTCGCCTGTTTTCTGACCTGCTAGGATTTCGCCGTTATAGAAATACTCGGTTGTTGTTCCGTTATATGTTTTTGATACTCTTTGTCCGTCTCCGTTATATGCATATGAAACTGTGTTATTTTCATCTGCAACCTGCATCAACTGCCTGCCGAGCCATGAGAGTTCCTTGCTGCCTATCGTGAGCGGGTTGCCGACCTCGTCATACATGAGTACCAAAGCAGTATAAATCTATACTGCTTTGGTACTTTGCCTGCCCTCAAAAAGTTGAATTTTTAAAATCTGCAAAATCGTCTACTCTAAATTACAACTTTCAAATTTAACTTCAGTTCTGGTCAGCCGTATTGATATTCCAAAGCCTGTAATAACGTCTTTCTTTTTCTGTCATAAACGCAAGTTCAGTAATATCGCTTATCCTAACACTGAGATAGCCATCCTCATAGCCATATTCATGCCATATTCATCAATTATTTTACATTTCAGTTCATCACCGACTATGCTTTCAATAAAACCAATGAAATTATAATCGTTGTTTCCCATGAGCTTTCCGGATATGATTTCTTTTCTCTTTAAGGCAATTTTTAAAAGGGAAGCAAAGATTTGACTTTCGTCTATCTCTTTTTCAATGTTGGAATAATCATCATCTGAACGGAGTTTTTTTATTTTTTCAATATATTGTGTTTTCGTCTGCACTTGAAAAACATCTTCAACTGAATATGCAACGATTCCTATCTGGTCTCCGTTAATTGAAAATGACCGATAAGCAAATATTTTGTCATTCAGCGCAACGATATTCCCGACTTCAAACACATCTGTTTCACCATTTGTATAAAACTCCGCCATTTCCTGCGAGTCACGAAGTTCTTTTAAAATACGAAGCATATTTTCACTCCTTTTAAAGTGTATTTTAAACTAAATTACAATCGTTGTAATTACCTGCGTAAAACATTCAAAACTATTCACCGAGCCAAATGCGCAAAACCTACCCGTTCTGTTTTTGAATTGCAATACTGCAAGCGCCACCGGAAACATTATCTTTACCGACTGTACCAAAAGTCACGATCCAAATTTCGTCTTGATTATCAAAAATATACGGACTACGGCGTTAGATCACTCATGCTTTGACTGTTATTTCCATTGTACGTTGTATGAAACATAAAAGTTTTAACTTGCGGTGAGATATTATAACGATATCCCACCGCAAAAGTCTATTATGCAGATTTATAAAACTGTAAAAAAAGAATTTTAATGATTAATTCATTTTTTATTTTCATGATTCTGATTTGCCTGAATTAGAAATTTCTGAAAATTTCTTTCTTGCTTTTTCATATCTTCTAAATTCTTTTTCCACTGTTTCAAAATAATAGTAATTATAGACACAATCCCTATCAATATAACTCCTGTCCACAAAAGAGTGTAAAACAACTGCGAGTTTCCCACATCGTAAAGGACGATTTTTTCACCATTTGGAGAAATTTTGACAAGTCTGGAATAAGACGATTGCACAAAATTAAATATACCGAGATCGTTATCAATTTTATAAACTGTTCCATTTACATTTCGAGTTGAAGAAAATACCACATTATTCCAATATGAATTATTTTCCATTGTATCTTTGATTGCAAAAACATCAAGTATATTTCCTTGCGGATCAATATTTATTCCAATTGCTCCACGAACAAAATAAACATTTAAACCATTATCTTGCCATTCCAATCCAAAACCTCCCTCTGTCTCAAATTCAAGAGCATATAAGAAAACACCGTCTGTGGAATAAATACTTATAATTTTACTGCTATGACTCTCACTCCCAATTGCTATTTCTCCGCTTTCATTTACATCAAAACATTCTATTGAATCTTTAGCAGGTTCCTCATCAAAATGCTCAAATGTTGTGTTTGATTTTATTCGCTTATTTTCAGTTGATGTTAAAGGTTCTATTTCAAAACCATTTAACATTGAGTACGCAGGAAATGTGGAGATTGATAATAAAAACAAAAATGCGAATAAAGTAAAAAATCTTTTAATATATTTCACATCAGTCCTCCATGATTTTTATAAAAAATTTATCAATCAAATCATAAACATTAAACTCCGTTCCCGAAATCGTTTGTGTTTCTCCCCATTCAATGTGCATTTCGCCACCGGGAGTACCCAATCCAACATTTTTGGAATAACCAAAATAATTTTTATTTAACTTGTCATCTCTCATTAAAATTAAATCCCCGCCAGCGGATACAGGTACACCATAAATAGGTACGCCGAATGAGCCGCCTACTTGCTGTGATGGACCCTTTAATCTATAAATATTTGGGGCATTTGTTACAGATTTATATCTTGACACAGATCCACCTGCTGATCCTCCAGTAACACCACCGCCATAAGAATATTGTATTGCTACATTTCCCTTTGTGTCAACCGATACTCCTATCTGAGCATTAAAACTAAATCCGCCAAGAGTTCCGCTAACATTATATCCTGTTGAATACGTGCCATTAATTTTTTTAAATGCTTTTTGAACAATCTTTTTAACTGGCTGAACAATTTTATTATTGAGCCAGTTGGCAGCATTTTTTACCCATTTAGGCCAATTTCCGCTACTGTCAGTTAGATTTATAGGATTATTAAAGCAATAAACAAATAGACTGTAGCCCCTTACATCTCCACCGATATTGATTACTAAATTATCTGAGCTTAAAAACCTGCCAATTTCAGCGCAATAATACCTTGTATTAAGATAATACAATTCACTTTCAGTATCATAGTAATAACTGCGGTATCTGAGGGGATTGAGATTTGCAATTTCTGTGTTTCCGGTTATATCCTCAGGATAGCCCCAGGCGTCATAATAGTAATTTGCTATAACGCTTCCGTCTGCATCTGCTATTGCGACAATATCATTTTGGGCGTTCTTTATGTAATAATACTCCGTGCCGTTGTAGATAAAGCCGAACGTATCGCCGTTGTTATCATACATAAATACTATTACATCATCGCCTGTTTTCTGACCTGCTAGGATTTCGCCGTTATAGAAATACTCGGTTGTTGTTCCGTTATATGTTTTTGATACTCTTTGTCCGTCTCCGTTATATGCATATGAAACTGTGTTATTTTCATCTGCAACCTGCATCAACTGCCTGCCGACCCATGTAAGATCAGTACTTCCAATCGTAACCGGATTTCCTATTTCATCGTATGTAACATCATTACCGTTATAATTGGTAAGCAAATCTCTCCATGTATCGTTTTCATATCTCCACGATAATGTTTTAACTGCTTCTCCCAGTTCTCCTGTTGTGAATGCATATTCTTTTTTCTCTGTTATATTACCGTTTGAATATGAATATGTGTATGTTTTACCTGCTCGCTCATCATTTACACGCACAAGTTGATTCAAACTGTCATACTCATAACTTGTTGTTTTTGATCCGTCTGAAACACTTAAAATATTGCCGATGTTATCATAAGTGTATGTATATGTTCCTGCGGGAGTTTCAACTGATTTTACAAGTGTGGTTGTTTTATCTTCACCAACATTCTCATAGCTGTAACCAGTATCAAAAGAGCCGATACTTTTAGTTGTCAGTCTGCCTAATCCATCGTAAACATAGCTGACTTTTTCTTTACCGTTCCATGTTACGCTATAAATTTGATCAGGCATCTCGCCTTTGCTCAAATCACCATAACGGTAGCCTATATTCTGCGTACCGAGCGGTGAATAATGCTTTACACCTGTTAGATAATTTGTTTTATCGGCATAGGTGAAATCTGTATATGAACGCAAGGTGCCGCCGCTTTTATCCGTTCCGGTAAATTCACGCTGAGAAACAACACGATCTGCTAAATCATAAACAAAACGAGTATTTGTATTTGTATAATAATCAGTTATCTGCGCTACACTGCCATTATTTCCATATGAATATGTAACTCTTTGGCTGTTATTTCCATTGTAGCGTTTTTGCGTCTGGCGGTCAAGGTTATCATAGGAAAATTCCACATAATCGCCATTACCGTAAGTTTGTTTGGACATTAGCCCTGAGTTGTTATACTGAATTGAAGATAAAGTTCTCCAGTCAGAGCCATTACCAACAAGATTTTTTGTTGTTCTGCCAAATTTATCGTATTCAAATTTATACTGCAGACTACCATTAACATTTATATTTCTAAGCAAGTCATCAGAATAGGAATAACTGTTTGTTATACCACCAGAGGTAACAGATTTCAACGAATTATTATTTGCGTCATAAGTATATTCTGTGGAAACATTATTTGCGTTAGTTACGCTTTGAAGAGTACCTTTGTTTTCATCATAAGAGTAACTTGTTGAATTGCCTTTTTCATCAATAGACTTAGAAACAAAATTCTTACTGCTTGTATATTCTGTTTCAGTAGATATAACACGGTCTTCTGTTTCTTCAACAGGATAGAAATACCATTTCTGACATTCTTTAAGACTGTTTTTATTACAGCTATTCTGGCGAATATATTCGTCTTTTTTAACTTCGGTGGTATCCATATGAGGATCTAAGCACATATTAAACTGTGAAGATCCTGTAAAAATACCAAAAGAACCATCAGATTGTTTAACAACTTTAAACTGCTGCCCTGATGCTGAGCTCTTAGTATTAATTTGAATAACAGCTCTTACACCTGATGAGGAATTTCTGATTTCAAGATACTTGTCCGAATAGTTTTGCGCTTTAAGCTTAAAAGTATCCGATTTTCCGGAAACCGCCTCTGCTTTAAAATACAGTGTTTTTGAACCTGATTGATAATTTGTAGTCTTACAAGCTGTTGGATCTCCTGTTACGGGTACACTATTTACGGCCATTCCTGAATAAGAATTAACAATGATATATTCTTTTCCGGATTCTATTTTAGTTGCCGGTTTACGAGCAGAAATTTCCGCCTTAGTAACATTTCCCTTATCGTCATATGTAAAGCCATATTCCTGTCCATCAGAAGAAAGAGCATATGTAAGCTGCTTTTTATCATTATAGCTATACATATATCTACTGCCTGAAGGATTTAACATTTTTGACATTTGATTTCCATAGTAAGAAAATGACGAATTGGTTTTTGCCAAATCAACTGAAGAAGCTACATTGCCATCCTTATCATAAGTATAAGTCTGTCCATACTGTTCTTTATAACAGAATGCGCCAGTTTGATAAGCGTTATTTACATTATGGTCATAAGTAAAGGTTATTGCAATATTACCGTAGTCTGACGGCATTACTATTTCATCAGCCAAAAACTGCCAAGCGTCACGAACATCCGGATTAAAGTGCTTATTGATACACCCGATCCACTTACCGTCTTTATCGTAATAATCAATACCTAACGCAAAATACGGTTCATAATCGTCGGAATCTTTTGTGTTATTCAAAGGTGCTGAATTTGCATATGCCCATGCTCCGTATGCAAACACATCACCTTTTTTTCCTGAAACATTAAGGTATTGCCTCTGCCTGTTGTACTGGTTTTCAACTTTTCCGCTCAATTTTGAACAATTAGCAAAGCCTGATAATCCAGCCCAGGTTACTGAAGCTGATGTGCTGCTCCACGTATCCCAATTTTCCTGTCCGTTATTAAATGCTGAATTTTCAACAAGATTAAATGTGCTTGCATTTGAACTTTTTTCAAGCTGAATATCATCAAACCAAACCGTTCCGTAAGCATTTGGACCAAATCCCATAGTGGCACGAACAGTTCCGCCTTCAGGAACATCAAATGTTACGCTTCGGCGTTCCCAACCGTTTGTTACCGTTGTTTTTTCAATGAGTTTGCTATATACGTAATCTCCATTTCCAGCTTTGTGCACTTCTGCAAACATCTGTACTCCGTCACCCGGAATAGTTTTGCCATCAGTGAAAATGTAAGCGGATAATGTGTATGTACCCGCAGGCAAGTTGTCAACATTTTGAACAGCGTTTACACGGCCCTTGTTTGACTGCGATTTAACAACTTTAACAGATGCATCAGTTATATTGTGTTTGCTTGTATCTATAGAGACAGAAGCGCCGCTACTGTTATTCGTATATGTCCAATACCCATCTGAGTAACTTCTTGTAAATCCAGGATTCTCTATATAATTAGTATTACTTTGCAAAACACGTGATTCTGAAAGCAATTTGTTAGCTTTATTACTGGTGCTGTTTCCTTTTTCAAGTTCAAAGAATTGCGCAGAGCCATCTGTATTAGATACAGTTCCTGTTGTTTGTCCGTAATCATTAAACTGAACAGTATAACTTCTGTTTTGCAGATCAGTAATAATAGTTTCATTCTGTTTATATGAAAAGCTGTATTTTTCCAGTAGTTCGCTGTCAGATTTTCCCCAATTGATAACTTTAACTCTTTTTTGCGCAGAAGAATCATAACTTACCTTTGTTCTAGTACCGTCAATTCCTTTTATTTCTGAAAGTAAATTACCGCTATAAGATAACTGAACAGCTTCACCATCAGCAAATGAAATTTTTGTAAGATAATTGTTGTTGTATGTTAAAGTTGTTTTTCTATTCGCAGGGTCTGTAATACTGGCTATTTGATTAGTAGTTGATGATGAATAATTGAAAGTGTACAGTCTTCCTGCACCATCTTTGATGTTTTTTATTCTGAGTGAACCATTACTTAAAGATTCATATGAAAGTGTAGCAGCTACTTTTGAAGCATTTTCTATTCGCAGCAAGGCTCCGTAATAGTCGAAATACATTTTATTTTCATCTTTGTCAGTGACTATGTAATTTGCTTTTGCTTCAGTTTTATTTGAACCAATCGTAATAACTTCAATAGTATAGCCTAAACCGTCTTCATCTTTGCCCTTAGTATTAGAGCTTTTATCAAAATAAAACCAGTGTTTTGTGCCGTCCGAATCATTTAGGTAATATTTATATCCGTTATCCCACAATTCTCCCGTTTCTTTTTTAACAAAAATATTATAGTTTGTTTGGAATTGATTTCCGGGAATAGAATATTTCGTATTCTCTTTATTAGAGTTATAAACTAAAGAGATATTTACAGGCATTAAATTACCGCCGGCATCCTGAGTAACAGCCTGAGAATATATTAAGTTACCATTATAATTATTTACACTTGCTGCTCCGCCGCGACCGGCACCTACTTCCGTGTAAGACCAATAATCTTCAAATCCTGACATATTTCTGTAAGAAATCGTCATCAAAGGCCTGTTTTGCGGATAAGTTGTATAATTAATTGAGTAAAACCAAGCTTTAGCTGATGAAGTTTTTGTTGTAGAAAGAGATAAACCATAGTTTGGATATTCACCAGAATACCAGCCACGGACCATATCTGTAACTTCAACTTCTCTGAATTTTGAAGTGTCAGTATCTTCAGTAAGCATCATATAATCTGAAATATTACTGTCGCCATTTGGTCCGTTGTTCCATGTAACTGTTTTTTCATTCCAATCGTTTACCAAACGTTTTACATTAACAGGCAAACCTAACTGGCATTGTCTCAAACCTATATAGAATCTTGCATCAACAACTTTATCTGCTATACCAAGCTTTGGCAAATTAGTGAATTTAATATAACTTTCTGTTTGTCCAAATTCATATATATTTCCAACGTACAGGCTACCCATATCATCAGTGCCAGATGCTTTATAACATTTATCTGGATATTTAGATGAAACAAAAGCGGACTGAACTCCATTAGGAGACTGATTTGTTTTTAACATAGGGTCTACAATAACAGGAAACTCACGCTCTTCTGAATTAATCCATTCTTCATCTAAAGATGTCTTAACAGTAAAGGTGTTGTTTTTAATGTTAATAATAGATAAAACTATATTTTCTGAAACATTTCCGTCTTTATCCTCCATATACGGAGCTGTAATTACATAAACTACATTATCATCACCAGAACGCAGTTCAATAGTTTTATCATCTACTTGTACTGGGGTTAAGCCTTCTGTCTTATATTCCGATGTAAATTCTAAAGGAGCATTTTTGCTTTGCAAAATTATGTTTTCTTTTACTCCGTCAGAACTAATTATGTATTCAAAATCAGTATTTTTGAATACATCTTTATAGATAACTTTTGATGTTAATTTATCAAGGGTTGTGGGGTCATCATCTATTTCGCTCTTTTCAATTTCCGCAGTACTTTTTTTTGCGTCGGTATAGTACCAAGAAATTTTATAGTTATCCTTTTCAATTCTAACGAATTTTTTACCATTAGTTTTTTTTGATAATCTAACTGAATAATCTGCAGTACGATTAGTTAGATCTTTATTTTTAACTATCTTACTTTGATTCTCTGAATCATCAGCATCAACTTCTATTAACGTATTATCATAATCGACCCATTTTTCGTTCTGTTTAAAATGAACTGGAACAGAATACTGAGCGGCTTGTATCGTTCCATCGCTCATATAGAAATACTTAGTGTTCTCGTCTCGCTTTTCTGTTTCCTCTACTAAATATTCTGCCAAATCGTCATCTGAATCCATATTATCAGACATATTTTGATTAGATTTGATTTCCTCGCTTAACGGCTCAGCCGCAACCGACACAGTACTAAATATAGTAATTGCAACTAAAATTACTGCAATTATTGATTGATACAATTTATATTTTTTCATTATTTGCCCTTTCATAAAAGATTACACATATAAATAACCATTGAAAACCGATCCAGTTGAAAGAATTCATAAAAAATGAATTTCTATGTTTTAGAATGTTTTAAGATTCAGGTGACGGGACAAATTCAAATTTGAAAAGCATATTATTTCAGATACTTCAGTCCCGCCACCTAATGTGACGTCAATTTATTTAATTTTAGCTATAGGATTTTTGAACATTTTTTGTAATTTCATCAGCTTTTCCACCAGTACCTGAAATGGTGAACTCAACATGTGCTCTATATGTACCCTTACTTGAAAGCTGTAAAGAATGGCTTTTACTATAATTAGTTGCAGTTGACGTATCTGTCCAACTACCACCGCTAACTGTTACCCAGATAATTCCGACTTTTTTCTGAATCTTGGTTTTAATAGTCACACTTTTCGTTGTACCAGTAATACCTGAATATGAATTATTAACAGTTGCTCTACCTGAACTTGATATAGAAAATGATGTACCAACATTATCTATATTATTATAATATGGCTGAATACTTTCAGCATACGCTGAAAAAGTAATCATTAGTATAGTAAAAAAACACAATACAGAAGCAATAATTTTTTTCATACAAAAAACACCCCCTTTCCAACTGTAATTTTGCTTTCACACTATATAACAGTTTAAAAGGAGGTTTTGTGACAATATATTCAATTTTTTTTAGAAATATTTTCTGCTATTTCAATTATATCTGATTTTATGTCATTTGGCACATTCAACCTAAACCAATAAGTTCCGTCTGTCCAAACCAAAGTGGAGTTAAATTCGTATTCGTTTAAATACGCTTCATAACCATTAATTCTTAATTCACTATAATTTTGCTCATTATTAACATTAAACCCTGTTTCTAGTATATTTTGAAAAAGTACGATCTCTTTACCTTCTTCATTTCTCCAAACAGTAAACACACTGTATTCGTCAATTTGATATTGAGCAAGCGTATATTCTTCTGGAATATCGGTTAAAGTGTAAACAGTTTCTATAGTGTCAACAGCTGGAGTTGATTCTTCGCTAATTGATATTTCATTAAAACCGGAAAATACTTTTTTCACAAATTCAACAAATGGCTTTCTTGTTGCTGATACACTCATTAATCCAGTAAACAAAATAATTATTGCAATGACTGCTGCTAATAGCCCCTTTCTTATATTTCTTCTCGTAGACAATTTAATTCTTTCATTTTTTCTTAGAAGCTTATTCATTGAATTTTCAAATTTTGATGAAAATTCCCAAATGATTTCATCTTCTCTTTTCATTTTTTGATTATCAAGCTTTTCTGCCTTCATAAAAGCATTTATTAACAATTCATTACTATCTTTCATTTTAAACTCTCGTCTCTGCTTCTAATATTTCTATAAGTTTCTTTTTACCGCGGGTTAACTGCTGCCTAACTGCTGAATTTTTTCTGCCAAGCAGATCTGCTATTTCTGAAGGCTTCATCTCACATACGAAATAATAAAACATCGCATCTCTATATGTATCATTTAACATCCTAATAGCATCAACTACTTCATTATAATTTTCAGTAATCCTTAGTTTTTCAAAAAATTTCTCATCAGAAAACTTTTCAGTATCACCAAATCCGATAAAAGTATTTCTACGTTCATTTTTATGCAAAATATTAATTGCAGCATTTTTTGCTGCTTTAGAAACATATGACAATGTCTTTTCGGACATAGGATCATCAATAGCTCTCATATTTCGTGCTATTTTTATAAAAGCATCGTGTACAGCATCTTCGGAATCTGATTTGTTATTTAAAACTGAATACGCCACTGCTACCATTCTTTTTCTGTAATTATAATAAATATCTTCAAACTTTTTACGGTCGTCCTCATCATCTATAAACGATAAATATAAAGATAACATATTTTCTCCTATATAAAGTTATATAATTTCATCATATTAATTTATTAAATACCTTATTTATCCAAAAGTCAACAAGAATTATGAACAGCTACAAAAAAGCACTTTAGGCTTTTTGCTAAATCGTTTCATGCAAGATATGATCTATTTGACGCTACACACCATCTCGATAGCATAGATTAAGACTGCAGCAAACAGACGAATTGTACCGCTAAACTCAACTGCAATAGAAATGATAAAAAAATAAGAGAGGAGTTCTTCTGCGAGAACTCCTCTCTCGTCTGCGATAAAAACGGCAACTACACCATGCCGTCTAATTTCCGAAAGAGATTCTATCGAATACTTGACGGTACAAAAATAGAAAAGAAAGGCTTACACAGTCTTCGCCACACATTCGCTACAAATCTTGTAAACGGAATAAAACAGCCTGACGGAACAATCAAATCACTAACTCCAAGACAAGTTGCCGATCTCCTCGGTCATTCTACTTCTGATATTACCTAGATGTATTATGTAAAGAGAAATGATGATTTATTGAATGGGATAACTAATGGGTTTGAGATATAACCTATTTCTTAATATTACTAAAAGTATTTTAGTAAATCATTATTCTTTTAATAATTTTTTTGCTTCGTCTAAATCAATTTTAGCTTTACATCCGTGCTTTTCTAACAAATAAAGTAAATTAGCTCCATTCATAAGGGTTAAAGGTTTACCCTGTGCAAATTTATAAGCATCACTTCCAAAATTTGATGTAGTTACAAGGATTCCCTTTGTTGCTCCTTCATTCATAACTGTTCCATAGAGATCCCTAACTGCAGATACTCCAACTACATTTGTATAACGTTTAGCTTGTATGACAATTTTGCCTCCACGTATAGGATCTGGATCGTAAGCTATGGCATCAACACCACCGTCTCTGCTTGCTTGAGTAATTTTAACTTCTCCTCCATTTACATTAAACTCTTTTTCGAATATTTCTCTAATTAGATTTTCAAAATCCTGCCAATCGATTGCTGCCAAATTAATACTATCGTCTAATGTATCAGCAACAGCATATCCCTCAACAAATCGTTTATCTTCACGAGACATAGTTATTAACGGTGCAACTGGTGTAACATTAGCCAATGATGCAGCTGCTACTCCTTTTGCACTTTTAAACCATTCCTTTGGATCAATATTTTCTAAATTAAGTTCTTCAAAACTATTTCTATCAACGCTTATTGATAATATACAAGGCTCAATATTTTTTCCGTTTGTTTTATCAACGGTATTAATCATACCATTAATTGCTACCGTATCTATAATTGAATGTTTAGAACTTAAAACAAATACATAATTTAGAGTTTGCAACACAATTTGGTAAATAACGCTATCATATTTCTTTTTTAGATAAGACTCTGGAAAATATGTTTCCTTAAATTCTTTTCTAGACTTTATATAACTTACACTCTTAATTTTAGGAATGTCATCAATTACTGGTAAAAGCATATCAATAATTAATGTTTTTCCTATTGCATCATATTCTATTTCTACAGACTTACTGTAACTAAACGGCAATTCAATTTTTTCAAGGACTATAGTAAAATATCGTTCAATTGCTTCTTTATCGCCTGAGATATATTTTTCAAAAAATATATCTACTTTTTCATTCTCTTTTGCCTGTTTATTATTAAAATCATTTAATCTTGCTATCCATTCAGAAGATGCCTTTTCGTATTTTTCAGTTAAAATTCGATTACTTTCATCAATGCTTTTCTTCTTTTCCTCCCATTCAACATGGTCTTTGCTAAATGATTCATAATTTGCCTTCTCGAATTCTGCCATTTTTTTCTTTGATAACTTCACAAAAAATGATGGTTCTGGATGGTATTTATCGTCTGATAATCTTGGCTCATATGGAACTCGTGCAAGAAATGGAGATTTAGGGCTCGGTTCAGGGAAAGAGGAAAAATCCTTCAAGTCATCAGCAATTAATTCATTAGGATGAATACTTTGTAATAAAATATTATCCATATCGTTTTGAACCTTTTCAGCCTGTGATGTTGATTCTTTTGCATATGCAATGGAATCTTCTTCATTTTTCTTTCTTTTCTCTCGCTCGACAATACGCGCCCATTGATCATCCCATTGTGCTTTCAAAGCACGTGTCTTTTGCTCTAATTCATATGGAGTTGCTGCTTTTACAACCCTATATTTGTTAAGACCTTTATGAGATACTTCTTTCTGATACATATTTCTTGTCCTCCAATAAGTAAAACCAAAAATGAATCTAAATATAAAATAAAAATAACAACTACATTATAGACTAAAAAGCAGAAAGTAGCAATAAACATAATTAAATTTGATGTTTTTTTGATGCTGTACCGGACGAAAATACGATAAAAATTTAAAACCAGACGAAAAATTTGTTAAATTGAGTGTTAGAAATAAGTGAAAATTACATAAAGAAAAAAGCCTTTATTTAGCCGAATTTGGCTTAAATA
>UQBX01000010.1 GCA_900539425.1 uncultured Oscillospiraceae bacterium | reverse complement strand
CGCCGTTCAAACACATAATTAGAAATTTTCAAGCAGAGCCTTGTAAAATTCACAGTAATCACCGCGGTTTTCAGCGGTAAACGCCATAGCCTCCCTTGGATGTCTGTTGAGCTGACCGGTGAGCATATACTGTATATCATATCCCCACTGTATGCCGCTTTCTTTAAGAGGAACCATGTATTTTTCAATAAAAGTAAGAAGGCTGTATAAATTATATTTAGGATTCTTGAGGAAGCCAAGCAAAAGTTCCATTGCGCAGTTACCTGCTCCTCTGCCCATGCCCATAGCAGTAGCGTCAAGATATGAAACACCGTATGACATTGTTTCAATGGTGTTGGCGAAAGCAAGGTTTTGATTGTTATGAGCATGAAAACCGATTGCTTTGCCGTATTTTTCACCTACTTCAAGATATTTCTTTGCAAGCTCTTCCGCTGTTTCGGGATATAATGAGCCGTAAGAATCAACGAGGTAAATAACATCAACGCTTGAATTGCCGAGCATATCAAGAGCTTCAGCAATCTGATCTGAATTTGCCTGACTGACCGCCATAATATTACAAGTAGTTTCGTATCCCAAATCATGAAAATACTCCACCATTTCAACAGCGGCGGGTATCTGGTGGATATAGCACGCAACACGAACCATATCTATAACAGATTCGCTCTTTGGAACGAAATCGGTTTTAAAATCGCACCTGCCCACATCTGCCATAACGGATATTTTCATATCGGAGATATTATCACCCACTATTTTTCTGATATCTTCCTCGTCGCAGAATTTCCATTTACCGAATTCCTCCGGATTGAACATATTTTTGGACGCACGATAGCCAAATTCCATATAATCAACGCCGCTTTTGATATTGGTTTTATAAAGCTCCGTTACAAACTCATCTGTAAATTCAAAATTGTTACAGAGACCTCCGTCCCTGATAGTTGCATCAAGCACCTTGACATCATTTCTGACTGTCATCATATTGCCTTTTCTGGGTGCCATAATCATTCCTCCTAATTTCACTTTGTTGCTTTAAAGCTTTTATGCTTTAAAGCGGATTAGTGTTATTATAGCAGAGCACTTTGCCTTTGTCAAGAAAAAAGTATTAAAAAAACGGGCGGATAAATCTCCGCCCGTTTGCTGAAAACAGTTTTATTTTATTACTCTTACTCTTGTAACGCCGTCAATATCCTTAATATCATCAACAACGCCGTCTGAAACTTCAGTATCAACATCTATTATGCTGTAAGCAACTTCGCCGCGGTTTTTATCAACAAAGTTTGCGATATTAACGCCGTCTCTGCTGATAGTATCAGTTATTGTTGCAATCATATTAGGCTGATTCTTATGAATAACGGTAATTCTTGCCACACCGCTCTTTTCAATTGAAGCTGCGGGAAGATTTACAGAGTTTCTGATATTGCCGTTTTCAAGATAATCAATAAGTTCCAATGCGCCCATTGACGCACAGTTCTCTTCACTTTCAGGAGTTGAAGCGCCAAGGTGAGGAAGTGCGATAACACCGTCTACACCGATAAGCTCTGCGCTCGGGAAATCAGTTACATACGCAGCCATTCTGCCGTCCTCAAGAGCTGAAACTATATCGGCGGAGTTTGCAAGATCGCCCCTTGCAAGATTGATAACGCGAACCGTATCTTTCATTTTCTCGATATTCTCAGCACGGATCATCTCTTTTGTATCAGGAGTAAGCGGTACATGCACGGTGATATAATCAGCCAGAGGGAACAATTTATTCAGGTCGTTCTCTACTGTAACTTCCCTTTTAAGCGCTTCCGCAGCTTCATCGCTGAGGAAAGGATCATAACCGATTACGGTCATACCAAGGTCAACCGCAGCATTAGCAACAAGTCTGCCGATTGCGCCGAGACCGATAACCGCAAGCGTCTTGCCCTTTATCTCCGGGCCTGCAAAGGCTGATTTGCCCTTCTCAACGCTTTTGCTTACATTCTCATCATCCTTAATTGTCTTGCACCACTCAATAGCCTTAGTTATCTTACGGCTTGAAAGCAGAAGCGCGCAGATAACGAGTTCCTTAACGGCATTTGCGTTTGCGCCGGGAGTATTGAAAACGGCAATGCCCTTTTCAGTGCATTTATCAATCGGAATATTATTTACACCTGCACCTGCTCTTGCGATAGCAAGAAGAGACTGAGGGAGTTCCATATCATGCATGGCGGCTGAGCGCACCATGATTGCGTCCGGATTTTCAATCTCGTCGCCATAAGTGTATTTTGAAGAATCAAACTTTGAAAGTCCTACAGGAGATATTTTATTTAAAGTTTTAATATTATACATTATTTGTTTTCCTCCTCAAACTTCTTCATAAACTCTACAAGCTTTTCAACGCCCTCGATAGGCATAGCATTGTAGATGGAAGCACGCATACCGCCAACCGTTCTGTGGCCCTTGAGGTTTACAAAACCTGCCTCGGTAGCCTCTTTGATGAATTTGGCATTGAGTTCATCGCTGTCCGTAACAAAAGGAACATTCATAAGAGAACGATCCTCAGGAACTACTGTGCCGTGGAACATCTTGCTCTGGTCAAGGAAATCGTAAAGGATCTTAGCCTTTTTCTCGTTATGAACTTTCATACCTTCAAGGCCGCCGAATGTTTCCTTGATCCACTCAAGAACGAGTTTGCAAATATAAATAGTCCAGCACGGAGGAGTGTTGTAGAGAGAATCTGCATCTGCCTGAATCTTGTAATCCATCATAACAGGGGTTATATCCCTTGCGTGACCGAGAAGATCCTCACGAATTATTGCAACAACAAGACCTGCCGGAGCAACATTCTTCTGTGCGCCGAAATAAACCATACCGAACTTGGAAATATCAAGGGGCTCTGAAAGAGCGCATGAAGAGATGTCTGCGATAAGAACTTTATCTCCAACGGGAGGAAGCTCCTTGAACTTTGTGCCGTAAATCGTATTATTCATGCAGATATAAACATAATCTGCGTCTTCCCTGAAATCTTCAGGCTTTGTTTTGGGGATATAGCTGAAAGTCTTATCAGCTGAAGAAGCAGCCTCTCTTACATCGCCGTACTTTTTAGCTTCCTGAAAAGCTTTTTTTGCCCACTGGCCGGTAATGATATAATCAGCTTTTCCGGTGCCGTTCATAAAGTTGAGCGGTATAGCAGAAAACTGAGCGGATGCGCCGCCCTGAAGGAAAAGCACTTTATAATTATCGGGAACTTTATAAAGCTCTCTCATAAGCTTTTCAGCGCTTTTGATAATATCGTCAAAAACCTTTGAGCGGTGGCTCATTTCCATAACAGACTGACCGCTGCCCTGATAATCAAGAATTTCCGCACCTGCTTTTTCAAGAACTGATACAGGCAGGGTTGAAGGACCTGCACTGAAATTATAAACTCTTGCCATAAAAATTTCCTCACTTTCTGGTTTCAAAAAAATAATTGCGACTTCTATTATAGAGATGTTTATTTTTTTGTCAATGATTTTCCGCAAACTTTGTTAAAAAAGCCTGTTTTTTGTTAACTGTTTAACAATCTTTTTCAGTTTGTATGTGTTTTTGAAAATAAAAAGTCATACGGCTATATTTATACTGCCGTATGACTTTACACTGACTTTATTATATGATGGTTTGGTATACTTGTTACACCATTATTTTGACTGCTGTTGCTGCTGATTAAGCGCATTCTGAAGCATATTTGTTTTTTTCTTTTTGGGTTTATATGCAGGCGGGTTGGCAAGTTTCTTTGTAAACCTGTTTTTCTTTGCCGTTATCTTATTTATCTCATGAACAGGGCCTGACATATAATCTGTCATATATTTGTCTGCAACTTCCATCATTGCAGGATCATTTTTCATTGCTCCCAAAATAGTTACGCCGATAACGTCCTGCACTTCGTTTGTGCCGTCCTCGTATATCTCTCCAAGGGTTTTAAACAGCTTTTTGCGCTCTGCTTCGGTGCCGTTTTTGATAACGTCAAGCACGCGCGGCGTACCGATCTCCTGAAAGAATGTTTCAGGCAGGAACTCGCCGTAATCTGATATATTTTTCTTAATATCATCTTTGAGATCGGGATAAAGAACACCGAAACGGTTTGCAAGTGAATCCATATCATAGCTGATAACGCCGTTTTTCGCCTTTGAACGTGAAACCGCTTTAGGCATTTTGATCTTGTCCAAATTCACCTTTTTCTTTGAGGCGAAAAGAGAATGAATTTCATCCGACACCTCATTAGCATAATAGCGGCATTCCTTTTCGTCTGCAGCATCAAGCTCAAAAAGTGATTTAGAAATAGTTTCGTAAGCGGTGTCCTCACCCTTATCCTCATAAGAGCACTCAAGACTCATAATATTTGTTTTGGCATCATAGGAAACTCTGAAAAGTCCTTTTTCGCTTTTATATCCGAGTTCGTTTTCACCCGTTTTCATCTTTTTAAATTCAAGCTCTTTGATATTTTCTGCAATGGTTTTATCCATCAGTCTGTAAGCTTCTGCAAGTTCCATTTAAACAACTCCTGTTAAAACTTATAAAACCCCGCGGCTTTACATTTTTGTATTATATCATCTTAAATGTGATTTGTCATTAAAAATTTTTAAATTTGTAAAATAAGCAATGAATACTTATTATAAGCAATTTATTATTTAGTTTTTTCTGTTGAATTTAGTTATTTAATATGATAAAATATATCGTATTATTTCCGGAGGCGGTTCAATGAAAAAAATTCTGATAGAAGTCAAAGGAACTCAGCGTTACGGCAGAGATACCGATGTTACGGAGCTGACTACCTTCGGAACAATAAGAGATGACGGTGTTGCGTATATTATCAGATACACCGAGGAAATCGAAGAGCCGGAAGAAAGCGTAACTGTTACCGTAAGAGTCAACAAGGACGAAAGCGCTGTGCAGATGACACGTTCCGGCAAAACTCATTCAAGCCTGCTGATAGAAAAATCAAAGCGCCACCTGTGTAATTACGGCACTGATTTCGGAGATCTGCTAATGGGTGTATACGGCCGTGATATTGAGGCTGATATGGAAAACGGAGTTTTCAATTTTGAATACGATATTGATTTCAACGGTTCCGTGGCTTCACAGAACAAAGTTAGGCTGAGTTTTTCAGAAGCCGCAAACTGATTATTTGAATAATATAAAATTTTCGGAGTAAGAAAAAATGTCAATATTAGTTAAAGAAACACAAAAAGAATTAAGAACAAGAATAATAGACGCTCTCGGAAGGGCTGTTGCAAACGGTGAACTTCCGGCAGAGCCCATCCCCGATTTCATTATTGAGAAACCGGCAAACAGCAAAAACGGCGACTTTTCCGCTAACGTTGCGCTTGCAGGAGCAAAAGCTTTTAAATGCGCACCCAGAAAAATTGCAGAAAGCGTTGTCAGCAATCTTGACCTTGACGGAACTCTTTTTGACAGATGCGAGATAGCCGGCCCTGGATTTCTGAACTTTTACCTTTCACAGCGCTATTACAGCGAAATAGTAAAAGATGTGCTTGCAAAGGGCGAAGATTACGGAAAATCCGATTTCGGCGGCGGAAAAAGAGTGCTTGTTGAATTTGTTTCCGCAAACCCGACCGGCCCTATGCACATAGGAAACGCAAGAGGCGGCGCAATAGGCGACTGCCTTGCAGCTGTGCTTGAATGGGCGGGCTATGAAGTAAACCGTGAATTTTATGTAAATGATGCGGGCAATCAGATAGAAAAGTTTGCAACTTCACTTGAAGTGCGTTATCTTCAGCTTTATAAAGACGGCATAGAACTGCCTGAGGACGCATACAAGGGCGCTGATATTATTGAACACGCAAAGAATTTTGCGTCTGAATACGGCGACAAATATGTTGAGGCAGATTCAAAGGAAAGGCGTGACGCACTTGTTGCTTATGCTCTGCCGAAAAATATTGACGGTCTTGAAAAAGACCTGCTTGAATACCGCATTAAATATGACAAATGGTTTAGAGAAAGCACCCTGCACGCTGACGGTTCCGTAAACAAAATTATTGAGAAATTCAAGGAACTGGGTGTAACTTACGAGCAGGACGGTGCTCTCTGGTTCAAGGCAAGTGAATTTGGTAATGACAAGGACGTTGTGCTTGTTCGCGCAAACGGTATACCAACCTATATCGTGCCGGATATTGCTTATCACTACAACAAGCTTGTAACACGCGGCTATGACAAAGCGGTTGATGTTTTGGGAGCAGACCACCACGGCTATGTGCCAAGGATGAAAGCGGCTCTAACAGCTCTCGGTCTTGACGCAGACAGGCTTGACTGCGTAATTATGCAGATGGTTCGCCTTGTAAGAAACGGCGAAACAATAAAACTTTCAAAGCGTTCCGGAAAAGCCATCACGCTCAACACCCTGCTTGAGGAAATTCCGATTGACGCGGCAAGATTTTTCTTTAATCTGCGTGAGCCGAACTCACACTTTGATTTCGACCTTGACCTTGCTGCTCAGAAAACGAGCCAAAACCCTGTATATTATGTTCAGTACGCACATGCGCGTATCTGTTCGATACTTAAAAAGGCAAATGCGGACGGAATTACAATGCGTACGCCGACTGACGCAGAACTTGATATGCTTAACTCCGATGAGGAAAAAGAGCTTATACGCCATCTCTCCTCTCTTACGGATGAAATTGTGGCGGCGGCAAAAGCTTATGACCCTGCAAAGATAACTCATTTTGTTATTGAACTTGCCACTCTTTTCCACAAATTTTACAATGCCCACCGTGTTATAGCGGACGATGAGGGACTTATGCAGGCAAGACTTTATCTTTGCCTTGCAGTAAAAGAAACAATCAGGAATATTCTGGGAATGCTTAAAATATCGGCACCCGAAACCATGTAAGGAGCAGCAGATATGCCATCATTAAAAAGCAAAACGCTTCATAAAATAGGAAACGGGCTTTTTAAATACATTTATAAAAATCCTGAGCGCAACATGCTCAGGCTTGTCAAAGTGGGCAAGGCTTTCGCCGGCAAAATGTACCCTGAAAGCACTTTTACAAAGCCTATTGAGATAATCACGGACGAAAGCAACGTATGGCATCAGTTTCTGTTTCGCGGAATTAAAGAGGTAAACCCTGATTTTCTGCGCAGAGCAGTGCTTACTTTCGGAATTGACTTAGGTCTTATAGGTACTTCCACGCTCAGGAAAAAGAGAGAGGAACTACACTGTAATATCCCGTGGGTTGTACTGCTTGACCCGACTTCCGCCTGCAACCTCAAATGCACAGGCTGCTGGGCGGCGGAATACGGATACAAATCCAATCTGACTCTTGAAGAAATGCGCAGAATAATAAGCGAAAGCAAGGAACTCGGCACTCATTTCTTTATGTTTACAGGCGGCGAACCGCTTATAAGAAAGAAAGATTTGATCACCCTTGCAAAGGAAAACCCGGACTGTATTTTCCTTGCGTTCACAAATGCTACTCTTATTGATGACGAATTCTGCGAACAGCTGATAGAATGCGGAAACTTCGGGCTTGCGCTTTCAATTGAAGGCACGGAAGAAACAAATGACGGCAGACGCGGCGACGGCGCTTATAAAACTACTATGAACGCCATGAAGATGCTCAAAAAGCACGGCTGCCTTTTCGGCACCTCTATCTGCTACACGAGCAGCAACTACAAAGCTGTTACGAGCGACGAATTTTATGACAAAATGATAGAGGCGGGCGTAAGATACATGTGGTATTTCCACTATATGCCCGTAGGCGCAAATGCTGACACAAGCCTTATGCTCACCCCTGAGCAGAGAGAGCACGTTTATCGTGAGATAAGGGCAAAAAGGGATTCTAAAAACGGCAAGCCGGTATTCACGGTTGATTTTCAGAATGACGCCGAATTTGTAGGCGGATGTATTGCGGGAGGCAGAAACTATTTCCACGTTAATTCCGAGGGAGATGTTGAGCCGTGCGTATTCATTCATTATTCTGATTCAAACATCAGGGAAAAATCAATAATGGAATGCCTTAACTCACCTCTTTTCAAGGAGTATTATAAGGGTCAGCCGTTTAACAAAAACATGCTGCGCCCATGCCCGATGCTTGAAAACCCGCAGGCTTTACGCAAAATGGTTGCAAGAAGCGGCGCAAAATCCACAAACCTTATTCAGGAGGAAAGCGCAGAGGAACTTTGCGCAAAGTGCGACGCTTATGCCGCTAACTGGGCACCGAAAGCCAAAGAAATCTGGGAAGAAAAAGCGCGATTCAAACCGTTTACACAATATTACAGAGATACACCCGAGGGCAAGATAAATTACCGCCCTGAGGATTTCTGATAACAGCAAAAAGAGCCGGGCTCAATAAGAGCCCGGCCTTTTTTATACTTATTTACTTATTCGCAATATACGGGACTTGTTACGGCAAGGATTTTTTTATCGCCGTTAACAGTTCCCCAAAGCTCTGCACGATACCAATGCCCGCGTTCTATCTTCAGGCGTTCGTGGCGTGTGTCATACCGTGTTTCAAGCACCGTTTTGCCGCCGTTTGAAATTATTTTTATTGTTTTGTACTCTATAACTTCATTGCCTGCATTCTTTTCTCTTGAATGAAGGTCAGTAAAAAAGCTGAATGTTACGGTTCCCTTTGGTATGATTGAACCAAGCCCGTATGTTTTGCCCATTCTGTGAACTCGGAATATGAACTTAGCGCCTGTTGAAGCTACTGTCTTGCCAAGACGTATAGCCTTAACAGCACCCTCGGGTGTTGCAACACCGCCGTCAAAGTGGAGATAAGTACAGCCGTAATGCTTGCCGTCGGTAACAGGTCTGTGCCAGTCTTTACCGTACACAGCGGAAATATGATAACCTTCGTCAAGCAGAGAAGTATACATCTCAAGCGCTTTGTCATTTTCGGTATTATCAGGACTGAAAGCTTCGTGCCAAACCTCCATGTAGTCTACATTTCTGAAATCCCGAACATTAAATTCCCATCTTCCGCCCGTGCACATAGGAGATCCCAGCTGAAAAGGATGGGCAATACCGACTATTCCGCCCTGCGCCCTAACGGCTTTCATTTTTTCATCTATGTTATCGGGCACGGCATCACGCCAGTCAACAAAACCCTGAGCGCCCAAAACAAGCATATGGCCGAAATAGGTAGTCCACTCTATACCTCGGAGAACGGGAATAATATTTTCATCTATCTCGTCATATCCGCTGTATGTATTATGATCAGTAAGAGCTATAAGTGAAAGATGATCCTCTGCCGCTGCCTGCTGAAGAGAAGCCGGGGTAAAGCCGCCGTCTGAATGAATTGTATGGCAGTGGAGCTCACATGGAAGATAACTCATTCAACCTCACCTCCGCTTATTTTCAGACTGTATGAAACATTGCATACACAGCAATGCACATTAAGCATTATACGCCATTTTCCGCTTTGAACAGAATTCTTTGAAAATCCCGGAGAAGAACAGCCGCTGCCTATGACAATATGCTGTTCGCACGGCTGCCTGTGTGCCGCTCCCCTATACCCTTCAGGGTCATCAAGCGATAATGTAACAAGATTATTCACAGGCAGAAAGCTGTGCGCATCCGCATCATTTTCTGTGCCTAAATACTTTTCAAGAGCGTCCGAAACAGCATTTAGTGCCGCGCTTTCATCCTCAACAGTCTTTGGTGAATATGAAAAATCAATATTCAATTCGGAAACGCCCTGCGTAACTTCAAAATCAAAAGAAATATTTGTTTTATCCATTTCAGGCGTTATAACTCCGCTTTTATCGAATATAACCATAAAATGCCTCCGTTTTATGCATTAGTATCATTATACTAAATAAAAATACTTTTTTCAATGATTGATGAAACTTAAATCAGATGATATAATATAGTTGCCCACAGCAAACGAAAAGAGGGATATTATGAAGCTTAATAATTGGATGTCGGAAATTGACGGCAAACGCGATCTGCTGACGCTTTCAATTCCGGGAACACATGACTGCGTTACAAAATTCGTGCAATTTGAACACATATCAAAAACGCAGGATCTGACAATTGCCGAGCAGCTTAATCTTGGAATACGTGCGCTTGACATAAGGGTTGAAAGCCGAGGGGAAGCGCTTAAAATGGTGCATGCATTCGCAAAGGCCTTTCCCACCGCAAACAAATTCGGCAAGCAAATGGATCTGGATTTCGTATTGAATCAGTGCTACGATTTTCTGCTTGAAAATCCGAGTGAAACAATTGTTTTCCAGTTTAAAAACGACAGCGGCAAGGAAAACGAAAAGTGCTTTGACAATCTGTTTTTTAACTATATTGCAAAAAAACCTGAGATGTGGTTTTGTGAAAACAGAGTTCCCTCACTTGATGAAACAAGGGGTAAAATTTATCTTATACGCCGCTGTAAAATGGCCGACAGACCGCAATTCACGCCGAAAAACACAGGGCTTGATTTCTCACGCTGGGTTGAACAGGATACGGCTGTTCCCGAACCTCTGCCGCTCAGCACGGGCGGCGAATCCCCTGCCGAATTCATAGTGCAGGACAGATACAAATACACACCCGAGCCGAGATGGAACGAATGTATCAAGCCGTTTCTTGATAAGGCTAAAGAATTTGACGGCACATACATTATAAATTATCTTTCCACGGCGGGCGGATAAAAAGGCCCGCGAAAAAATGCCGAGTACATAAATCCGCAGTTTATTAAATACCCTCTTTACAGTTCAAAACATTACGGCACGATTTATTGTGATTTTCCAAGCAAAGAGCTTGTTATGAAAATAATAAACACAAATTTCATATAAAAAACGGGACGCATATTTTAAAGCGTCCCGTTTTATTTATTTTATGGCAGTGAAAAACAGTCTTGGAAACTTCAGTATTATTTCTCCGTTATCCTGATTTTTATAGCACTTTGAAACTTCATTATGAACATCTTTCAAAAACAATACTTTATCATTTTCATCAAGGCAATCAAGATATGGTTTCAGACCTGTACTTTTATACCATTCTATTATATCATTACAACTTTTCATTCTATGAAAATAAGTGGTCGTCCAAATATTAAAATCATCAGATAACTCGGACAGTATATCAAAATATTTCTCGTCAGACAGCATATTTAGAGTTCTCTTGAATTCTAACTTATGCTTCCATTTATCAGTTGAAATAACCTGAGCAATTATTTTTCGAATTGGTTCATCGCGCTGTATAGGCATCTGAACCGCCATAATTCCTCCTTTTTTCAGTACGCTCATCATTTTAGGCAACAGCGTATAATGATCCGGCACCCACTGAATACACGCATTTGAAAAAACAATATCATAGTCTTTTCCAATATTCCAGTTTTCACATGCAGCGTCAAATTCCATAAAACGAATAAACGGATATTTATTTCTTGCTTTTTCAAGCATATCGTTTGAATTATCTAATCCCACAATCTCGGCATTCGGAAACTTTTCGTACAGAGCATTCGTACTGTTTCCGGGGCCGCATCCAATATCAATTATCTTTGCAGGATTTTCAATTTTTATTCTGCTTATCAAATCTAGCGACGGCTGTGTTCTTTCTTTAACAAATTTAAGATATTGCGCTGAATTCCAGTCCAAAAGAATAACACCTTCCGATTTATGCATATTAATTATCTGTATATTTATAATTGGATAACTCAAAAGCAAAACAAAATAGTATGCTTATTTGCGCATAGAATAATTTCTGTTATAAAATTCATGACCGAAATCAAACATAATATTGCCCTTTCAGGTGTTTTTTTAGGTTACCATTTTAAATTAAAGCTGTCATCCGTTGTTTATCTCGTTATAAAGAGAAGGTATTTTGGCGGCAAAATTTCTGTATTCCACACAGCAATGCCTTGCCATATCCTTTGCTGTTTTTTCATTAAACAGCACTTTTCTTATCAATCTGTTTTTCAGATCTGCTCCTATCCAAAATCTGCTGACAAGGAATAAGCCGCCGTCTTTTTCAAAAAATATATGTGCCATTTTGGTATGGTAAAGGAGACCTTTCCCGATACCCACATCGCCGCAGACAATTACAGAAACGCCGTTTTCCTGCATTTTTTCTTCAGAGAAGCCGAAATTCTGAGGTGATTTAAAGCTGATTGCAAGCGGCAATTTCATCTTTCCTATTTTTTCAACAGGATACTGAGTATTTTCCTGAAAAACAGGAACAGCAGACTGGGAAAAATACTGTAAATTCTTTTTCGAATAGCTTATGCCAATATGTTCTCCCGGGTACCAAAGCTGATACCTTTCATTTTCCTGAGGATGCCACCAAAACCACCACTGCACCATTTCTTTTGTAACAGAGGGCATCGGGCAAGTCATAGCCACAAGATAACTGCCGTCTGAAAGTTTTATTGTGCCTATTTCATTTTGCAGACTTTTGCTGCTTAATATATCGCCCGCACACGAAAACGGCAAAGGCGTTATATTGCCCGTCTTCTCGATTTTTAACTCTATCTCATCAGGCACAGGGGCATTCGGCATACTGAAATATTTTGAATAGTTCATATTTAAAGCAAAAACCACAAATCAGGATTTATTCATCAAGCAAGCCGTTCTCACGCAGCATTGAAATGAATTTATCTACGTCTTCAGCGGCTTTTTCAGGTGTTACTTCATACACCTCAATCACTTTTGCCACAACGTCCTCGGCTGTAGTTTCCTCTGCCATACAGTCCCAGAAAAAGGCGCCGGATTCATTGAGCGTTATCATTCCGTTAAATTCCGCTGCTGTTTTGCCTACCGGCACAACTATCTCAGAACCTGCTATGTTTCTTTTAACAAATCCTTTTTTAATTTTCATTTTTATCTTCCTTTATACTCATTTCTCTGTTATTATACCAATTTGCACAAAAGCATGCAAGCAATAAGGAAAAAATAAGGAAATATAACAAATTTTATATTCTTTCACTTGCAGATAATGATAAAGTTGGTTATAATAACATTGATAATTTTAGGATTATTAAATTTTAAGAATTATTAATTTAAGCGAGGGAGTAGATACTATGGTTTATTCGCAAGAAGTAGAACAGATGTGCACCGTAAAAAAAGGTCCGCATCACGGCCCTGCTCCGATTCCGGAAGAGGGTAAATGGGTTAAATCCTACGAAATCAAAGACATTAGCGGTTTCTCACACGGCATTGGCTGGTGCGCACCTCAGCAGGGCGCCTGCAAGCTCAGCCTCAATGTTAAAGACGGCATTGTTGAAGAAGCGCTTGTTGAAACAATCGGCTGCTCCGGTATGACTCATTCAGCAGCTATGGCAGCTGAGATTCTTCCCGGAAAGACACTGCTTGAGTGCCTTAACACAGACCTTGTTTGCGACGCTATCAACGTTGCTATGAGAGAGCTTTTCAAACAGCTTGCTTACGGCCGTTCACAGAGCGCATTCTCAGAAGGCGGTCTTGTAGTAGGCGCTGCTCTTGAGGATCTTGGTAAAGGTCTCAGAAGCCAGGTAGGCACAATGTTCTCAACAAAGGCTAAGGGCGTTCGCTATATGGAAATGGCAGAAGGATATGTAACCCGCATGGCTCTTGACGAAGAGGGCGAAGTTATCGGCTATGAATTCGTTAAACTCGGCAAGATGCTTGAAGATATCCGCCATGGCAAAACACCCGACGAAGCATATAAAGCAAACATGGGCACTTACGGCAGATTTGACAATGCCGCAAAGTATATTGACCCGCGTGAAGAATAATTAAGACAGGAGGAACGTAAAATGGCTAATGATGTAAAATTCGAAGGCAAAGAAAGAAGAATGGCCAAAATTGAAAAATGTCTTGCTGAATACGGTCTTTCAAGTCTTGAGGAAGCAAGGGATTTGTGCCTTTCTAAAGGAATAGATGTTGACGCTATCGTTAAAGGCGTTCAGCCGATAGCATTTGAAAACGCAAGCTGGGCTTACACACTCGGCGCAGCAGTAGCTATCAAAAGCGGTGTAAAGACTGCTTCAGAAGCTGCTGAAAAGATCGGTATCGGTCTTCAGGCTTTCTGTATTCCCGGTTCTGTTGCAGAGCAGAGAAACGTTGGTCTCGGCCACGGCAACCTCGGCGCGCGTCTTCTTTCAGAAGAAACAAAGTGCTTTGCATTCCTTGCAGGTCACGAAAGCTTTGCAGCTGCTGAAGGCGCAATCGGTATTGCCCGCACTGCAAACAAAGTTCGTAAGGAGCCCCTTCGCGTAATCCTTAACGGTCTCGGCAAGGACGCTGCTTATATCATCTCAAGAATCAACGGCTTTACCTATGTAAAGACAGATTATGACTTCTATACCAGCGAACTCAAGGTTGTTGAAACAAAAGCATTCTCAGACGGTGAGAGAGCTGCAGTTAAGTGCTACGGCGCAAACGATGTTCTTGAGGGCGTTGCAATCATGAAGCACGAGGGTGTTGATGTTTCTATCACAGGTAACTCAACCAACCCGACCCGTTTCCAGCATCTTGTTGCAGGCACATACAAGAAATGGGCTATCGAAAACGGCAAGAAGTATTTCTCAGTTGCTTCAGGCGGCGGCACAGGCCGTACTCTTCATCCCGATAACATGGCTGCAGGCCCGGCTTCTTACGGTCTTACAGACTCTATGGGTCGTATGCACGGTGATGCTCAGTTCGCAGGTTCTTCATCTGTTCCGGCTCACGTTGAAATGATGGGTCTTATCGGTATGGGTAACAACCCGATGGTTGGCGCAACCGTTGCAACAGCAGTTGCAGTTGAAGAGGCAATGAAATAATTAAAACAATATTTTAATATTATCTTTTAGATAATTTTGAAACATTAAAGCAAAGGGACTTAGCATAATGCTAAGTCCCTTTTACTATTTCATAATTATTTATTCAAGCTATAATAATCCGATTTAATAATCTATTTCAATTCGGTTTTCGCCGGCTACTCCTGCAAAATGCGTCATTCCCCTGCCGGGAATGTAAATAATATTTGACTGCTTTGAATACTGCGCACACGGGCTGGGCTGATACCATGAAAGCGTGAATTTTCTGTTTTCACAGTCGGTATGAAGCTCCTTTATCTCTCCGTTGACCGCGGCGGGATACGGACGGTTAAAAACTGAAAGCAAATTACCGTCATCAAATTTCATATTCCAGTAAATACTGCTCCATTTATATTCTTCAAATTTACCCATAATATGGTCTATATGAGAAACGGATTTTCTGCCGCCCTGCATTCCGCCCCATTCGCCCATTATAACAGGAACATTCATTTTCAGCTGATTTTCGCGTATTCTGCCAAGTATGAAATCGATTCTTTCGTCACTACAATATTTATTGTAAAGCGGCGAATCAATAAAAATATCATAGGCATGCGGCGAATAAACTGAATTTTCAGGCACATCAATACAAAAAGGTATGCCCAGATTTGAGTAGTAACAATGCTCAAACACATTAAAACCGCGGCTGACCGAAGAAATCATTTTATCAAAAAACGGTTGGTAATAATTCTTTGAAAAGTCAGCAATTATATGATCTTTGCCGTCCACAACTTTGGAGAACTCCTGTTTATCATCAAGCTTTTCAAGCAGGGCTTTAAAAGCTGACGGTGTTTTGAGATCGCACAAAAGTCTTAATGCTGCCATCATCATACCCGTTTTTTCTCTTTTACCCCTAAAGCAGTAGTGAAAATCAATATTACTGCCTGCGGCTTTTGAAACTCCGTTCAGAATATGCATAAATATTTCTCTTCCGCCGCTGTGCACAAACGGTTCGTTAAAATAATCGCACCCGAAAATATTTTTGCAGTCTGAAAAAGTATCCGCAAGGAATTTCCAGCAATTAATAAAATCTTCCTGAATGTTGTTTTTATTCTGCCAAAAATCGTAAAACGCCTGCTGTACGCCGTTCATATAAAAATATCCCTCTGCCCATATTGCAAGGGGCGCCTTGTTTTCAAGCGCAGAATCTACAGCCCACTTTGGTGCTCCGTCCCCACGAAAATAATGAGAGAAAAGATCCTGATGCATATCGGGCATTACCCAGATATTTTCGCTTTCACAGCGTTTTGCGAATTTATGCAGTATCTCGGCAAGTTCCTCGCTGTACTCTCCCCTGTTTTCTTCAAGTGAAGCCCATGTGATGCCCAGTCTTACAATATTTACGCCGCATTTTTTCAAATTTTTGATAACTTTCTTCCTGAGCAGCTGTTTTCTTGCCTCGTACAGATCAGCTTTTTTCAGTTTCAGACAGATATTTACACCGCGGAAAATACGCTGCCTGCCGTATTCGTCCCGTATATCAGTGCCGCTGCAATATAAGCCGTTCATAGTTCCCTCTCAACAAACAATACAGCAAAATAATATAAATATGTATATTCATTATATTATATGCTCTTGCTTTTTACAAGCAACTGCGAAGACAAAAAAATCCCCCCACTTTAAGCGGAGGGATAAAGCCTGAACAAATTAAGCCTTTACTTTTTTCTTTCTTATAAGGTTCGTGCTGTTGAAATCAAGTACAAGTGAAAGTACAACAACACCGATAACTGTGAGGATACCCTCAAACAGCATATAGAAACCATTATAACCAAAGCTATAAGCCCATACTGACTTCCAGCCGTCTGCATATTCGCCCCAGATTGTTACGCCTGAAATAAAGTGGCATATAAATCTGAGAAGAGAAGCAACTGCACCGCCGAGAGCAAGCGCAAGAGTCTGATTCTTAATAACTTTTCTGAAAATAGCACCGCCGATGCCGAGCACCATAAACGCTACAACATAATCAGCAAGTATAAGAATTAAGTAAGCCGCAAAACCTTTTACATAAGCAAAGTTGCCAAGACCCTGAAGCAGCATTTCAAGAACGCCGTAGATTACGCCTGTTCCTGCGCCCCATTTAAAGCCATAGCGATAACCAATAAGAACGATCGGTACTTGGCTGAAAGCAGTGATTGATCCACCCATGGGAGCCTGAAATACAGTAACATATGAAAGAAGCACTGCAAGTGCAAGCATGATTGCTGTTTCGGTAAGCTTTCTCGTTGTGTTAATCTGTGAATTTGACATATCTTTTCTCCTTTCCGAAGCGCGTTTTCACCGCCTCAAATTCTCAACAAGCCAAAAGAAAAGCCCCGTCCATAAAGAACGGGGCGCAAAATATTGCGTTACACAGTCTCCGCTGTCCGTACTAACGGACAGGTCGAAGGGTATGATCTCAGCCTTTCGGCACCCCTGACTTATTAAGTTACACATATTATAATGCGCAAGGCACAATTTGTCAATAAAAAAAGATTTCAATTGCTTAAAACTCAAAAACGCACAAAATATTGTACCTTTAGCTGATAAGTTATAAACGGAATTATACTTTTTGTACTTGCCCTCTGTAACTTTTCAATATGAAAAACAGGTAAAAATTCGCAAAATACCGCGGTTGCAAGCCAAAAAATGCTAAGATGTGGGCATAAAAGCAAAATCTACATATCGTTAATTTTTCGGCGTTTTTAAAAAATAAACACAATATATTGTGATTTTTTTTAATTTTTTATTGACAACAACACTGTATTTTGGTATTATGTAAAAGCGACATACAGTTTGTGTAACGATTTTGTAACAATTTACACTGTGTTTGTAACTTTTACGGAGGTGAAATGTAATGAAGATTATCAAGAGAAACGGCTCCGAGGCGGAATTTGACCTCTCCAAGATTGTTGCCGCTGTTACAAAGGCTAACGCGGCTTGCGAAAAAGAAGAACTCACCCCCTCCCAGATAAGAGACATTGCCGAATTTGTTGAATTCAAAATCACAAAGGCGGCACGTGCCCTTTCCGTTGAAGAAATTCAGGACATTGTTGAAAACCAGATCATGGCTCAGGGCGCATTTGAGGTTGCCAAAAGGTATGTTAAATACCGTTACAACCGTTCGCTCATAAGAAAGTCCAATACCACGGACGAGCAGATTCTCACTCTTATTGAGTGCAACAATGAAGAAGTAAAGCAGGAAAACTCAAATAAGAATCCTACTGTAAACAGCGTTCAGCGTGACTACATGGCGGGCGAGGTTTCAAAAGACCTTACAAAGAGAATTCTTTTGCCTCAGGATATTGTTGAGGCTCATGAAAACGGCCTTATTCATTTCCATGACGCCGATTACTTTGCTCAGCACATGCACAACTGTGATCTTGTAAACCTTGAGGACATGCTGCAGAACGGTACCGTTATCAGCGGCACCATGATAGAGAAACCGCATACGTTCTCAACAGCCTGCAATATTGCAACTCAGATAATCGCTCAGATAGCGTCAAGCCAGTACGGCGGTCAGAGCATCAGCCTTGCTCACCTTGCTCCGTTTGTTGATCTCAGCAGACAGAAGTTCAGAAAAGACGTTAAAGCAGAGCTTGAAGCGGCAGGAGTTGAACCTGATGAAGAGCAGATAAACAAAATCACGGAACTGCGCGTAAAGAATGAAATCAAGCGCGGCGTTCAGACTATTCAGTATCAGGTAATCACTCTTATGACTACAAACGGCCAGGCTCCGTTCGTTACTGTATTCATGTATCTTGACGAAGTTCCCGAGGGACAGACAAGAGACGATCTCAAGCTTATCATTGAGGAAGTTCTTCGTCAGAGAATTCAGGGTGTTAAGAACGAGAGCGGCGTATGGATCACCCCCGCATTCCCGAAACTCATCTATGTTCTCGACGAGGACAATATCACAGAAGGTTCAAAATACTGGGATGTTACCTGCCTTGCGGCTAAATGCACTGCAAAGAGAATGGTTCCCGACTACATCTCCGCAAAGAAGATGCGTGAACTGAAGATTGACAAGAACGGAAACGGCAATGTTTACACATGCATGGGCTGCCGCTCATTCCTTACTCCGTATGTTGATCCTAAGACAAACAAACCTAAGTATTACGGCAGATTCAATCAGGGCGTTGTAACAATCAACCTTGTTGATATTGCCTGCTCCTCCGGCGGAGATATGACAAAATTCTGGAAGATATTTGACGAAAGACTTGATCTTTGCTACCGTGCTCTTATGTGCCGCCACAACAGACTTCTCGGCACTCCGAGCGACGTTGCTCCCATTCTGTGGCAGTACGGCGCACTTGCAAGGCTCAAGAAGGGCGAAACAATTGATAAACTCCTTTTCGGCGGATATTCAACTATTTCACTTGGTTACGCAGGTCTTTATGAGTGCGTTAAGTACATGACCGGCAAGAGCCACACTGACCCGGACGCAAAAGATTTTGCACTTTCTGTTATGCAGAAGCTCAATGACGCCTGCAAGGGCTGGAAAGAGAAGGAAAATATTGACTTCTCAGTTTACGGTACTCCGCTTGAGTCCACTACATACAAATTTGCAAAATGCCTGCAGAAGCGTTTCGGCAAGATCCCCGGAGTTACTGATAAGAACTATATTACAAACAGCTATCATGTTCATGTTTCTGAAAAGATAGACGCTTTCAAAAAGCTTGAATTTGAAGCTGAGTTCCAGAATCTTTCACCCGGCGGAGCTATCAGCTATGTTGAAGTTCCTAATATGCAGAACAATATTCCTGCCGTACTTTCTGTAATGCAGTACATCTACAACCATATCATGTATGCCGAGCTCAACACAAAGAGCGATTACTGCCAGGTATGCGGATATGACGGAGAGATAAAAATAGTAGAGGAAAGCGGCAAGCTTGTATGGCGCTGCCCCAACTGCGGCAACGAAGACCAAAGCAAAATGAATGTTGCCCGCAGAACTTGCGGATACATAGGCACACAGTACTGGAATCAGGGCAGAACTCAGGAAATAAGAGACAGAGTTCTTCACCTGTAATATACAAATACAAGGAGCGGGAGCGCGGCGATTTTCGTGCGCTCCCTTTGTTTTATTATGAACATTGCTGAAATCAAAACAAACGATATAGCAAACGGTGAGGGTGTTCGCACCTCCGTTTTTGTATCAGGATGCCGGCACCACTGCCCTGAATGTTTTAACGAGATTGCTTGGGATTTTAATTACGGCAAAGAATGGAATGAAGAAACAAAAGAATACATACTTTCCTCATGTGCTCCGCCGTGGATAGCAGGGCTTTCTCTGCTTGGAGGAGAACCGTTTGAGCCAGAAAATCAAGAAGGTTTGCTTGAGTTGTTAAAGGAATTCAAGGAACGTTACCCCCTTAAAACAGTATGGTGTTACAGCGGCTTCACGCTTGAACAGATAACGGGGAAAGAAAAAAGCCGCGCATTTACTGACACAGCTCAGGAAATGCTGAGATACATAGACGTTCTTGTTGACGGCAGATTTGAAAAAGAGCTTTACAATATTGCCCTCAACTTTCGCGGCTCTGAAAACCAGAGAGTTATTGACCTCAAAAAAACTCTTGAAAGCGGAAACATTACGCTTTATCTCGAATAATAAGTATAACAAAAAAAGCAAAGCCCTTATTGGCTTTGCTTTTTCTTTTACATAATATCTTTTTGAATATTTATCTTTCCGTTTTCGAAAACTGCTTTCAAACCGTTGCACTCAACCGAAGTGTAGATTTGAGCGCCGCTGTATTTCTTAATGCGAGCCTCAACACTTTTATGCACACGGCTTTTAGTGTTTAAAATCACTGCAATATCGGGATTCAGCGTTTTGAGCCAGAATGGAGAAGAAGAAAATTCATATCCGTGGTGACCTATTTTGAGCAGATCCACCTTACCTATTTGCGGCGCAAATTCCTTTTCGCCGCCGCACTTCCAGTTCATATCTCCCGGGAGCAATGCACGGCAGCCGTCACACTCAACAAGAGTCAAGACCGAATTTTCATTCTCGCCTGTCTTGCGCCATCTTTTGACGACTTTGCCGTTGAATAAAGTGATTTTAAAATCCCCAAGGTTAAAAGAAGAGCCGTCAAACTGAGTTTCTATCGGAACATTTTTCTTGATAAGGGCATTTCTCATCTGGTCATAAACTTCCTGATTATCCCACTGCGTGCGCTCAAGATAATTTATGCCTGCCGCGTTGTACGGCTTTAAAAACGCTTTTTTAACTTTGACCTTATCATATTCAATAACAGTATCAAAACCGCCGATATGGTCTGAATGAGCGTGCGTACCGAGTACGAAATCAAGAGTTACAAAGCCATCCTGACCCATACAGTTTTTATGCAGATACTCAACAACTTCTTTTTCGTATCCGGGATATTTAAGGGCGGGTTTATTAGGCGGATAATCCGTATCCTCACCCGCATCTATCATGGCAAAATGCGTGCCGCTCTGAAGTATAATACAGTCTGAATATCCTGTATTCAAAAAATGGATGCAGTTCATACAAGCACTTTCTTTCCTATAAGTTTCTCCAGACAGCACATAGTGTTTTCATTGTTTGAGCAGATCACGCCGTTGCTTATTGCTTTTAGCTCTTCACAGGCATTTGAAACGGCAAGCGAATATCCTGCCGAGCGAAAAAGGGAAATATCGTTTTTACTGTCTCCAACTGCAACAACATCGGAAATGTTGATACCCGCTAATTGGCAAAAAGCCATAAGACCCGTACCTTTATTGATACCACCGTTCATAATTTCAAGATTATTGCTCATAGAGGTGGTTATCTCAAGAGCAGGATAACAGGTTTTTATCCTGTGCATGCACTCTGCCCTCTCCTGCATATTTCTGAAAAAGACGTCAAACATCTCCAGCTTGAACGCAGGGTGTGATACGATTGAATAAAGATTTTTAACGGCTATTCGGCTTCTGCGCATCTCGGGAAGATAATCGGGATCTATACGGTAGTAACTTAATCCTTCATCGTTGAACTTATCCGAATCAACAAGCGGTATTCCGTTTGTATAAAGCTCTACAAAAGTTTCCGCTGTATCAAGGATACGGCATACGCCGAGAGCAGTTTCGCGGTCTATATTTTTTAAGAACACAACGCCCTTACCGCGCTGGTAAACAGCCGCGCCGTTTGAATAGATGATATATTCAATATATTTACATTCCAGAAGTTCTTCCGGAATTTCGAAAAAAGTGCGTCCCGTCGCGATAACCGTGGAAATGCCTGCTTCATACAGGCGTTTTATTGCGTCCAGATTTTCACGGCTGACGCTTGTACTGTCTGACAGCAGGGTACCGTCCAAATCAGTTGCAATTACCATTTGCTTTTCTCCTGAAAGATCCCCGCCTAATTTGAATTATATACCGTTCTATTGGATATGTCCATAGGGTGGGGATATTTATTATAACGAACTTAGATATTATTTCAGTAAACGGGTTTGACAGTGAATACCTCAGCATAAAGCTACCGGCAACCGAGCCAAACCATGAGCTGAACAAAATATTGAAAACTGCGAGCAGAAAATACAAAAATGAGCTGTATGCGGGGTTAATATCCGAATGAAAAGTGATCTTTCTGTTCATAAGATAAGCCGCCACATAGCCCGCTGTGGTTGAAACCAGATATGCGTACAAATATCCTTTGTAGCGTATGCCGAGAAATGACAGAAGTTCGTTCTGAGGCAGAGGCTGTGAATTAAGAGGTTTAAACACCCAGTAAAGCAATACGAGATAAACGCAGATATCAAGCAAAGATGTTACAATAACCGTAAAATTGAACTTTACAAATTTCCACAGCTCTCTGTGCTCCGAAGCAAATTTATTAATTTTCTTTCGTGTCATACTCAGGCTTTTTCTTTCTGTGAATTACAAAACGATTAAGCGGATAAGTCCATATGGTAGGCACTGTCATAACAACAACTTTCATTATCATTTCAACTATCACATTATCGTGGCCGCTGTTTGTTACAACCGTGCCGAGAAATGCGCCGAACCAAGTGTTGAAAGCGATGGTACAAACTACCATTACAGCATAAATAATTGTTGAGAGTACAGGATTGGCATCCGCCTTAAAAGTAAGTTTTCTGTTCATGATATACGCTGCCGCGTAACCGATGGTTGCCGAAATAGCGTATGAATACAAATAGCCTACATACTCTATTCCCAAAAAGTCAAGCACCGGATTATCTGTAACCGGCACTTCGTTTAAGGATTTAAAAACCACATACTGAAGGAACATAAACACACCGAGTTCCAATACGGATGTGCTTGCTCCCGTAAAGGCAAATTTTATAAATTTCCATATCTCAGCATGTTTATCCGTAAACGCCTTAAACTTTTCTTTCATACTGTTTTTCCTTTTACCTTTCTTTCCTTAACCCCTTCAGCTGCCTTTGAAATAACTGCGGCAACACCTGCTAAGATAAGAACTCCGCCTGCAAAGTTCCATACCAGATCATCCGGGAAACTGCATACAAATAATACAGCGCCGCCAGCCACACTGAGAAGGGCAAACAAGATTTCAAATATATTACATAAAATGTTTTTCATAAAATCATCTCCTATAGAATTTACGTATATTCTGCAACTTCTATATAAAGAAATGATTTACAAACTGTCAAAAATAAGAAATATTTTTCTGCCAAAGTCAAAATTATGTTCGTTATGTAAAAATGGTGTTAAATTTCAGGAAGAGCAAAAACAAACAAAAAAGGGCCGCCCAAAAAGAGCGGTCCTTATTTTATTTTAGATAAATGATAAAACCATAAGGTTCTGACTTATTATAAAAGTCGAACTATTATTTTAAAAACTCCTTAGCGGTTTTAACGATATTTTCGGCTGAAAGGCCGAATTCTTTAAGAAGGTCCTTTGCAGGGCCGCTGTGGCCGAATTCATCATTTATGCCTATACGCTTAACAGGCACAGGATATTCAGCGCTTAAAGCCGCACACACAGCTTCGCCGAGACCGCCTACAATATTGTGCTCCTCAACAGTTATTACCTTACCGGTCTTCTTTGCCGAATTAACAACAAGTTCGCTGTCAAGAGGTTTGATAGTTGCCATATTGATAATCTCAGCGCTGATAGAGCATTTTTCAAGCTCCTTGCCTGCCTCGATTGCCTCAGCAACCATAAGTCCGTTAGCAATTATCGTAACATCGGTTCCCTCTTTAACAAGTTCTCCTTTTCCGATTTCAAATTTATAATCTTCATTGTGGAAAACAGGAACGGCAAGTCTGCCAAATCTAAGATAAACGGGACCCTCGTAAGAATAAGCGGCTTTTACTGCCTGCCTTGCCTCAACATCATCAGCGGGGCAGATAACTACCATGCCCGGAATTGAACGCATAAGAGCAAAATCCTCACAGCACTGATGTGATGCTCCGTCCTCGCCAACCGAGATACCGGCGTGTGTAGCACCTATCTTAACATTAAGATGGGGATAACCTATTGAGTTTCTGATCTGCTCGAACGCTCTGCCAGCTGCAAACATGGCAAAACTTGAAGCAAACGGAACAAATCCCATTGTGCTGAGGCCTGCCGCCACGCACATCATATTGGACTCAGCAATTCCGCAGTTGATATGATGATCGGGAAATGCTTTTTTAAAGATAGCTGTTTTTGTTGCGGCAGAAAGATCCGCATCAAGCACAACAATATTATCGGCGCCGTTTTCGGCAAGTTCTTTAAGCGCGTTGCCGTAGCTTTCACGCGTTGCTATACATTTTACATCTGCCATAATCACGCCTCCAGTTGAGCAAGTTTTTCATCAAGTTCTTTAACAGCAATCTCATATTCCTGCTGATTGGGCGCTTTACCGTGCCAGTCAACAGCGTTCTCCATATATGAAACGCCAAGACCTTTAATTGTTTTCATAACTATTGCGAATGGTTTACTGCTCTTTTCAAAAGCATCAAACGCTTTTTCAAGTTCGTCAAAATCATTTCCGTTTATAACGATGCAGTCAAAACCGAATGCACGTACCTTTTCATCTATAGGCTCTGCACTCATAACGTCTTTGCATGCGCCGTCTATCTGAAGTCCGTTAACGTCTATCATAACGCAAAGGTTATCAAGACCATACTGAGAAGCAAACATCATTGCCTCCCATACCTGACCTTCTTCGATTTCGCCGTCGCCCAGAAGAGTATATACTTTGATATCCTTTCCAAGCATTTTGGCGCCTTTTGCCATTCCGCATGCCGCGCTGATTCCCTGACCCAGAGAACCCGTGCTCATATCAATGCCGGGAACGGTATTCATATTAGGATGGCCCTGAAGATAGGAGCCTATATGGCGGAGGGTCTTTAGATCCTCTACCGGGAAAAATCCCTTATACGCGAGAGCGCTGTAAAGCGCAGGCGCAGCATGACCCTTTGAAAGAACAAATCTGTCTCTGTTCGGATCCTTGGGATTCTTTGCATCATACTTCATCTGCCTGCCGTAAAGATAGGCAATAACATCAGCAGCCGAAAGGCTTCCGCCCGGATGGCCTGCTTTTGCGTTGTAAGTACCTTCGATTATACCGCGTCTTATCTGAGCGGCATAGATCTCAAGCTCTCTTTTCTGTTCACTGTTCATGGCTTGCTCCTTTAAAATTAATTGACCTGCTCATAGAAGCAGTTTACAACAACATCCATTACCGAATCTTCATCCACATAATATTCGGCAAACACATCCTCCGTTGCGGTATCAGACGCACGCATTTCACCTTCAAGGGTATACTGCGTGAAATCCGATACTCCGTTGGAAAGCACAACCGAGGCAAGATATGTAACTTCACTAAGTGAAATATTTGTCTGGCTGTATTCTGATGCTGTATTATAAAGCTGGGAAACTACCGAGAAATCGCTTGTAACGGCTTTTCTAAGCTGTTCCACATATGCTTTAATATATTGAGTCTGACGTTCTGTTCTGTTCAGCGATGCGTCTATGGAATCCATATTTCTCTGACGAACATAAGTTTCGGCAAAATCGCCCCGTATTGTAACGGTATCGCCCTTATAAACGCCCTCTGCAGGGAAATCGTAAAGTGAAGTTACAGTTACTCCGCCAACCGCGTCATTCAAAGGCGCTATTCCGCTTAGATCAAGAGCAAAATATTTTTCTACCGGAACATTAGCAAGTATACGGCTTATTGCGGTTGTTACATTTTCGCATGAAGAAGTTCCGCCGTCTCCGTAAGCATACGCAAGACAAAGCTGCATATTCTCCGTTCTTACGAACTCACCGCCAACAGTATACAGATCAATATCCACCATTGTATCTCTTGGAATAGTTATAACACTGATTTCCCCTGTATTTGTATCAATAACACCCACGATATCGGTATCTGCCTGACCTGAATTACCTATGAGCGTATCCTCATCAGGGGTAATGCTTTCTTGGTCTACGCCTATAAACGCAAAAGCAACCTTGTTTTTATCATAAACATAGGTGTGGCCGTTATATATGATGGTTTCCTCGTACTTGGGATTTGCAGGTTCAACAACAAGTGTATTGTGTCCCTTTTCCCTCATATACAGATATGTACCTCCGATAATCGCTACAGCGGCAAAGATTATGGCAATAAGAACTATAAAAATTCTTAAAATAAGAGGCATCTTGCGCTTTCTTCTGTGCCTGTGTCTATGTCTTTTGCCGTGATGCGAATGAGAGGAAGATGAATGATGATGATGGTGGTGATGATGATGCTCATTGTTATGAGCACTATATTCTTCTTCGGTAAGGAATATGTTTCCCGAATTATCAGAAACAGCGCTCTGCTGTTTTTCAAATGTATCCGGCGGTGCTGAAGTTTCATCCGCACCGTCAAAAAGAAAATTCTGATCTTCGGAATCTAAATTTGGATCAATTGGTCTTTTCATCTTTTACTAACACTCCGCATACAAGATATCTGTTGCTTTTCTGATTTGTAATACATGTTGAAAGCACAACTATCTTGCTGTTTTCATCAATAGTTACATCAAGATCTGTCCTGACATTTTTGAGAGCAGATGACGGATTTTTAACAGTTTCCTGGAAATTCGCAAGATCCTCGGGGACTGCAAAATTAAAGGAATTCATGATATGCCTGTCATCATACTTAAAAGCGGACACTACCTGATAGGTAAGTTTTCTCTGTGGAAGATAAATATAAAAATACTCGTGGGAATCGAAGAACTCCGCATCCTCAAATTTATGAAGCGAGGTAAACATGGTTTCTTTATATCCGTTATGGCCGTAAATAACCGTTACGGGGTCTGAAAAATCCTTGCTGTTAATTCCCTGTGTATAAATTGCTCCGCTTGCGATCCATGATTTATCATAAGCGCTGTGACGAAGATAAAAATCGTCGTCATTTTTACTTTGAACAATAGGATAATCAACATCAGTATCGTCAATTTTGATCCAGGCATAGATTTCGTCGTTGCCCTGCTGAAGTGTTTCAAAATCAACGGGATTATCCGCCAAATCTTCACTCTGCGCAGAAGTATCCGGTGTGGTTACGATTTCGGATTCTATTTGTGCCATTGAGGAATTATAGATATAAACACCTATATAAACACAGGCGCACACAAAAACGATAATCGCAAGTATCAAAAGAACAATTCGTTTTTTATTATTCTTTTTTTCTTTGTTTTCACTCATAAGATGCACCGCAATAAAAAATTAATAGAAAAACATACAGTTTATTACAAGACAGCATAACATTAAAAAAACCTGCTCACAAAGGAACAGGTTTTAATAAATGTTAAATTTAATTATTCAGCATCCTTCTTCTTTGTAAGGGCAAGAATTGCAGCACCTGCACCAGCTGCGCAAACCGCTGCCGCTGCTACGGAAACGCCTGTGTCCGGAGAGGTTGCGGAATCGTCCTTATCAACAGTTGTGGTTTCGCCTGAAGTTGTGCCCTCTACTTCTGCAAGAGCATTTACGGTATATCCGTCAGGAGACTCAAATGCAGACCAATCAAGAACTTCGATAACAAGAGTATTTCCATCCTGGCTGATTACTTTGCAAGCAGAGCTTACTGCACTTAAATCAACTGCTTTGCCGTCTTTATCAATAAGATTCCAGCCTGAAAGAGCTGCTGTGCCGGAATAGGTAAATACAAGCTGATTTGAGCCTGCGCTTACCTGAGAGCCTGAAACCTGAGTTGAAGGCTTACCGTTAAGCAGCGGATCATTAGCCGAATGAACGATTGCTACGCCCTGAGGGCTGTATACGTGGATAGCTGCAGATGCCGGTACTGCGAAAGCAGCGCAAACACTTACTGCGGCAATTACTGAAATTAAAACCGAAATAACCTTCTTCATAAAAACACCTCATTTAATATAGTTAATACTATACTTAATATAAGCCAATATATAATACACTCGCATTATACCATTTAACTTCAATTTTGTAAAGAGTTTTGAAGAAAAACATTTTACAAATTTGTAACAAATTTTAAGTCAGCTGTGACTTACCGGTGCACAATTCATAATATCTGCCGTGATTTTCAAGAAGGGCCTCATGATCTCCTCTCTCTATTATTTTACCGTGTTCAAGCACCATGATAGCGTTTGAATTTCTGACGGTTGAAAGCCTGTGCGCGATTACGAATACCGTTCTGCCTGTCATCAGCCTATCCATACCGTGCTCTATATGCATTTCAGTACGTGTGTCAACTGACGACGTTGCCTCGTCAAGAATAAGAACAGTCGGTTTTGCAACGGCAGCCCTTGCGATGGCAAGAAGCTGGCGCTGACCCTGAGAAAGATTATCTCCGTCTCCGGATATCATTGTGTCATATCCCTGCGGCAGTCTTCTTATGAACGAATGAGCAGACGCCAATTTGGCCGCGTCTATACACTCTTCATCAGTAGCTTCAAGCCTGCCGTAACGAATATTATCCATAACAGTTCCCGTAAACAAATGTGTATCCTGAAGAACTATTGAAAGAGTTTTTCTGAGATCATCTTTTTTAATCCGCTTAATGTCTATTCCGTCATAAGTTATAGTACCATCCTGAATATCATAAAAGCGGTTTATAAGATTTGTAATGGTGGTTTTTCCTGCTCCCGTTGAACCTACGAAAGCAATCTTCTGACCCGGCTTTGCATAAAGAGAAATGTTCTTGAGCACGGGTTTTTCGGGAACATAAGAAAAGTTTACATTTTCAAACTCAACATTTCCCTCAACAGGAATAAGTTTTCCGCCGTCATTCCAATATGATCTGAGTTCTCCGTTTTCTTCTTTCTGCTCAAGTGTAACTGTGCCTTCGTCCACTTCGGGAGCCATATCCATTATTTCAAACACTCTTTCAGCGCCCGCAAGCGCAGAAAAAATAGTGTTCATCTGGTTTGCAATCTGGTTAATGGGCTGTGTGAACTGCTTGGAGTAACTTAAAAATGTGAAGTATGTGCCTATATCTATACTTGCGGTAAGAACAAGAAGTCCTCCGGCAAGAGCAACCGTTGCATAGCTTGCGTTGTTGATACCGGTTGAGCTCGGACCCATAACGCCCGCGTAAAAGTTTGCATTAGTTGCGGCTTTGCGGAACTTTTCGTTGCACTCACCGAACTCTTCATTTATCTTGTCTTCATGATTAAATACTTTTACTACTTTAAGGCCCTCAACCGTTTCCTCAATGTTTCCGTTCATAACGCCGAGTTCTTTTTGCTGTTCACGGAAATATTTTTTGGACTGCTTACCTATTTTACTTACGGTAATGAGCATTATAATAAGAAAAATAAGCGCTATTCCGAAAAGCAGCGGGCTCAGATATATCATCATAATGATAATTCCGGTAAAGGTGAAAGCTGAGGAAACAAGCTGCACCATAGACTGCTCAAGCATCATCTGAACGTTATCAATATCATTTGTAAAGCGGCTCATTATTTCGCCGTGAGTTTTGCTGTCAAAATACCTGAGCGGCAGCGACTGCATATGATTAAACAGTTCTTTTCGAATGAGATTTGTGGTTTTATAAGCAATTTTTACCATAACACGGCTCTGAATGAATGTGAAAAGTGCCGTGCCGCAGTAAAGCGCTCCTACTATTACAAGGTTTTTAACAAGAGCTTTTATACCCTCCGTCATAAAATTACCGGCAAGGACGGAAGTCTCAATATCATTCAGAATGGGCTTGAGCCAGTAAGACGCCCCGATCTGGCAGACAGTGCTGAGCACAAGTGAAATAAATACTATGATGAGGAACAGCTTGCTTTTCCCCATATACTGAAGTATTCTGCCGAATGTTTGCTTTGCGTTTTTCGGCTTAGCAAAGCCGTGTTTATGATTCATCGGTCCCGGCATTATTCACTCACCCCTTTCTGCTGTGTCTGATAGATCTCCTGATAGATTTCATTTGATTTAAGCAGATTCTCGTGGGTATCGATACCCTTTATTTCTCCGTCATCCAGCACGATTATCTTATCGGCATCTTTTACCGAAGAAACGCGCTGGGCAATTATAAATACGGTAGTATCTTTGAGTTCGTTATAGAAAATGTCTCTTATTTTAGCCTCGGTGGCCGTATCAACAGCGGATGTGGAATCGTCAAGAATAAGTATCTTCGGATTTTTAATCATAGCTCTTGCTATGCAAAGACGCTGTTTCTGACCGCCCGAAAGGTTAAGACCGCCCTGAGAAAGATCTGTATCATAGCCGTTTGGCTGGCGGAGAACGAAATCATGAGCCTGCGCATATTTGCAAGCCTCTTCTATCTCCTCATCAGTGGCATCTGCCTTGCCCCATCGGATATTATCTTTTATAGTGCCGCTGAACAGCACGTTTTTCTGTAAAACAACACCTATCATATCCCTGAGTGCACGGATGTTATAGTCACGAACATCAACTCCGTCAATAAGAACCTGACCGTCCGTTACATCATAAAGACGGGGAATAAGATTTACAAGGCTTGATTTACCGCAGCCGGTTCCTCCTACAACGCCGATAACCTGACCCGGTTCTGCCGTGAAACTAATACCGTGAAGAATATCATCTCCCGAATCGGAAGAATTGTATTTGAAATTAACGTTCTTAAATTCAACTTTGCCCTTTGCGGCGCTTTTATCAGGAATATAGTTCTTTTCGCCGTCAATGATATCAACATTCGTATTGAGCACTTCAACAACACGGTCGCCGCAAGCCTTACCTCTGGCAAGCTGAAGAAGCATCATTGATATCATCATAAGGTTCATAAGAACCTGAATAATATAAGAAGCGAAAACAGAGATCTCGCTTACATCCATAACTCCGTTATTTGCATCAACACCGCCCCTGTAATACACAAATACTACAACGGCATTTAGAATTAACATCATTATAGGCATAACCGTTACAACAAGCCCGGATGCTCTTGCGCCCTGTGCGGCAAGGTCATCTGAAACCGTTTTGAATTTGCTCTTTTCGTGATCTTCGCGCACAAATGCCTTAACGACCCTCATGCCGATAAGATTTTCCTGAACAACTCTGTTAACATTGTCTATCTTTTTCTGCATTTTTTGGAACATCGGGAAACCGAATTTAAGAATGCATACTACAATAACAGCGAGAACAGGAAGAATAAACAGCAGAAGCATGCTCATTTTAGGGTTAATAGAAATTGCAAAAGCAGCGGAAACAACAAGAAGCGCAGGGCCTCTTACAAGGATTCTCAGAGACATCATTACAACATTCTGAAGCATTGTAATGTCATTCGTAAGTCTTGTAGTAAGAGAAGCCGTTGAAAAATCATCAATATTTTTAAAAGAAAACGTACTTATTTTCTTATATACATCTTTCCTGAGCCTGAAAGCAAAATTCTGGCTGCATATTGATGAGGTTTTCATAGTTGCAAGTCCGCCCGAAAGGCCGAAAACAGCCAAAGCAAACATACCTATACCGCAAAGGATTACTTCGCGGCGAACAGCTTCAGGCGATGGAGCTGTTCTTACCACTTCATAAATGTGGCTTGCTATTGACGGCAGCGAAAGCTCGCATATAGCCTCTATAATCATGCCAAGGGCACTTACAGCGGCAAGGTGCCACAGCCCTTTCATATAGGAAGCCAATTTTTTTAGCATAACCATACCTCCGGCAAACTTTGATACCCGCCCGAACACGGGCGCAAATTACGTTAAAACAGCAGAATGTATTCTAACATTATAAAAAATTAAAATCAAGACGATATATGTTAAAAGTTTTAAATGTTGGCTTTTGCGGTTGTAAAACATCCTTCTTTATGATAAAATATGCCGTAATCCGATAACTTTAAACGCTTTGCAGTTAAAAGCACAACCTGTGGAGGAACGCCATGAATCTTTGCAGTTACAATGAAATCAGCAGTCTGCTAAAAAGGCACGGCTTTACATTTTCAAAAGCATTGGGGCAAAATTTTATAATAAACGAAAGAATCTGCCCTGCCATGGCACAAAGCCTTAACGCGAATGAAAACACCGGAGTTCTTGAAATAGGTCCGGGTATAGGCGTGCTAACAAAAGAACTTTGCTCTGTTGCAGGCAAAGTTGTATCTGTAGAGCTTGACAACAGACTTTTCCCCATACTTTCAGAAACACTTAGTGACTGCGGCAACATTGAGATAGTTGAGGGCGACGCTCTAAAAATGGATCTGAATGCTCTTATAGACGAAAAATTCACCGGAATGAGCGATATAAAGGTATGCGCAAATCTGCCGTATTATATAACATCACCTATAATAATGAAGCTGATTGAAAGCAAACTTCCCGTCAGCGAAATAGTTGTAATGGTGCAGAAAGAAGCGGCGGACAGGCTTGCCGCTCAGATAGGTTCAAGGGAAAGTGGGGCGCTTACCGTTGCCGCTCAGTATTATGCAGAAATTGAAAAACTGTTTGACGTGAGCAGGGGCAGTTTCATGCCGCAGCCTAAGGTTGACAGCGCAGTTATAAAACTTTCCGTAAGAAAAGAACCTCCCGTGCGTGCGGAAAACGAAAAAAGATTTTTTGAGATAGTGCGTGCGGCGTTTGCACAGAGGCGTAAAACCGCATTAAACAGTCTGTCTTCATCTCTTAATATACCGAAAGACAAGGTGATGGCGGCGCTTGAAAAAATCGGCAGAAATGAGAATGATCGGGCAGAACGCTTTTCCATGGATGAATTTGCAGCACTTTCAACATTGATTTAACAGCAATCACTTATTTATAATTAAATGAAATTTGTATATTCTGTTAATTTTTATTAATAATATTGCAAGCGAAGATTTTATAGGTTAATATATTATTACTACAAAAAAGAGAGGATAACATGGAAAACAGCAAAGCACAAGTTAATATATCCTCGCTTCCCGGCGAAAACGCCCGTATTTTTATTAAAGACCCACTTTTTATGTTTATGTGCCCTATCAAATCCAAAAGGGCAGAATTTATAGAAAAATATTTTAAGTATTATCTTGAAAAGTGGAGTGTCACGGGAGAACTTATAAACACGGGCAGCAAAAATGTTGTTGCGGTTCTCAGAAATCCTGATAACTTTGTATACAAATTTCCGGGAAAGCATGGTTTATCATTAAGGATGAACAAATATTCATATAATATACTAAATCATATGGAAGTTGTTCAGAACATAATAAATATTGTGGTACCGGAGCAGTTCGGGAAACGCTTACTTACTATTTACTCCACACCCGATGTGTCCGAAAAAGAAATCGAGGATATAATCAAAATTTGCAAAGACAGAGCAGAGAAAGAAAATTTTGTTCTTGTATATGAAACTTTTTCAAAACGCTTTATTGATACATTCGAAAGCGAGGGTTTTGAAACAGGATATTCAAGGCAGTTTCTTAACACTCAGTTTTTCGAAACAGTCATGACATATAACATATAATTTATATATAAAAAGCCCCCGCCGTTTGCAAACGGCGGCTTTAATTTTTAACAACACAAAGCAAAGCTCCGGCATTTCTGCCGGAGCCTTATCATTTATATACGTTATATTAAACTTCAACATCGGAAGCCGGAACAAAGCTGCCTTCAGCTTCACCGCCTACGGTAACCGTAACCGTATCACCCGTTTTAACAAGCAGAACATCCATACAGTCAGCAACGCTGATATAATAATAAGTTCCGTTTATCTGCAGGTAATAATAAGTGTTTCCGTCATTTACCGAAGTGAGTATTGAAGCAACCTCTCCCGTTACCTGAGAACCTGTCTGAGATGGTGTGGTCTGTGGTGTTTCAGCACCATTGGAATCAGGAGTTTGAGAAGCTGTGCCACCCTGATTTTCATCAGTCTCGTCAACAAGATATTCATTCATATCAATATTTGAATTTATGATATTCTTATCTTTAAGAGCCTGAATATAATTTTCAACCGCAGCGTTAAGTGCCTTAGCATCACTCTTCATCTCATCAACAATACCTGTGCCTACAATGGTCTTGTCAGCAAGATTTACAAGTGCATAACCCTTTACAGTATTACTTGTTCCGTAAAGGCTCATGAAATAAGTGGGCTGGCCTTCAATATCAAGCAGTATGGGGAATGTTGCGGCATACTGATAGTTCTGTACTGCGTCCTCCGCAGACTGCTGAGCCGCAGATTCGATGGCGCCGCCTGCCTCATAATATCTTGTTTCTTTTGTACGCTGGTTGCTGAGTATGAAACCAAAGTTTGACGCATCCGACTCAGAAGATGTTACGCCGGTATAGATCCACACGTCGTCATCCATTGCAATGTAGCCGTATCCCTGTGAAGCCTGGCTTACATCATTCTGGAAGATAATTGAGTTCCAGAAACCGTTCTGGAATTTTCCGTAATAATCGTACTGTTCAATAAGGAGGCTTGCAGGATAAACAACATCTATCCACTGCAGGTTTTCATCTGAACGGATCTCATCAATTGAATAATAACTGCTTTCGCCGCTGAGAGCATCTGTAATGATTGCGCCCTTAACATCGTTGCCTCCGAAAAGGCCGATCGTTTTATCAAGAACAGGTGTGATCCAGTAAGGATGGCCTGTGTCGTCTATTTCAAAATTAGGTGTATCAAGCAGTTCAGTGGGATACTGAAATCTTATATGTCTGATAAGTTTTTCATTGAAGAGTTCGGTGGGGCTGTACTGAATGCAGGAACCAAACTTCTCAACGCAGTTTACAACAGTAACTTTCTGCGATACAAGGTCAATTATCATATAGGCGGGAACGCCTTCTTTTGTATTATTGAACCATTTAAACACGTCAGCATATTCAAGATATGCAACTCTTACCGGGCGGCCGTTGTAGTTTATCATTGTTGTTGTGTTTGAAACAACATACTGGCTCTTATATTCAGAAAGAGAACCTAGCTGCTGGTCAGCAAGAGTGAGCGCACGTGATTCATCAACACGCGGAACACTGTCTACGCTAAGTTTTTCGGCATCCGTTTCAAAATCGCTTGCCGTAACAGGTAAAAGTTCGCTGTAAGATGACGCTCTGAATATTGTGGCGCCGCAAAGCCAGCCGATAGCAGTTACTACAATAATAACGCCGACGATAATAATCGGAACTAATGATTTCTTTTTGACATATTCCCTGCGCTCTATCTTTTTATTTGCTTTGCATGCAATTGCAAAGAATACCATAAACAGCACAACAAGAATTATCAAAAACATATACATATTAATATCTTTGAAATTCATGGCGGGAAGCATCATATAATATACTACCCCACCGGCAATTATTGTAAGCACCGCCGAAATAAGCAGTCTGAGCCATACTTTACTCGGCTTTACAACAACATCCACCTCGTCTTTTTTTGGCCATTTGAATTTTGCCTTGAAGTCATTTATAACTTCATCTGCATCATAATCCATATTGGGCATCTGTTCGCTCATAATGTTTTCTCCTATTCGCATTGTATACCCCGCACAGCGTGGTATTTAGATAATAATAACATACTGTGTAACATTATTCAACAATAATATATTGAATTTTATTTTAACCAATACACCTACAAATAAAAATTATTACTTCCAAAAATCATTAAATAAAGGCAAAACAATAAGCCGCCCTAACGGGCGGCTTTGGGTTTAATTCAAATAAATTATGCTGTTGTTTACTTACGCTTTTGTGATGCCCTTTGAGTCAAGGAGATACTGATCTGATGCAGGATAATGCATGTCGTAAGAAATCTGAACAGATGCGCTCTTATCCTTGATTACAAGTACGTTAGCGTGATTTACAGATACATCAACTGCCATATGATAATCAGCCTCAACGATAGTGTTTGTAGCTGTATCAATCTTAACAGTACCTGTGCCGCCTTCATAATTTACAATACAGTTCTCTTCTGTTGTGCCGCTTGCCCATGAAAGCTGAGAAATAGAATCTACAGTTGCGCCGATATCGCCGAGAACCTCGAAGAATCTACCCTGTGAATCCTCACCACGCATAGACATCTGACCAGCCTTAGGCTGAATTGTGATTGTGATAGTGCCGTCTCCGTTATCAACTACATTGCATGCCTGGCAATCTTCAGCTGTGAAATATGACTGTCTGAAATCGAACTGACCCGGATTTGCGGGATCCTGATTTGAGTTGTCAAGCTGAGGATCTCTGTTGTTACACGGAGGAAGACCATATGTGCTGGGAGAGAAAAGGCTGTCAACAATTGTGGGAACAAGATTGTTGATAACACTGTTTTCTGCACCTTCAATAAGAACCTTTTCAATGCTGATTTTCTCTTCGCCGAGAAGTGCATAGTAAGTTGCAGCATTGCCGTCAGCGTCTTTATAGTTTGCAGTCTGAGATTTTGTGTTGTTGTAGCACTGAACATAGTAATCAACAACAGCAGCTTCGTCGGCAAATTCGATGCCGCCGTAAGTATCTGCAACGAACGGATCAATAGTAGATGTGCCGGTTTCCTCTTCTGCGCCGGTATCTTTATAAGTTCCGTCCTGAACCTCTTTGATTGCCTGAATTGTTCCGTCTGTTATGTAATTAATTTTTTCGCAGCCTGCAAGCGCAAGAACGAAAGCAGCAACCAGAACAACACAGAGAATTGTTTTAATTGTTTTCTTCATTACTTTGGTACCCCTTTCAGTACAAACTAAGCATAATCAATTTGCTACTACTCTAATTTATTATAAAATCGACAAAAAGTCAATACCAAAAAGTATAATTAGTAAAAAATTATTATCATTCCATTAACTTTTCTTTAACTTTTATGGTGTTGTTATTTTGTTTTTTCTGTGTTATACTTGCTGTGGAAATCAATTATATATAAGAAAGGTATGTAATTATAGTATGAGATGTAAAAACTGCGGCTTTGATAATAATGAAGGCAGATATATCTGCGAGAATTGCGGCTCTCCCCTTTTTGATGACAGCAGCGAAATAATTCCCGAAGATGATGACATTGAAAACAGACCGCCGGAAAGGCTTGACGAGCCGGAGGAAGTAAACGAAGATGATGAAAAGCTCAAAAACAAAAAGAGCTTAATCATTATTATAGTACTTGCCGTTATTTTGGTTGCAATGATAGTAGGCATAATTGTTGCGGCTGTTGTTAACAAAGATGACGAAACAACCACAAGCCCAACCGTTTCCATTTCTGAAGAGATTACAGAAGAGGAAACGGAAAGAACTACAAATAGAAGAACAACTACGGAAACTACAACCGAAGAAACAACAGAAAGAACCACAGAAGCAACCACCGTTATAACTACCACAGTTGCACGTTACACTGTTTCAGTAGATATTGACGGAAACGGAAATGTTTCAGGCAGCGGCACATTTGAAGCCGGCAAGCGCGCCACCCTTGTTGCAACTCCGGATGAAGGTTATCAGTTTGTAGGCTGGTATGACAATGATACCGGCGCACAGGTGGCATCAGGCACTAAATACTCAATCACTGTAGATTCTAACAAGAGTCTGACAGCACGCTTCACAGCAATACCTGAGCAGGAAAGCTCAACAGAGGGAGCGCAGGAAAATGAGTAAAGGCGATAAAGCGAAGGAATTGTTTTTATCCGGCAAGGGCTGCGCTCAGGCAGTTGCCCTTGCTTTCAGTGATGAAATAGGGCTTGATGAAACACTTATTGAAAGGCAGACAATAGGATTCTGCGGAGGCATGGGCAGGCTGAGAGAAGTCTGCGGCACTGTTTCCGCAATGACCTATGTGCTTTCAAATCTGTACGGCGATGAAGGCAGAGCAAGCGTTTACGCAATGATACAGGAAGTTGCGGGTGAATTCAGGAAGCAAAACGGCTCAATAGTTTGCAGAGAACTTCTGGGGCTTGATAAAAACAGTATTTCAGCACCAACTCCCGAACCGAGAACAACGGAATACTACAGAAAACGTCCCTGCCCCGAACTTTGCAAAATGGCCGCAGATATATTAGAAAATTTCTTAGAAAAGAAAAAAAGCGAAACAAAAAGCTCATAATAAGAGTTATTTTATATAAAAAACTCTTGCATTTTATTTTGCAATGTGGTATATTATTTGAGCGTTAAATATACGTATGTATGTTTATGTGTATTTCGCATGCGCCGGTAGCTCAGTTGGATAGAGTGTCTGGCTACGAACCAGAAGGTCGGGGGTTCGAATCCCTTCCGGCGTACCAAAAATACCAGAGTAGTTTTTACTGCTCTGGTATTTTTATTATATTTGGGTTGTAGGGATTCGAACCCGTGAGGGTTTTTGCGTTTAGGAAACAGCCCGGTGGGCTGTTTTTAGCAAAAAGCGGTGAGCCGGGTACTGAAATGCCATGCATTTCGGTCGGCGAGCCAGTAGACGGCTCTTTTAGGGCCTGCGCAAGCCGCAAGTTTAACTGGTGGTTTAGATTGCGTTTTATCCATTTTTACTGGCCTTGTTCACTTCCCACTACGTTTTTTCTTTAACTTAATGAGATTGGATTCTAATCCCAACTTTTATTATGGAACCAAACAGGAAAACAAGGTTGATAAGGAACAAATTAAATCAACTTAATGTGTCCAATCTATTGTTCAGTTTATAACCTGAGGAACAAAATTAAAAAAAATATTTAAATTTGCTCTTCACGGTCACCAAATAGTTTTTTGCATATTCTTCGTTCGCTTTTTTAATTAAGCAAAAAACTTCTACTGCGTCATTGAAATTTTTATAACATAAATATTTTTTCTTAACTCTACAATTGAATTAGTTCTTTAATAGTTATTATAGAATTCTTGACTTTTTCTATACGCTTTCAAAAGATAATGCTGGATATTCACGGACCAATATTCTCTTTCTCTCCAACTTGAATATTGATATGGTGTTATTCGTTCTACTGCACTACAAACATTATTTTTGTAGCAGCGTTAACAAAGTTATCTTTTTCAAAGTAATTTATATATTTATTAATATTCTTATATATATTGCAAATAATTATGTCTTTGCTTGTTTTTCACCCCCCCATTTACCAATGGATAACATAAACAAAACAATATTTAAAATTCTATAGTATATTGATGAATATTCATAAACATTATTTTTAGACTTAAAAAAGCTCTCAGATGTCAGTAAATAATCATCTTGTGAGAGATTTCAATAGAAAATGCTCGTGATGCAAAGTAGGTTTGTTAAAATAAAAGCGTTATTATAATTATAAGTCACATATAAAGAAATAAGGTATATTTGTTTCCTGACGGAATTATTAATTACAGGGTTGAACAGTTGCGGGACATTCTCTATATGCATACTGCTTACCAAAAAAAATGAATTATTATAGTATGGATGTGGAAGATTATTATTTTATTGACAGTGATATCCAGCATTCAAAATTTCATACTTACTTACTGGCAAACTAAAAAAACTTATGTTAAATGATATTGAAAAGTACAATAATTTCGTATTGGCAGCGGTTAATTGTAACTTTGGAAAAGAGATAAATTCTATTTATATATTGTTTGCACTAAAAAATGAGGTAGGGGTGGTTCAATTTCTAAACGGCTTCTACCTCATTTTTTATTTATATATTAACTGCATTTAGTTTTGAATGTTGTACTCAAATAATGCTTTTTGTTCTACTAAAATACTTCGTCAGATCTTCTCCTAAAATACAATCTTGTAAAAAGATACTGACTGATAACTCACATTCAGAATCGCCAAAATTAAATCACGTAGTTTAAGTGTTTGAAACGAGATAGATATTAAAATCCTTACGCTTGCCCTCAACAACTACATGCTCAACTTCTTCATCCCAAAATGGGAGCAGATAGTTTTCATATCTATTTTCGATTTTCAGTCTTTCTAAGGAGTTGTTTTTGAAAAAAAGCTCATAACTTTTTATCGCAAAAACATATTTGTCCTCAGGTAATTCGTCCATATCCGTCATAAAATCATATTCTGTATGATTGTCTTTTTTCCAGCCTTCGGGAATATCACTGAATCCAAAAACTGCCCACAATCTGTCAAAATACTGCTCATATGTTTCTATTCCGGCACCGTCCATAACGATGTATTTAGTATCAAAAAACTTATATAATATTTTCTTTTTTTCAAATTCTTCCATTGTCATTCTGTATAATTTATTCATGTACAAACTCCTTTATATAATTTTGAAAAATGTATCATAATGATCGTCAGAATAATATGTATTTCCATCGCTTCCTCTTACGAAACGTTCCCTGTCCCTTGGTTAACCTTCGAGTTTACTGTTCGCGTCAAATTCGCGATAAAGTATTTTATTGCCTTGTTCATCATATTTAGGCAACTTTGGTGGCTCATTTTCATATGCTCCGCCGCCCTTTGTTTTAGGACTTTGATCGCTTCTGGCGCCTTTTCAACCGCTCTTTTGATATTTGTTATATGAATCTCGAACATTTTCTGGAAGTTCATTAAGAGTTCGCCCGGGTATATATTCTTCCTGAGGTTTTGGATTTGCAGAATTTCTTCCTAACGCCGAACCACCGCCCTTTTGAATAGGTGTGATAAAGCCGTAAAACTTTTTTATGCAAAAACCTTTATCAAGATTGTTCGTTTCGGCATAATCGACTTCTATTATATCGCCTTTTATATGGGCAAAAGTCTTTCCGTAGCAGATGATTTTTTCAGGCTTTATGCGCCGGCGCATCTCATTGTAGCCAAGCATGAAATGAGATTTTTCATTCTTTACGCCGAGCGTTGAAACCGCAAATATACAACCTTTTTCAATGCCGTCAAAGCAAAAGTTAAAACTTTCAAGACTTCCCCAACGCACCGTAGGTATGACGGTTATGCCGTTTTGCTGTAAATACGCGCCTGTCCAACGGTTACGAAAGCAGTTATAGAGTTGCAAAGCAACAGGCATTTCCGTATACATACTGAAATCCGGAGATAAAACAGCGTTGAATTCTTTCAAACGCGCTATTTTATCATCGGGATTTTTATAGACGATTTCAAATCGATGATCATCAAGAAAAAAATGTACTGTTTTGTTTGTTTCGCTTGTTCCGCTTATTTTATCATAACCTATAAGTGCAAAATCTTTTTGGAACAAAAATCAGAAAACGGTTCTTATTTAAGAATAATCTCAAAAATCGTTTTCTGGTATTTCATATTTTCACATTTGTGAAAATGGCAACTGAGATGTTTAGCGCTTAATTAATTGCTATAGACACTGCTACGAACCAGAAGGTCGGGGGTTTTTACGTTTAGGAAACAGCCCGGTGGGCTGTTTTTAGCAAAAAGTGGTGAGCCGGGTACTGAAACGCCGTGCATTTCGGTGGGCGAGCCATCAGTATGCAAGGCGCAGCCGCAGCAGACGCCGAATCCCTTCCGGCGTACAAAGAATGTTTTAATATTATGTAATTAAATTATATAAATAATGTATAGCAAAAACAACGATTTGCGCTGAATTTAATTTAAAATTCCAGCCACGTCATTTTGTTAGTCAATAATTTATGCCTTATTCTAAATTTTCCTTCAATTCCTTAAAAAGATCAAGCAAAAAATCGCCCAGGTCCTGTTCAGTCTGATTATATATGATAAATGCGTCAGGAGCGGGCCACGCGTAAACGACGGTCGGTTCTCCGTCTTTTTTCAGCTTATTATAATTAAGATAATTGATCCATTCGTCCTCTTCAAAAATAGGAACACATTTATCTTCTGCTTTAAGATTGTATTTTTTGTTCAGCTCTAAATTTGCAATTACATCCATTGATGAATAATGCGAATCTTTAAAATTAGCACTAAATATACACGCCTGTACTTCAAGCGCTCCCTGCCTCAGAAACTCATAATGCTGTTTTGAAAGTTTAAACCCGAGATAGCTCTCAAGCTCATCCATCGCCTTGTCACTGCAGCAATCATGTATTTTATAACTCGGCAGTGTTTTGGCAAGTTCCATTGCCTTTTTAAAATTTTTGTAACTCACAATTCTTTGTACCTCATATATTTTTCTAAATCTATAATTCCAACATAGATTTCTATGCAATAAAGGTAAATCGTCTTTCCGCTATTGCTACTGAGCATTACCTTAATCAATTTTTACCGAATTGCAATGCCGTCTTTATCGGCAAAATCAGGGTAAAATAATTCGTTTTGTATGAACGCCCTGAATATAATAAACTGATCTGATACCAAACCGCCAATTCCTTTGCAAAAATCAAATTAAAAATATCATTTTAAGTATATCATCATAATGACAATTTGAAAACTCTTAATAGCACATCATATCTAAACAAATAATTAAATAATATATTTGACAAATAAATGAAGAATGCTGTAAACTTTAATTATTGAGTTACAGCATTTTTTATTTGGAGATGGAACTTTGAATATTGCTATTTGTGATGATGAAACAGAATATGCAAATGATATCAGAGTGCATTTAAATCAATATTCTTCTGAGCATGGTTTAACCTTTGATATTTATGATTTTAATTCCGGAGAGGAAATTTTAGCAAGCAATACAGTGTTTGATATTGCCTTTCTTGATATTGAGATGGATGGAATAAACGGAATTGAAGTAGGGCGAGAATTGCAAAAAGCCAATCCCGATTTGGTTTTAATATATGTAACAGCATATAATCACTATTTAGATGACGCGCTTGATCTGGGCATTACAAGATTTTTTGACAAGCCTATAGACAGCCAGCGATTCTATGAAGGTATGGACAAAGCCATATCTAAAATCGATAATACAGAACTGCGTTTTTATTTAAAAGACAGCAACAAAGGAGTTGTAACCGTAAGAAGCAAAGATATAATCTTTGTGGAAATTATCGGGAGAAAAACAAAAATTCATACAAAAAGCCATGAATATCTTTCCAAAGACGGAATTAAGATATGGAAAGCAAGACTGAACAAATCATACTTTGAAATCCCGCACAACAGCTATATAATCAATACAAATTTTATTACTTATTATTGCAAGGATTATATTATGCTTGATTACAAATATAATATTCCTATTGCATTTTCAAAGAGATCAGAATTTAAGCGCAAATTCATGAAGCTTATGGGTGAATAATTATATGGTATCGCATTTGTTTTTTCTGTTCATTTATATTGTTGAAGCTTTTATTGCGTATATGTATTTTACGGATAATTATGAAAAAAAGCTTAAAGCCGGTTTTTCAATCTTAGCGTCCTGCGCTCTTTATTTTATAGGTTTTATTGTAAATCTGGTTGACAATAATAATGTATTAATAAATTTAGCCACAATATTAATAATAAATGTTGTTTACGCATTAATATCAGTAGATATAACTTTTAAGAGCGCAGTTTTTCATTCTTCAATACTTCTTGCGTTAATGTTTTTAACGGAAACTTTTATTCAGTCAATCTTCTCATTCACTCTAAAAGTTCAGATAGATGCATACAGAAATGATTTTACCATACTGATAATCGTCGGAATTATAAGCAAAGTTCTGTACCTTATGGTAAGCAAACTTATTTCAATTCTTTTTTCTTATAAAAATAATAAAATTTCAAAAGAGGTAAAGAAAAATTCCGCTTTATTTTTATATCCGCTAATTATAACGATTATGCTGGCTCTTTTTCTTTACACCTCAACTATTTATGACTTTTCTGAGCAGATAAATATCCTGTATGCTATAGTGAGCATTGCTTCGCTTGTTTTTTGCTGTATGATTTTTATCATTAACCAAAAAATTCAAAAGCAAGAGGCGGATCTGATGACTTTACAGACAGAAGCCCAGAAAAATGAAACAAACAAAACATTTTATGAGCTGCTTGAAAAGAAAAATGAAGATCAACGAGTTTTGGCTCATGACATCAGGCATCATTTTTCTGTAATTCAGTCGATGCAGAACATTGATGAAGTAAAACAGTATCTTTCAAAAATTCAATCTGAATATGACGAATATAAGTTCATCGGCAAAAGCAAAAATAAAATGTTAGATTTGATTCTTAGTAAATATTCACACATATGTGAAACAAATAATATAAAGCTGTCTGCAGATATAAGAAGCTCCAACTTAAAGTTTATAGCTGATAACGACTTGACTTCCCTGCTCTCAAACCTTTTTGATAATGCTGTGGATGCGGCAAAAGATGCAGACGATGCCTATATAAGATTTACTACTCGAAAAGATAAAAACTTTGTTGTCCTAAGCGTTGTAAACAGTTCTCCCTCAGCGCCCAAATCTAAAGGGGAAAAACTGATCACAACAAAAAAAGATAAAACTCTTCACGGGTACGGAATGAAAAGCATAGAAAAATCAGCAAAAAAATACGGCGGCATATGTCATTGGGAATATAATGAAGATGACAAGACTTTTCATTTCAATATCATATTTAATGATATAGATATTTCTGATTAGTATAGGATAAAGCTGAATATAACTAAAAACATCACTTCTCTATGAGGAGTGATGTTTTTTTGTACTAAAATTGCAGTGTTTTTGCAAAAGATTACAATTTTTATTTCTATATGCTATTTTATAAATATGGCATTATAAAATATAATACTTAACAAAATAGTATTTTTAATATAGTGCTTTTAGCAACTATCTTTCCCCTGTGAAAAAGGGTTGATTCACAAAGGCTATCTGAAAAATGCCCGCCGTGCATATGATTATCTATTAATTTGAAATGCAATCTTATAACAGCTTCTCAGTTTTAAAATCGATTAATACGCCAAGAAAGAACGTTGTTTCTTCTATAAAGAAAAGCGGCAAAACTACTGACAATTCTACATTCAGTCCTTAAAATTAAAATATCGGGCATAAAATAATGCAGAAACTTTATGGGAGGCAACCATGAAATTTTTCAAAGATTTTTACAAATATAATGAAGAAGCCCCAAAAGAAGGCTCAAAAGAGTGGATTGAACAATATAATAATATAAAAAAACTCGGCAGTGATTATATTACATATTTAAATAAAATATCTAAACATCTCCCAAACGGTTTTTTAGAAACATATTTTAAATATTCTCAATTCCAAGGCTGGGATTTGAATAGTTTAATCTTTGACCACGATATATATAATCATCCTAATATAATAATAACCTTGAGACATGTTAATTTAAAAAAAGAGATAAAGCTCACATATTATGATGTTAAATCGTTTTATACAAATCTACATAAAAACTATTTTGATTCGTATAAATACGGAAAACCCGGTATTATAGGAGTAAATGAATTTATATACTGCAAAAATACGCTGTCGCACGAAATATATTTTAATACACCTGAAAGTATAAAAATATACTGCAATAAATTAAGTATATCCGTTGTTGATTGCTAAACCAACCACACGGATTATGTAATCCGTATCATAATTTGCTGTAAAACAAATTTGTTCAATATCAATACTACAAGCACAGCAAACCATCACTAAAATAATACCAAAAAAACAAGATAGCAGAAATAAATCCTCTCAGATACCGTGATTATTACTACTACGATACGGAAACAGGATATTATTATCTGCAATCAAGGTATTACAATTCTGAATAAGGTAAATTCATTTCACCTTATGGCTTTGATTGCTAATATTGCAGATTTTTCATGAAATAAAGTTTTTTATAAACGGTAGCATTTTGCATTAGGTGATAACTATGAAATACAAATTAAAATATAAATATGCTCGTGCAAAAGCATATCATTCATTCTTGTTTTATTTATGTTTTTCTGCAATTGCTTTATTACCGATCATCGTTATAGATTTACTATTTGTAATTATGTTTGCAATTTTTGCGGCAGAGCACTTACCTATTACAGAGCAAAATATTTACGATTGTGCTTACTTTGTATTAGTTATTGAAATCTTTATTTCAGTTTTAATCGCTTTGAAAAGCAATAAGCGATATGTAAAAATAGATTCTAAAGGTGTTTTAATTCACAACAGCAACACTGAACACTTTGGTTTGGGACAACGCAATCGACTTAATGTAATTGTTCCGTTTGAACGTGTAGTAGGCTGTTATATAGAAATACCTGTTGATTGTCCTGATAATTATAAGTATAAAAAATACAACAAATTCGGTGCAAACGAAATTTATTTTGATTACATACGAAAAGTCGGCGTTATGAAAGCCAAAGAACCTGCAATATCAGGCGGCAGGTATGATAAAAAATGTATATTGCTGGAGCTTGATAATAAGCGCATTATAGTTATTCCTATTGATGAGTGTGAAGAATTTCTTGAACTTTTTAACCAGTATATTGAGAAATACAAAGAGCTGCAGAAAACAAAAGAGATAGAAAGTTGACACGTTTTGATTTTCTATTTTTGATGAGAAATGCAGGCGAAAAAGCCATATTACAGACACTGAATTATTATTTATATTGTTAGCATCATAGTTTGCTTTAGCATATGCTTACTTGCAATCGGCGTTTCGTGTTCACTAAACTCTTAATTGGCATTAAACTAACATGATATGATTTTAATCGCTTATCACATTTAGAATTGTTTGGAAGCATTTTACGTTTAGTTTATTTTTGCTTCCATATGTAAAAGATCCAAATGCCGAGCAAAGGTATAAAGAAATATTAACATCAACTACATATGGCTCTACTGCTATGCAAATATTGTTTTCTGCCGCGATCCTAAAAGACAAACTTATATTTACGCAGACCAATTTGAAATATGGGTTTCTTATATAAACAGCAATATCTTTCATTAAGGAGCAAATAAAATATGAAATTCAAACTTCAGTTTTCATCGCCAATAAAAATGGTGGGTTATAAATTTGCCCATTTTTGGAATTTTGCGATTCTTTTTTCAGTTCCGTTTGGTCTGGGCTGCGTTATTTTGTATTTTAGTATAGTAATAGCGATTATGGAGATAGAAAAAACAAATGCCAATTTGCAGATATGGGAAAAATTAGGCAACGAAACTGAAAAAGATTTGCTTATTTTCTTAGCCATAATAACCATTATATTAGAATTATTTATGATCTATAGAACAAGCATTTATTATGTAAAAATCACACCAAAAGGAGTATATTTGCATCACGGTAATTTTGTTCATTACGGTCTGCATCAATTCCCGACAATTAATACAACTATACCATTTAAAAATATATTAAGTTGTAAAATAGGGATTCCCGTAGATAGTCCACGAAATTTCAGATATTCTTATTATAGTCAATTATACAAGTTAATATATTATTTTAACAAAAAACGCGGTAAAAATGTTGAATATATAAAAGAGCCTACAATAGCAGGCGGTAGGTATGATAAAGAATGTATATTGCTGGAGCTTGACAACAATCGCATTATAGTTATCCCTATTGATGAGTGTGAAGAATTCCTTGAGCTTTTTAACAAGTATATTGAGAAATACAAAGAACTGCAACAAGCAAAGGAGAAAGCAAATTGACTCATTTTGATTTTTCTTTTCCTGATAAAAAAAGCAAGCGAAAAAGCATATGGCAGGCTATGAATTATTTTCTTTATTATATTGTTAGTACCATTGCTTTGCTTTATCTGTTTGCGCTTACACAACCAGTTGGTTCAATGACGGATTATGAATTCATTTATAAATTGTGTATTTTTATAGGTGCGCCGGTTATCGGAGCGGTGGTATTCGCTGTTTGGTGCATAAGGGTATTTCGCTCAAAGAGCATAGGTGTAAATGTCTATGAAGACAGATTGGAAATAGTGCGTTACTGCCCATTGGGCTTTTCGTTCCGGCTTAAAGTTATTGTTCCTTTTTCAAGTATAGAAGAAATTGAAACTGCAACGGTTACGGAAGAAACAGTTAAAAATACGCAGTGCCAAATCTATATGCCGAAGGGCAGTGAATGTATAATAATAAAATCCATAGATAAGACACACCTCTCTTTTTGCACAAATGATAACAACAAATTAATTTCAATGGTAAAAGAAAAAAATAAGCAGTTTTAAATACGGTGCAAATATAAAGTTTATAATACATATCCAAAATCATAATAATAACGCCTGAAGCAGAGGTGAAAGTTATGGCAAATTATAGAAAAATTTGGGGGATTTTTAGCGCTGTTGCGGTAACTTGTTTTGTATTACTTGTTTTGTTAATGGAATTTGGAAAACCATCTGTTTCATACTATAATTCAATACAGGAATGTATTAACTCCCGAATTGAAGAAATAATAAATAATTCTGAGTTTGACAATCCGGAAGCGACATTATCATATAAATCAAAAATTATATCATATGAAAATGAAAGCCAATACTGTGAGTTTTATTCTTCTCCTGACGGTACTGTTTATTTTATAGTTATTGATAAAGTTAATACAGAAAACGGAGCTCAATATAGCTGTAAAAATCTAACAACTTTTATTTTTTATTCTGATGACGTAAGAAATTTAGAGGGATATGAATTTCAGTGCGCAGATACCCCCGAAGAAATAGAAATTGAGGGTGCTGAATTAAATGAAATCACTTTCACTATAAACGGCAAATCTTTAAAACGTATACTTGCCTTTAAAGACTGTACGTCAAATCCCTCAGGCGAGTAACTGCTTTATATCTTAACAGATATATTTTTAAAATATTTTAGTAAGCTTGTGAGAAAACTATGAAAAATAAAGCTGATTTTAAGTACTACAAATTTTCATATCCTACTTTAGGAAACAGAATAATTAATTTTTTAGTTGCAACCAGCTCAAATCTTATAGCATGGAGATACTTGTTTTTTATATTTGCGATTATTGGCATTATATCAGACAGGGTGTTATACAAAGCTGTGGGATTTAAATATGGTTTTTTAACATATATAGCTATATTAATTGTTCTTTTATTGGTATTAGATTTGATATACATATTCTCTAAAAAGGGTATTTATTTATACGAAGACGATCGAATAGTTATTAAGTACGGTTTTTTTGCATTAAGCAATTTTTATAGTACCAGAAGATTCAAACATAGCTTTTATATCCATCAAATTAGAAACATTAAAGTTTACAGTGATAAGAAGGGTGTTAAAGCTTGGGAATGCCCATTGTATCTATCAAAATTTGAATATTATGTTATTATTGAATTTATTGATAATAATAGAATTGCTTTACCGCTTGAAGACAGCTTTGGGTTTGTAAATGAAATATTAGAAAGAAAAAAACAGTTGATTAAATGATAGCGGCAAAAAGGGTGTGCAATGATTTTAAAATCACTGCACACCCTTAATTTTAATAAAACAGCACGATTGCGTTTTCAAATATTTTTGCTAATATTCACCGCAAAACATTAATTTTTAAACAGATAAACGCTGATTAAATCAAGCCGAATTTTACTGTTCAGCGCTTTTTCCAAAGCAAGACAGAACCGTATCTTTTCTTATGCTTAACGGTTAACGATACCAAAACTATTAAAGCGGCAAACAATAATACAACTCCCGCAATTATGAAAGGAAATGCTTTTATCTGGTTTTCCACCTTATCGCGGAATACCTGAATTTCATCGCCGTTTTGCTCGCCCTCAATTAAAGATGTAATATCGTTTTTCTCACAAATCTCAATAAACTCATTGAGCGCTTTTTCTCTGCCTTCAAAATCGGTTGAAAACTGATCTGCTTTTGCAAAAAGCACACTGGCTTTTGCCTTTTCTACTCTTGCAAGAAGCTCTTCATTTCCGCTAACCGCTTCCTGAGCTTTTTCAAATGAAGCAAGATATTCATCAATATTGGCAGGAGATAAATATGAAGTTATGTATTGCCACGGCTTTGCATATATATACAGCCCTTGGCCGGATTGCTCAACATTACTTTGCAGATTTGAATAATATTCAGCAATATACGGGGCTGCCTCACCGTAATATACAGTAAGGTATTTATTGAAAATTTCCTGAACATCTGTATTTCTGTCCCACATAAGTCTGGCAAATACATAGCTGTTAAGCTCTGCAAAATCCCCGCCTTTATCGGCACTCATCTGGTGAAATATGCCGTAAACGTTGTTATCCAAATAAAAATCATTATTCTCTTTAACTGTATCTAAAATAGGAAAAGGCATGAGATAATTATGGAAATCTATATTGTAATCCCAAATAACAATATGACTGGCAACCTTGCCCCAAGAAGTTACTAATTCATTAGCTTTTTCGGCATTCTTACTGACGGGATTTGCATAACCGGACGCACAGTCACCGGGCATCAGGCAAAGTTTTATGATAACATTATCTCTGGGTTTTATATTTTTAGGGGGATCCTCTGTATAGTTATAAGCAAGTGTTGAAATATAATTATCAGGAAATTCTTTTGCCACTTCATCAGCCAGTCTGTTGATAAATGTAAGCAAGGAACCCATTGGGGTACCCTCTTTCTCATCTATCGCTTTGCACTTATCGCACTGGCAGCCTGTGCCTCTGTTCTCCCACGTATCCATCTGGCTCACATCCCAAATATGAACATCGGGGTTATCTCTCATTTCCTGCAAAACTTTCTCGGAAATTATCTTGTATACATCCTCATTAGTCCAGCACAGCTGACCTGAAACAGGCCCTTGCTTATATGTACGCCTGCCCATATAAAGGCTGTAATATTCCGGATGTTCATCAAAATACTCTTCGGGAGGAACATAAGTAAATGACGTATGAACCCAGGCATACCAATCATTTGACCCCGCACCGTTGAGCCGAAGTTTGCTGTTCCAGCCGCTGTAATTTTTTGTTCCGTCCTCATTTGTACGCAATTCAGGTTCGTATGCGTATACGTATCTCCATTCTATTGACGGGGTATGATTTATCTCACACTCATCAAGCCAAATAGTCTTTGCTTTCGGAATATAATCATAGCTTTCGGAAACATACATACATCCCAGTTTATCCTCCAGAAACGCATAAATTCCGCCACTCAGACCGCTGTAATCTTTTGCTTTTATCTCTATACTTTGATTAGTTATACTTAAAGCATAACCGCCGTTGTCAGCTTCAATATTTTCATCAAGCGCAAGAATTACCGCTTTGCCTCCATCATAATCTGACTGAGAAACAGTTTTAATGCTGCCTCCGGTCATAGTGCTCAGAGTATCCGCAAAAAATTCCACTGCGCTTTCGAGTTCAATAATATATCTGTTGTCACTGTTTTTAAACAACTCATCTGGATAAACAATGCAGTCAAACAAAATCTTTCCGTTTTCTGCCAAACAAACTCTGTTTTCCCCTCCAACAGATAATTCCTCCAAAAAAGCCTCTTCGTCATACGGAGTAAAATTACTGCCGAGGTTATCATGGTTTTCTGTTTTCGCGCTGCATACTAACGGCACAGCCAGAAAGCTTAAAATACAAATAAAACAAATTATTTTTTTCAAATTGCTCTCCCCTTTCTTCTTGTAAAAACAAGAAGTGACTTTTAAATTTTCAAAAGCGCCTTTCACAGTGAAAATAACATAATAAATGTGCGATGTCAACCGAGAAAATTCGCAGCAGTGAAATAAAAGCGGCAAATTTTCAAAATTTTTTCACGGATAAATACGGCGTTAGCAAACTTTATAAAGCAAGCAAAAAGTGTTGGTAATCAATACCAAATTTAGCAATAACAGCTTTTGACATGAAAAACACTCACACCGATTGACAAAGCTGTTCAGGAATTATATAATAACTTTTGACACCCCGTGTTAAAAGACGGCAAACGGAGGAATGTAATTGTCTGAACAAAACACACTTACTCAAATAAGAAATAAAAACCTTTCAGATGTGCTGGAAACGCTAAGACAAAAAGGCGATTCAAGCCTTGCCCAGCTTGCAGAGCACAATTCCGGCGGGCTGACAACTGTAAAAAAATGCGTTCAGCAGGCAATGGAGTACGGAATGATTTGCGAAGCGGGCGAAGCAGACTCAACAGGCGGACGCAAAGCAATGAAATACACGATATGCCCTGATTACCAGCATTTTCTTGTAGTTATAGTTGATAACGGAAAGCTGTTATCAACCCTTTATAATTTCAATTATGAAAAAATTTACACAAAAGAGCTTCCGTTTGAAATGCCTGATTTTATGAACGCCGTTTATAAAATCATTTCTTACGCGAAGGAAAAATACCCTCTCGGAACTGTTTGCCTTGCCATGCCCTGCGTTGTTAAGGACGGAACAATTATAGACTGGTACTACAACCCCTCTTTTACGGGCAGGAACATAAAAAAAGAGATAGAGAACAAATTCTCAATAAATGTTATCGTTCAAAATGAAATGAACCTTACCGTTTTGGGAGAAAGCAGAATAAGAAACAACTCCTCAAATATTGTAACTGCTCAGTTCAGCCATAACGGAATAGGCGTAGGCGAAATGGCAAACGGCCATGTTTTGGAAGGAAGTTCCGGATTTGCCGGTGAAGTAGGCTATATGGGGCTTAACAGAAAAGATATTACGGAAACAGCTCATTTGGGAAGAATCATAAGAAATGTAATAATATGTATAAATCCCGAAATCGTGGTGTTTTATCAGGTTGAAAAGCCTAAACGGCTTCAAAAGATATTTAATGAGGCTGTAAAAGGACTGCCTGATTACGCCGTTCCCAAATTTATAGTATCTGATGACTATACAAGAGGAATAACGGCAGGATTTCATACACTGGTAAATAAATACGCATTTTTTAAGAAAACGGAGGAACTCTTATGAAAAATGTATTCAAAAACAAAACCACTCGGGAAATAATGGCATTTTCCCTGCTTCCATTCGGAATGAGCACGATTTACGGCATTATGAGCACGGCTCTTAATCTGTATCTGACTGATGTTTTGGGACTGTCTTTGGCAATGACGGGAATTGTGCTTTCCGCAACCAAGGTTTGGGACGCTGTAAACGACCCCATGATGGGAATGATTGTTGATAAAACACATACAAAAATGGGTAAATGCAGGCCTTACATATTTTGGATGTCATTTCCTGTTATTATAGTTACCGCGCTGCTTTTCGCTCCGGTCAATTTCAGCCAAAACGGCAATTTTATATATGCTATTATAGCTTATCTTCTTTATTACACCGTTTATACCGCCCTCGATATTCCTTATCAGGGTCTGACTCCTCTTGTTTTCCCGGAGGACAAAAAAAGAGTTAAGGCAATTTCTTTCAGCAACATCATCGGTTCGCTGGGTTCAGTTCTTCCCTCCCTCCTGTTTTTCACCGTTGCCGGTCTGTGGGGAAGAGAAAATCAAAAGGCAGGATACTTCGGAGCAGCGCTTATTTTTGCAGCGCTCGGCGGAATTCCCATGTTCTTCTCCGCTTTCGGTTTCAAAGAGAAAGTTTATATTCCTCCTAAAAAAGAAAAGTATATTGACGGACTTAAAATTGTATTCAAAGACAAGAAATTTGTATGTTTGACAATAGCGGCGTTTTTCTCCGCAATAGTTAATATGGGTGCAATGTTTTTGCCTTACTTTGCTAAATGGAACTGCGCAGGCGTTATCCCTATTGATGATTTGTGCGCTTGGATACAAAACACTTTCGGCATTTCCATTCAGCTCACCAGCGAGGGTCTTCTTATCCCCCTGCTCCAGATAGGAAGCGGCCTTTCTTATATGCTTTCTATGGCACTTGTTCCTGTATTCCTTAAAAAAATGGATAAGAAAACGCTTTGGATAGGTGTATCCGTGTTTGGTATCATTGCAGATATTCTGTGCTTTGTAATCGGTGTGTGGATAATCCCCTACAACACGGTTGCCGGCGCTGTTACATATACAATCATGCGTTTCTTCACCAACTTCCCTGTAGGAGTTATGACCGTTCTTCTTGTAGCAATGTTCTCCGATGTTGTTGATGATATAGAAATGCGTACCGGCAAAAGGCTTGAGGGCACTGTATTTTCTTTCAGAAGCCTTGTAAACAAGATTGCAGTAGCTATATTCAACGTTCTTATGCTTGATATTGTTGACAAGTTCGGTTACAATGCGGACACTATGACCAAGATTACCGACAACCTGACCCGCCCGCTTATTGAGAGCACAACTCAGGCAGCTGTTTACGGCGGAGTAAATTACACCACTCTGCTTAACGTAATATTCTTTATGCTTACCGCTTTCGGCGCAATCGGTCTGCTGCTTCAGTCAATACCGATGCTGTTTTATAAATTTGACGAGAAAGCTCAGGCAGGTAAACTTAAAGCCTTCCGTGAAGAAAAACAAAAACGAGAGATTGAAGAACTTAACGCTATGGCTGCAGAGGCAGCTTCAACAGGCAAATAATACAAACAATTCAATATCTGTTTGCAAAGGGAAATAACTATGAAAAAGATATTTTTGCGTGCAACAAGTGCTGTTCTTGCACTTTGCCTGATAATCAGTCTGAGCGCTTGCTCAGGTAAAAACACAGCAAACCAGCTGGAGGCCGATTCCACATTGAACAATATGGAAGAAATAACACTGACCTGCGCGGAAAACAGCGAGGTTAAGAATTCAGAAAACAGCGGTATATTCAAAATCAAATGCGGCGAAGAAATTGTTCTCCAGGCAGACAAAATGAGTACGGTAAACACCGTAACCATTAGGGAGAAAGGCTGTAATTGCACGGGCTTCTCCCTTTACGGAGAAAATGAAGCAGGCGAAAGAAAGCTTCTCTTTGGCGGCGATGTAATTGATGATTACTTATACTGCTCTTTCGATAATGCTGATATTTCTCGCCTTATACTGAAAATCGACTCGTCTGAAAACTCAAAAGAAGTAAAAATATCTGAAATAAAGGCGTTTTGTGCTGAAAGCAGGCAAAATGATGATTTTATTGTCAATTCCTATTTTCCCATTAGCGAAGGCAGCACTTATTTTCAGGAAAGAGTTAACGACAGCGATTTTTCGCAATACTTTGACGTTATTACTGACGCAATTATAATCGGAGCCGTAGGATTCACAAAAGACGGCACTCTTGAATATGACAGCGAAATGCTGAAAAAAGAAACAGAAGCGCTCAAAGAAATAATCGGGAACAGACCGGTTCGTATTTGGTGCTGTATTGCAAATCCCAAGAAAGAAAACGGAAAACACGCCAACAACGATTCTGTTTATGCAATCAACCACAACCTTGATACTCTTCAATCCAATCTTGTAGAGCTATGCAAAGAGTTTGGTTTCTGCGGAATAGATTTTGACTGGGAGTATCCCCGTCTGCCCCATGTATGGAGCGCATACAGCAAAATGCTTACGGGTCTGGGCAAAGAACTCCATGAAAACGGTCTGCTCTTATCCTCCGCTCTTGGCCCGTGGGGCGTTATGCTGACTGATGAAGCTAAAGAAAGTCTTGATCTTGTCAACATAATGGCATATGACTGGGCAAAAAATTCCCGCGACAATCACAGTGAATTTTATACCTGCCATTATTTCAGCGCTGAATACTTTATCAAAAAAGGATTCAGAAAAGATCAACTTCTTCTTGGCGTACCGTTTTACGGCAACACCAGAGATAAAGGCGATTTCATGCAGGCAGGTTATTCAGACTTTGAAATCAATTCAAGATCCCAAAACACAGGCATCAAAGATTCAAGAGAATATTATTTTAACGGCTATGATATGATATATGCTAAAACAGCTTATGCGTATGATATGGGATTTGCAGGCATGATGATTTGGTGCGGAGAATTTGATTTCCCCATGAGTAATCAGTACAGCCTGTTTTCGGCTATGCAAAACGCAGTGGAAAACAGAAACAACACAACTCAATAAGTAACAGCTATTATGGAGAATGAATCAAAATGAAAAAAATACTAAAAGCGTCATTCGGCCTGCTGCTGGCATTTTGCATTGCAGCGACGCTGGGCGGCTGCTCCGGGAGCAAACAAGAAATGAATAAAACACAAATTCAGCAATTCACAACAGAAGGCAGTACATTTAAAGTTGCCGTAATATCCGATACTCAACTGCCGCCTACTGAAAAGCAGTTAAAAGAATCTGATACTTATGTAAAAAATCTTGAAAAGGCACTGACCGTTATCAAAAACAATAATGTTGATATGATAATCTTTGCCGGTGATATAGGCGACCTGGGAACCCGTTTCGCTTTTCAGACATATATGGATGTGTTTGACAGCGTATTCGGCAATGACAAGCCGATAGTCCAAACCATAATGGGCAATCATGATTACTGGAACAAAAGCGTATTTACCGCAATTAATCACAAAAAGGCTTTTGAAGAAATAATAGGTCAAAGTCCCTGGACGCATTACGTAGTTAACGGATATCACTTTATCGGGGCATCCCCGGACAGCGGAAACATGACTAAGGGTTATAAAAAGACTGCCCAGTGGCTTGACAATGAGCTTAAAAAAGCGAGTGAGGATTCAGAAGGAAAGCCCATTTTTGTTATCACCCACAATCAGCCGGAAAACACGAGTTACGGAAGTGAGGACTGGGGAGACACAACGCTTGACGATGTTCTTTCAAAATACCCGAATGTTATAAATTTCAGCGGTCATGTTCACTATTCCCTGCTTGATGAACGTTCAATCTGGCAGGGCGATTACACTGTTATCAACACACAGTCCCTTTCTTACACCGAAATGGAAGAGGGCAAAGAAAACGGAACTATCCCGCCGAATGCCGAAGACACTCCTATGGGCTACATAATGGAAATAGGCAACGAAAAAATCAATATCCACCGTATTAACTTTGCAGACGGGCAATCAGGGAAAGAAGAAAAAGCCGACATGCTGTGGCAGTTTGACCTGCCGTATAATAATGACGGAAAATATTCTTTTGAAAACCGCAAAGCGGCTAACAATGCTCCTGAAATCCCGCTAACAGGCGGATCGGCTCAAATTAAAGACGGAAAAGTTACATTTACTTTCCCCGCAGGCAGTGATGATGATTTTGTTCACTCATACAAAATCGTAAACAGCAATAATGAAGAAAAACAGTTTTTCAGCGATTTTTATAACGGAATTGATGATATGGATAAAACTGTTACCCTGTCTCTTGAAGACAGCAAAGCGTCAAAAGGCTCTGTATACAAAATTTACGCTGTTGACAGCTGGGGAGCCGAAAGCAACGATTATATGGAGATAACCGTAAAATAAAATTATCCTGGAGGAAAGCAATGGATATAAAACAACTGTCATTTCGTATCGAATACCGTGTAAACGGTATACAGTATCTTGCCACCGGGGCAAAAACAGAGCATTTTTCACTTAAAACATCATTAAACGGCAATAAACTGCTCGTTACCCTCTGCCCTAAACAAAGTATGAGTATTGATTCTTTTACGATAAAATGCCCTTACTCATTCAACTCTGACAACAGAATTTACGTAAACGGATACCAAAGCTGGACTGATAGTTTGGAATACCGCCCCGATGAGCAGATGAGCGAGCTTTCCGGTCTGACGGAATTCGGAGTAATGCGAACACCTCTTCAAAAAATAGGTTTCAGCAAATCAGGCGATTTGAACTTCCATAAATATCCCCGCAGCCGCGGAATATTCTACGGATGGTCATACGGCTATGTAAGAAGCGGCGAACAGATAGATCTGTTTGGCTCACTCAGCGAAAGAAGCGGCTATACAACCGTTACTTTTGACGCCGTAAGGAACTGCGTACTTATAGGAAAAGATCTTGAGGGCGTAACTTATACTGATAATACTGAAATACTGTCTTTTACATTTATTTCGGACACATATGAAAACGCTTTTGACGAATATTTTAAGCAGATGGGAATAACCTGCAGAGAACATAAGAAGCGCACAGGATACACCACATGGTACAACTATTACGGCTCGGTAACAAATGACGTTGTAAAGCGCGACCTTGAAAATCTATCTAAAATTGACGCCGAAATCGACTGTTTTCAAATTGATGACGGATACCAGGCGGCAGTTGGCGATTGGCTTATAACCGATAAGAAAAAATTCCCTGAAGGGATGAAAGAAGTTGCAGACAGAATACACGAAAAAGGAATGACAGCAGGTCTGTGGCTGGCTCCTTTTGCGGCTGTAAGATCATCTCAGTTGTTTAAAAATCATCCTGACTGGTTTATAAAAGATGCCAAGGGCAAGCCATATAATACGGGGCACAACTGGGGCGGCTTTTATTCGCTTGATATTTACAACAAAGGCGCTGAAGATTATATACGCCGTGTTTTTGATGTTGTTCTTAATGAGTGGGGTTACGATTTGGTAAAGCTTGACTTTCTTTACGGCGCCTGCGTACTTCCTATGCACAACAAATCAAGAGGAGAAATCATGTGCGATGCTATGGATCTTCTGCGTGATTGCTGCGGCGAAAAACTTATTCTCGGCTGCGGTGTTCCGCTTATGCCTGCTTTCGGCAAAGTAGATTACTGCCGTATCGGCTCAGACATTTCTTTGAACTGGCACCACCGCCGCCATTCCACACGCGAGGATGTTTCTACACCCCACGCCGTTTCAAATACTATCTTCCGCCGTCATCTTAACGGCAGAGCATGGATGAACGATCCGGACGTATTTCTGCTGCGTGATGAAAACATCAAAATGGATTTTAACCGCAGAAAACTGCTTTCCAAAATCAACTCGGTTTTCGGCAGCCTGCTTTTTGTATCTGACAACGTGGGCAAATACAACAGTGAGCAGCTGCAAGCATTAAAAAATGCGTTTAAAAAAGAAAATTATACTATTCTCAGTGCGGATTTTATTGAACCGCATATAATGAAAGTTAAATTCAGTTACGGGAACTGCACAGAGGAGCTTACTTTTGACATTTGGAACGGAACAATAATATCCGATAAAGTAAACTGACGCTGTTTGAAGAGAAGAAGGGGTAAATATGATTAAATCAAAGGCGGGAAAAATTATCTTAAAAATACTGATAAGTGTTGTTTTGATTATAGTTGTTTTGATTTGCGCGAGCAAAGTGGCAACTGTGATAACCAGCAACAAAAATCTAAAGATTGCCGAATCGTTTGACAAAGTTCAATATGAAGATCAACTTGTGCCGACAACGGGTGAAGACGGCTATGCTGAGTTTATAACAGACAGACCGATGAAAATAATGCAGCTGACAGATATTCATATAGGCGGCGGCTGGATTTCCGCTGAAAAGGACAAAAAAGCACTCAACTGTGTTGCCGCCATGATCAGCGCTGAAAAACCCGATCTTGTAATCGTTACCGGAGATGTAGTTTTTCCCACTCCGAACAATGCCGGCACATTAAACAATAAAACAGGGGCTAAGATTTTTGCTCAGATGATGGAAAGTCTTGGTGTTTACTGGACTGTTGCTTTCGGAAACCACGATACTGAGGCATACGGTTATTATTCACGCGAAGATATAGGAGAATTTTACGCCGGCGAAGACCTTAAATATTGTATTTTTCAGGCGGGCCCTGAAAATGTTGACGGTTGCGGAAACCAGATAATCAATATCAGAAATTCACAAGGTGTTATTACGCAATCCCTTTTCCTGTTTGATTCCCACTCTTATACAGACAGATTCGGAATAAACGGCGAATATGACAATATTCACCAGAACCAAATCGATTGGTACAGCGATGCGGTAAACGCACTTAACAAAGAAAATGAAGAAGCGCTTGAAAAGGCAGATAAAAGCACTCTGCCCTATTCCGAAGAAACTTATGAAACCGTAAAATCTCTGGCGTTTTTCCATATCCCGCTTAAAGAATTTGATGACGCATGGAATATTTATAAAGAAAACGGCAGCAAAGAATCTGAAAACCATAAATATTATTACGGTATCAAAGACGAAAACGTATGCTGCGGAGCAGGCGAGGACACTTTGTTTGACACTATGCAGTCGCTTGGAAGCACTCAGGGTATATTCTGCGGGCATGACCATATAAATAATTATTCTATTGAATATAAAGGCATACGTCTTACATACGGAATGAGCGTAGATTATCTTGCTTACAAAGATATTGACCAGCAGGGCGACTACAGAGGCTGCACTCTGATTACAGTTAATCCGGACGGTTCATTCGACTGCGAAGCACAGAATTATTACCAGGATAAATATCAGCCCAAATATGAAAAAGAAACGGTATCGTTTGTACACTGAACTATGCTAAAATAAAAGCACGGAGAAAGTCATGGATATTGAAAATAAATTTCCTGTATACGGAAAATGCAACGCTGATGAACGCGCCCTGATAGAAAGAGCAGTCAGCACCCTTTACGGAAATATAATTAATAAGCCCGCGGGCGATGAGATTTTTGTTTTTAAGGACCGTAAAGCCATATCGCCGTCCCCCAGAACATACCAGGGTGTGTGGAACTGGGACAGCGCATTTCACACATTGGCAATGAGCTATTTTGATATAGAAATTGCTCACGATCAGATGAAAATACTTTTTGACTTTCAAAAACCAGACGGTCAGATTGCAGACGTGGTTTATACAAACGGAAAGACCGTTTTTCGGTTCACCAAGCCGCCTGTTCTCGCTTGGGCTATTATGAAAAGTGACATGATTCATCCGGACTTATCCTTTCTGGAATACGCATATCATCACTTGAAATCAAATCTTTCGTGGTGGGAAAGCAACAGATTTGACGGCACTCTGTTTAGCTATAAAGTTCACAAAATGGAAAGCGGATGGGACAATACTGTCAGATTTGATTTTCCGCATCTAATTCAAAATTGCTACGCCGTTGACTGCAACTGCTTTATGGCTGATTTTTACCGGGCAATGGCATACATTGCAGACAAGCTCAAACAGCCGGAAGAAGCTGAATTATATACTAAAAAAAGGGAAAAGCTGATTTCCAAAATAAACAGTATTCTTTTTTCAAAAAAAGACAAAAGCTACTGCGATTATAATTTTAAGCTAAAGCGCTTTACTCACCGTTTATCCCCCGCCTCTTTTATGCCGCTTTTCTGCTTAGCGGCAGATAAAGAAAAAGCGCAGTGCATGATTGAAAAGGCAAAAGATCCGAATTATTTTTATCCGGGAATCCCAACGATAAGTTACAATAACAAGCGCTACAACTCATCAAAATACTGGCGCGGCCCTTGCTGGCTCAACACAGCTTATTTTACGATACAGGGATTACGAAATTACGGAGATTTTGCCCTTGCCGATGAACTTACAGAAAACGTTTTAAACTTTTGCAGCCAAAACAAAGATTCAATATATGAATACTATGATTCAAAAACAGGCAAAGGTCTTGGTGCAAAAGATTTCGGCTGGTCAAGCGCTTTTATACTTGAACTGATTAAAGACAAATATGACACAAGACAGCAGTTAATATAAAATTTTATCTGCTTAAAAATTAAGACTAAAAAAACAGATAGGTGTAATATGAAACTGATATATAAAAAGCCAAGAATATTTCCTGCATGGGTTAAATTCAAAGGCTCAGAACCGAAAAGCAGATATTACTCTGTAACAAATGACGGAATTGACTGCAATATAAACAATATCAAACTGCCCTATTATAATCACATAGAAATGTCCGGCTTTGAAATGTCTGCTATTATCAGTTATAAAATTGATGAAAGCAAACAGCTTGAGCTAAACAGATTTTGCGTATTTCCCCAAATAAGAGTTATACCAAACGAAACAAGAGGAAGCCTTTCCTGCCGTTTCAGCGGAGCGGATATAGATTACGGCTCAAAGGTATTAACGGATAAAATCAAATTCAACGGAATGCTCACTTTCTATCAGCACGCAGGCGATATTGAAATCACCCATACGATATGCCCCGCGCACGATAAAAAAGCATTGGTAGAAAAAATTGTTGTGAATAACTGTTCTTCTATTGAGCAATATGTTAAAATAAGAAACAGACATCCTCATAAATATATCAGCAAAGTTTTTTTAAATGAAGATAAAAAGCAGGAATTATTCACATTTATAAGCTGCAACGGAAAAGAAATAAATAATGAAAAAGTTACTGTCAGTCCTGACAGCACAATAAACATCTACATATGCAGTTCTGCTGAGAAGATGGTCGAAAAGCAGATTATCACTCAATATAACTCAAGAAAAGATTTTCTTAGCAATATCAGTAACTGCATGAAAATAAAAACGCCTGATAAAGAAATCAATCTAATGACTGAATTTTGCAAAATCAGGGCTTCTGAAAGCATATTCAATACAAAAAACGGGCTTATGCACGCTCCCGGAGGCGGCAATTATTACGGAGCGCTGTGGACTAATGACCAGTGTGAATACGCAAATCCTCTTTTTGCATACTTAGGTTATCCCGCAGGACAAAAACAAAGCGTAAACAGTTACAGACTTTTTTCAAAATATGCAGATAAATCAAAAGCTATTCCCACCAGTATTGTGGCATGCGGTGACGGCATTTGGAACGGAGCGGGAGACCGTGGCGACAGCTCTATGTTCCTATATGGATTATGCCGTTACCTTTTAAGTACAGGAGATAAGGAGAAAACTGCTGAATTCATGCCGTCAATTACGGCTGCTCAGGCGTATGTTGAAAGCAAAATAAACTCAAACGGCGTTGTTGAAAGCGACAGCGATGAACTTGAAAACCGTTTTGAAAGCGGAAAAGCAAATCTTTCAACTTCGTGTATTACATATGATGCGTTTATCTCGCTCCATTATATATATAAAGAATTAGGAGACAGCGAAAAAGCAGAAAATGCCCTTATAACAGCACAGAAAATAAAAGAAGGTATCGAAAGCTATTTCGGTGCAACTGTGGAAGGATATGAAACTTACAGGTACTGCAAGGAGGAAAAGCGTCTGCGCTCATGGATATGCCTTCCTCTTGTTATGGGCATTAACAACAGAAAAGAACAAACTGTTCAAGCGCTTTTAAGCGATAAGTTATTTACGGGAAAAGGGCTGCTTACAAGAAGCGGTCAGAAAACATACTGGGACCGCTCTTTGCTTTATTCAATGAGAGGAATGTTTTATGCCGGCGAAAAGGACAAGGCATACTCTTTACTGCTTGAATATACAAATGAAAGACTTTTGGGATTTCATTCACCGTATCCTGTAGAGGCTTTTCCGGAGGGTAACGCGGCGCAGCTATCTGCGGAAAGTGCCCTTTATCTGAGAATTTTTACAGAAGGAATTTTGGGATACAGACCTGTTGGGTTTAATTCTTTTGAAATATGCCCGTCTGTTCCTGACAGCTGGGATTTCTTCGAAATAAAGAATATGGATCTTTGTGCATTCAGTACTGATATTTCTGTTACTAACGGAGATTGCTATACAGTAAAAATAAATGACGAAGAGATAATATTAAACAAAGGTGAAAAATACATTTATGTATTTAAATAAAGGGGTAAAAATATGGAATACAGAATACACAGAAATCTGCATACAGATTTCAACATTTTTGAAGACGGAAAACTGCAGGAGCGAAGCTATTTTATTCCGTTTTCAAGCGAAAAGGCTTTTGAAAACACGGATTATAAAAACGAACGCTATAATTCCGACAGAGTAACGGTTTTAAGCGGAGAATGGGACTTTGCTTATTATAAAAATCTTTCAGCTGTGCCGACTTCTTTTGACACTGAAAGCGCAAAGTTTGACAAAGTGAACGTACCCTGTACTTGGCAGAGAACAGGATACGACCAGATTGCCTACATAAATACAAGGTATCCGTTCCCAAAAAGGCCGCCTAATATACCGTCTGATGTTGCAGTAGGTATATATAGAAGATTTTTTGATGCTGATAATCTTCAAAAGCGAAAAACACTTACATTTTTAGGGGTGGCAGGAGCCCTTGCAGTTTATATTAACGGAGAATACGTTGGTTACAGTGAAGGCTCACACAATACTGCCGAATTTGATATAACATCCTTATTACAGAGCGGCAAAAATGAGATTTTGGCGGTTGTTTACAAGTGGAGCAACGGTACATATCTTGAATGTCAGGACATGTTCAGGGAAAACGGTATTTTCCGTGATGTTTATATAATAGAGCAGGAAGAAAACCACATAGATGATTTTCTTTTAAGACCTGAGTATAATTCTGACGGTACATATAATCTCAAAATCAGTGTAAGCGGCAGTTTTTCAGATGATACCACTATAGAAATATCATCCGAAGGATTGTTTGAAGCCGTTCTGAAAAAATCTTATGAAACAGAAATAGAAGCACTTTCGGTAAAAGAATGGACTGCTGAAACCCCGTCTCTTTACGAAGTTCACATAGTACTGAAAGACAAAGAAAATGTTGTTGAAGCAGTAAGGACTTATATAGGATTTAAAAACATCCGTATTGACGGGAATGTATTTCTGTTTAACGGAAAGCCGGTAAAACTGCTTGGAGTTAATCACCATGATACTCACATGACAAAGGGATACGCCATGTCTATAGAAGATATGGAGAGAGACGTTCAGCTTATGAAAGAATACAACTGTAATGCTGTGCGTACATCGCATTATCCCCCGGACCCGGTTTTTTTGACAATGTGCGATTTCTATGGTCTTTACACCGTTGACGAAGCTGATATTGAAACTCACGGCTTTTATGCAATTCCATACTCTACCTATAATCCAAACAGATTGAGCAACGATATATCATGGGCTTCACACTACCTTGACAGGGTAAAAAGAATGTACGGGAGAGACAAAAACCACCCGTGCATTACAATGTGGAGCTTGGGTAATGAATCCGGAGGCTACAAATGCCAGGACGAATGTTACAACTATTTAAAAAAGGTCAACCCTCAAATTCCCGTTCATTATGAAGGCGCTATAAGAAGCAAACGCTGGGCATACGATGTTGTTTCAAGAATGTATGCAACACCTTCACTTATGAGAAAAATTCTTAAAGGCACAGCGGGAAGCAAATACAAAAACAAGCCGTTTTTCCAGTGCGAATATGCTCATGCAATGGGCAACGGCCCCGGCGGACTTGAAGAATATATGCAGCTGTTTTATTCATCTGATCAGTTTATGGGCGGCTGTATATGGGAATGGGCAGACCACAGCGTATATGATGAAACCGCAAAATACAAATGGACATACGGCGGCGATCACAACGAACCTATACACGACGGCAATTTCTGTGTAGACGGATTATTCTATCCTGACCGCAGACCGTCAAGCGGTGCGCTTGAAATGAAGGCATGCTACCGTCCGCTCAGAGCAAAGTATATTAAAGATAATATTTTTGAAATTAGAAACACACGCTATTTTAAGGACAGTTCGGATATTGAGATCTCTTTTGAAATTTCTGTAAACGGAAATCATGTTGAAAAAGGAAAAATCAACAGCATTATAAACCCGGGAAAAACAAAGAGGTTCCAGATAAATTCTAACTTCTTAAAGCAGAGCCAAAAAGATGTTTTTGTCAATTTCACATATACATATAAGGACAGCGGAGCGCTGATTGCTGAAGAGCAAACCGTAATCAGCACCGAAACGCTGAAATCTTTTGAGTTATCATCGAACTCTGCCGAAATCACATCATCAGGAAAACAAATAACCGTTTCTTATAACGGCGGCAAGGCACTGTTTGATAAAAACAAAGGTCTTATAAGCTATATGAAGGACGGAGTTGAATATCTCAATCAGAGTCCGATAGATATGCAAAAGGGATTTATTCCGCATATATACCGAGGAAGACTGGATAATGACCAGTATATGGTAATATTCTGGAATATTCTCGGTCTCGGCAATGCTATGCCAAAGTTGATTTCCTGCGGTGTCAAATCCTGCAATGGCGTAAACTTTGTAAATACAACATATGATTTTGTTACAAGAGGATTATTCGTTCTTGCAAGTGCTGACGTGAACTATTATTTTGACGATGCGGGAAAGCTCACTATGAGTGTATCTCTTCGTAAAATCTGTCCGCTTACGGCACAACTGCCGCGCTTCGGAGTTCACGCCGAACTTGGCAAAGAATTTGAAAATGTTAAATACTACGGAAGAGGGCCGATCGAAAACTATTCTGATTTCTGTGAGCATGCGCCTGTTGGCATTTATGATACCACAGTAACTAATATGGCGCATAAATACATAAAGCCTCAGGATTCAGGAAACCGCGGCGATGTACGTTACGCTATAATTACAAACAGTAAAGGCGCAGGTCTTAAAATAACTGCTTTGGATAAATATCTTAATTTCAATGCAAATCACTTCACACTTGAGCAACTGAAAAAAGCTCGTCATATTGAAGATCTGCCTGATTGCGACACAACATATTTAACTGTTGATGGCTTTGTACGCGGCACAGGTTCAGGCAGCTGCGGGCCTATACCGTCAAAAGAACATTTAATCAGTTTTGGTTACTTCAAACCTCTTAATTATTCATTTGAGGTACAGCCAATTAGTACTGACAAGGAGTAATTAAGTTTTATAAAACTGCATAAGAATCATCACTTAACTTAATAGCTTCACTATAAACACCATCTTTATTGACAGCAGATAAGAAAATAGTTACTTTTGTAGGAACTAGTAAAAATGGAACATCATTTATTGTAAATAATATTGCTGAATTATTATCAACTATGGGAATAAAAGTTGCAATATTAGATACAACACAAAATAGAAATTCTTATTATATTTATACAAAAAATGAAGAAGGATTAAGAAATATTGCAACTAATTGTATAATGAATTTATCAAGAGGAATTGCAAATGGAATAAATGTAAATCCAAACTTAACAGTATTTACATCACTTCCAGAAGAAAATGAAGCTATATCAAAGGTAGATGAAATATTACAAACATTAGTAAAAAATTATTCAGTAATACTAATAGATTGTGATTATAATTCACCAATAGGTTACTTTAAACAATCTCAAGAAACATATTTGGTACAAACTCTAGATATACTTACAATTCAACCATTAACGGCTTTTTTAAGAGAATTAAAAGCTAAAAATATTCTAGAACAAAAGAAATTAAAAATTATACTTAATAAAGTTGTAAAAGTAAGAGGAATTACAGAAAAAACAATAATAGGTGGAATGGCTTTTTATAATGATCCTGCAATGTCGTTTATGACAGAATTATTTGATAGGAATTTGATAAAACATATATCTATACCTTTTGAGGAAGATATATATACAAAATATTTAGAAGGAATTATAAATTGCGAAATAACATTAAAAGGATATTCAAAAAGTTTTATGCAAGTATTACGAGAATTAGCTAATATGGTTTATCCCTTAATTTCAGGAAGAGGAACAAACTATAGACCACCAGCAGCTAATACAACTCAAATTAATACTACATTTTCACCAAGTATGAATGATACATTAGATCAAATGAAAAGAAAATTTTAAAATAGGAGGAAATAAATAGTGATAACAGTAGCAATTGTTGGAATACTAGTAATAGTAGTGCTTGTATTAGTAATTTATAACGTTAAAATAAACAAAAAAATACAAAAATTTAAAAATATAAAGGGAGGAAAAACTAAATGATGGATTACAATGATGATAATAATATTGCAATGATGGATGGAACTGCAACAATAAAAGTTATAGGTGTAGGAGGAGCAGGAAACAATGCTGTAAATAGAATGAT